>CALMGC010000290.1 GCA_937863505.1 uncultured Sphingomonadales bacterium | reverse complement strand
ATGCCGATGGGCGGCGGCGGCGGAATGGGCGGCATGGGCGGCATGGACTTCTGATCCGAGCGTGGCCTGCGCCAGCCTCGCTGGCGCAGGACTCACGCCGGATCGGCCAGCGAGTCGGCGGCAAAGCCGTCGAACTCGTTTGACGTCCAGCGCGGGCTTTGCCCGCGCCAGCCTTGCAAGCCACAGCAAAGGGCCGGAGCACTCGCTCCGGCCCTTTGTTTGTCCGCGCTACCGGCTTATACTCCCGCTCGATGGCCACCGACCCACAGCAGCGCCTTCTGACGGCGGAAGAGTTCCTGCTGATGGACTTCGGGCCGGACCAGCGCGCCGAGCTCGACAACGGCATCATCCGCATGATGACCGGCGGCACGCGCGCGCATACCCGCATCCAGCGCAACCTGCTGACTTTTCTGAGCAACGCTTTGCGCGGCGGCGACTGTCATCCTTATGGCCCCGACACCGGCGTGCAGACACACGCGCGCTCGGTCCGCTACCCCGATGTGGGTGTGTTCTGCGGCGACCTCGAGCGTCCCGAGGACGACGAACTGCGTACGATGCCAAACGCGCGCGTGGTGATCGAAATTCTTTCAGAGTCGACGGAGGCTGTGGATCTCAAGATCAAGCTGCCCGAATATCAGGCGGTCGCCACGATCGACACGATCGTGTTCGTCGATCCCTGGCGCGAGCGGTTGCGGGTCGTCCAGAGAACGGGACCGCGATGGTGGTCGGACCGGGACCATGATGATCCGGTCTATCTCGACCTCCCGTCACTCGGCGTGACGATCCCCCATGCCGAGATTTTCGCCCGACGCGGCGTGGTATAGCATCGCCACGTCGCACCGCGCATACCGACCCCCGAACTCGCGCATCACCTCCGCGTCGTGCCGGAACCCGTTCCGCTCATACATCCGGATCGCGGTCGCGCATTTGCTGCTGGTGAGGAGGTACAGCCGCTCCGCCCGCAGCCTCACCGCCTCTGCCAGCGCCGCGCGCAACAGCGCCTCGCCCGCACCGCGCCCCTGCGCGGCGGCGGTGACACCCATCTTGGTCAGCTCGAACTGACGCTCGCCGGTCTTTTGCAGCGCCACCGTGCCGATCACGCCTTCACCGGGCGCTTGGAGGAACAGCACCGCCCCGCCCGGGTCGACGATGCGCTCGCGCGGGTGGAGCAGCACGTCGAGGTCGGTCGGCTCCAGCCGGAACATCGTCTCGATCCAGGCGGCGTTGATGCGGTGGAAATCGGGCGCGAGCGCGTCGGTGAACGAGCGGATGGTGAAGTGTTCGGCCATGCGCGCCCTCGTACCGCGCCGCGCAACCCGCGTCACCTGCTCGGCGTTGGCGCGAACATGGATGATCCCCACGACCCACGCGTTCCCGTCAACAGCCTTGTGCTCGGCTACGGCCCGATGCTGCCACTGGTTTTGGGCGGCGCGGGAGCATGGCTACTGCCGCCGCCGCTCGAGCTGTTCGCGGTGCAGGCGGTCGTGTTGTGGGCGGCGTTGATCCTCGTGTTCATCGCTGGAGTCCGGCGCGGATTCGGCTTCGGCAACCGCCGCGCCTCCACCACGGTCGAGATTGTGACGATGACGGCGTATTTCCTGCTCGGGCTGGCGGCGCTGATCGTGCCCGGCTTCCCGGCCGAGCTGACGCTGTTGCTTCTGGGTTACACTCTGGTAGCATGGCTCGACACGCGCGCGGCCAAGACCGGGAATGCGCCCGCGCATTTCGCGCGGCTGAGGATCCCGCAGATGCTGATCGGGATGCTCGGCATCGGCGCGGCGCTGGGGCGGGTGCTGTTGGCCTAACGCTTCCTCAACCGCTGCTCGTGCAGGGTGCGCGGGAGGCAAGGGAGCGAGCGCGGCATGGCAAGGACGATGTGGCCGTTGCTGCTCCCGGCGCTGCTGGCGGCGTGCGGGGCGAAGCACGACACCGGCCAGCGGCTCGCCTCGCTCGACCAGGAACTGACCGGCGCGAATGCAAACGCGCCCGCGAACGACCCGGCGGTCAAGGCGGCGCTCCACGATCAGATCATGGTCGACCCCGCGCTGGTGGGGCAGTCCAACGCCGACGCGGTGCGACCGCCGCCGCAGCCGCGCTTGGGCGCCCTGCCCTCCCCCGACATCGCCGCGCGCGCCGGCCCGGCGGAGACGGAGACGCTCCGCCACGCCCCGCCCGCAAGCGGCACCTGCCCGCAATGCGCCGCCGCGCGACAGGCGCTGACGCTCGGCGCGCTGGCCGAGCGGACGGGCGCACCCGCGACCTGCACCGCGGCGATCGGCTATTCCGCGGCGTGGGCGATGAGGCTGCCCGCCAGTGTCCCGCTTTACCCCGACGCGCGCGTGACCGAGGCGGCGGGCGCGGACGCGCGCGGCTGTGCGCTCCGCGTGGTGAGCTTTCGCAGTTCGGCAGCTGTGGAGCGCGTGCTCGACTGGTACTACACCCGTACCAGCGCGGCGGGCTATCACGCGGAGCATGGGGCGGAGGGCGCGCAGCAGCTGCTCGGCGGCACCAAGCCCGGCGGGGGTGCGTTCCTCGTCATGCTCCGCCCACGCGACAACGGCACGGACGTGGACCTGATGGTCGACGCGGGGCGATAAGCAGCCGGGCGGTTCCCTTCGCGCCGCAACCGCTCTAACGCGGCCACCATGCCAGCGCTTCTTCTCGTGATGACCGGCGGCGCGCTCGGGGCGGGGGCGCGGCACCTGGCCGGGCGCGCGGCGGTCGCCTGGCTGGGCGCTGGCTTCCCGTGGGGGACGCTGTTCGTCAATGTCACCGGCGGGCTGCTGATGGGCGTGCTGGTCGGAGCGCTCGCGCGGGTCGCGGCGGCGGAGCCATGGCGGTTGTTCCTCGGCGTCGGCGTGCTCGGCGGGTTCACCACCTTTTCCTCCTTCTCGCTCGACGTGGTCCTGCTCGCGCAACGGGGGCAGCTCGCGACGGCGGCGGGATACCTGCTCGTCTCGGTCGCGGGGTCGATCGCGGCCTTGGTCACGGGGCTCGGCCTCACGAGGCTCGGATGAGTACGGACCCCGCCAACGTCCGCCAGTTCACCATCGCGCCTGACGATGACGGCATCCGCGTCGACCGCTGGTTCAAGCGCCACCTGCCCGACACCAGCTACACCGCCGTCGCGAAGTGGGCGCGCACCGGGCAGCTGCGCGTCGACGGCGCGCGCGCCGCGCCCGGCGACCGGCTGGAGGCGGGGCAGACCCTGCGCGTCCCCCCCGCCGAGCCCGCCCGCGCGCCCGCCAAGCCGCAGCGCGAGCGCCCGCCGCTCAGCGACGACCAGATCGCCTTCGCGCGCGAGCTGGTCATCCATCAGGACTCCCAGGCGCTCGTTATCAACAAGCCCCCCGGCCTCGCGACGCAGGGCGGGACCAAGACCACCGAGCATGTCGACGGCCTGCTCGACGCGCTCCAGTTCGACGCGGCCAGCCGCCCCAAGCTCGTCCACCGGCTCGACAAGGACACGTCCGGCGCCTTGCTGCTCGCGCGCACGACGCGGGCGGCCGCCTCGTTCGCCAAGGCCTTCTCCAGCCGCACCGCGCGCAAGGTCTATTGGGCGCTGGTGGTCGGCGTGCCCTCGATCGACGACGGAATGATCGAGTTGCCGCTCGCCAAACAGCCCGGCACCGGCGGCGAGAAGATGCACGTCGACGAGGCGGAGGGCAGCCCCGCGCGCACCCGCTACCGCGTGATCGAGCGCGCGGGCAACCGCGCGGCCTGGGTCGAGCTCCAGCCCTTCACCGGTCGCACGCATCAGCTGCGCGTCCACATGAGCGCGATCGGCCACCCGATCGTGGGCGACGGCAAATATGGCGGGCAGGCCGCGTTCCTCACCGGCGGGATCAGCCGCAAGATGCACCTCCACGCCCGGCGCATCCGGGTCGACCACCCCGACGGCGGGCGGGTCGACGTCTCGGCGGAGCTGCCCGGGCATTTCGCCGAGAGCCTCGCCTCGCTCGGCTTCGAACAGGCGGCGGCGGACGCGCTCGCGCTCGACGACGACAAGCCCGCGCCGGGCAAGGCGGTGCTCAAGCAACGGGCAAAGGCGCACGCCAAGTCGGTTCGCCGCGCGCGCAAGGGCGAACGCCGCGCGCGGGGTGGGTAGCGGGGCAGTGAGGTTGTGGAACGCGCGGGCGAGCCAGACGAGGTGCCGCACGCGACCGTTGATCTGCTTTCTATTTGATTGAAATGTCAGCGTAGGACTGTAGCCAAACCGGCGGTTCCTGCTCCAGCCGCCCATCAACCTTCACCTTGCGTTCCCGAGCCCAGCGATACGCCCACATCGGGCCGAATTTCGTCGCGACAGCGGGCGGGACCGCATAAACGGGATCGGATTGCGCTTCCACGAGTGACACGAAGCGATACCCGGTTGAGCGGAAAAGGCCGAGCAATGCGTTGATCGTCTCAGAGTTCAGCCGGTTAGCATGTAAAAGCATGATCGCGGGTACCTCGCGCCCGACCACCTTTCGATCCAGTTCTCCGTAATAGACGATCTGGACTCGACTATAGTCGAGGTACGCTTGCTTAATCCGCTTCATCATGGACGGATCGCGCGCGGTGAAAGCGCGCTCGTAAGCTTGGTTGAACAGGTAATCCGATGTGTCGATGGTCGATGCCGCTAGCGAATAGCCATGTCTGGCGAGAAGCTGCTCGATCGCGACGCGCTTGCGTTCGGTGTCGCCGACGTGATTGTAAGGAAATCGGAAGAACGGAATTGCGCGACCAACAGCAGCGGCCATTGGTCGGATCGTCGCCTCTCCGTTTACCATCTCGCGCTCGATCTCAGGGAGGTCGCGGTCGTTGCTGTCGAAGTGGCTGTAGCCGTGATTGCCAAGGGCGAGCAGGCCCTTGTTCCACTCGGCGACAAGTTGGTGACCGACCGGCCCGAGCGCTTCCACCTTGTCTTCATTGACGAAGCCGGTCGCGGGAATGCGGTTTCGCCTGAGCGCTCGGATGATGCGATGTTGAGCGGCAACCGCTGCTTCAACGTCACCCCCCAATACGCCACGCTTCTCGCTCATATAGGGCAGATCGTCGAACGTGATCGCGACGACGCGGCCGGTTGGTGTAGGCGCGGTTTTAGCCGTTACGACCGTGGTACCGGCCACAACCGCAAGAATGGTCAGCGCCAATCGCAGAAAGCTGGTGCGATCCGTTGAGCGAATTGCAATTATGACCATCGGTACTGTCACCTAATTTATCACCTTAACACGCCGGAGCCGCGCCATTAATTCAGCCAACGCTGCACCAATGGTGCTCCGCCATAATCGGCTCAAACGCAACTCTCACCCCCGCCTAGGACTAGGGCGACGCCCACCCTATCTTTTCGCCATGCCTGCTTCACCCACCCCCCGCGCCCGCTGGTTCGCGCTCACCGGCGTCCGCCTCCTCGGCATCGCGGGGGCGCTGCTCGGCGTGGCGTTGATCGCCAAGGCGCATACGACGGCCCCCAAGGCGATCGGCGCGGGGCTGGTGCTGGCGGCGCTGTATTTCATGGCGACGGTGACGGGCGCGCTCGCGCACCGGTGGCGGAGCGGCGAGCGGTGAAGCGGTTCTGGCGAGAGGTCGGCATCGATGCCGCCCGCGTGGTGCGGCTCGACGAGCGGCCGGTGCGCACGCCCGGGCGCGTGCCGCTGGCACTCCCGAACGCCGCGCTCGCCGAGGCGGTCGCGGCGGAGTGGCGAGCGGTGGAGGACGATGTCGACCCGCGCGCGATGCCGCTGACCGGGCTCGCCAACGCCGCCATCGACCGGGTTGCGCCCGACCCGCGCGCCTTTGCGGCGGGGCTCGCGCGCTATGCGGAGAGCGATCTGCTCTGCTACCGCGCCGATGCGCCCGTGCCCTTGGTCGAGCGGCAAGCGGCATTGTGGGACCCCCCGCTCGCGTGGGCGCGGGCGCGCTACGACGTGCGGTTCGCGGTCGTCACCGGCGTGATGCACCGGGCGCAACCGCCCGCGACGATCGCGCGGCTCGGTGAAGCGGTGGCGGCGCGCTCGCCTTGGGAACTCGCGCCGCTGTCGCCGGTGGTGACGATCACCGGCTCGCTCATCCTCGCACTAGCGCTGGCGCAGGGGGCGATGACGGCGGACGAGGTCTGGCGCGCGGCCGAGTGCGACGAGGACTGGCAGGCGGAGCAATGGGGCGAGGACGCGCTCGCGGTGCAGGCGCGGGAGAGCCGCAAGCGCGACTATGATGCGGCGGTGGCGTTCCTCCAGCTTGTCGCCACAGCCTGACGCGCGCGCCGCGTTCGGAACCCCCGCGCCTGCCGACGGTTCTGGGCGAGGACCGTCGGAGAACTCCCATGCTGAAGCTCAGCTTCGCCGCCGCCGCCGTGGCGCTGTCGCTCGCCGCCGCCGCGCAGGCGCGCGTCACCGATGCGGACCGCGCGTTCCTGACGCAAGATATCCAGGGCGGGCGTTACGAGCTCGCGCTGGCGCAACTCGGCGCGAGCAAGGCGACCAAGCCCGCGATCCGGCAATTCTCGCAAATGGTCGTGCGCGACCACACACAGGTCAACGCCACACTGAACAGGCTCGCGCAGTCAGAGGGTGTCAGTGCGCCCGGCGGCATGACGGCGGCGGACACGGGGCGGCTCGCCAAACTTCGCGCGATGAACGGCGCGGCGTTCGACAAGGCTTATGTCGAGGAGCAGAACCGCATCAATAGCGAGGACAAGCAGGACGCCGACAAGGAACAGGCGACCACCAAGGAGCCCGCAATCAGGGCCTATCTGTCGCGCTTCGCGGCGATGGACGCCAAGCACAAGCGTGGGTCGGAGGCGCTCCGGAAGGGCTGATCCTCCCTACCGCGTCAGCCTTCGCACGATGCCGATCATCCCCGTCTGGCGCGAGCGCTTGAGCCGTTCCGCCGCCAGGATCGTCTTCACGTCGCGGAAGCAGCGGTCGACATCGCCGTTGATCAGCACATAATCATAGCCGTCCCAATGGCTGACCTCGTTCGCGGCACGGTTCATGCGCGCGTCGATCACCTCCGGCGCGTCGGTCGCGCGGCGTTCAAGGCGGGCGCGCAGTTCCTCCATCGATGGGGGCAGCACGAAGACGCGCACCACGTCGCCGCCCGCGAGCTGATAGAGCTGCTGCGCGCCCTGCCAGTCGATGTCGAACAGCACGTCGCGCCCCGCCGCCAGCATCCGCTCGACCGGCGCGCGCGGGGTGCCGTAGCGATGGCCGAAGACGTGCGCCCATTCGAGGAACTCACCGCCCGCGACCATTGCGCGGAACCGGTCGAGCGAGACGAAGTGGTAGTCGCGCCCGTCCACCTCGCCCGGGCGGATCGGGCGGGTGGTGGCGGAGACGGACATCTCCAGGTCCGGCGCGTCGGCCAGCAGCATCCGCGCGATCGTCGATTTGCCCGCGCCCGAGGGGGAGGACAGGACGAACAACACGCCCCGCC
>CALMGC010000289.1 GCA_937863505.1 uncultured Sphingomonadales bacterium | reverse complement strand
CGGCGCTGCTTGCGCTGCCGACCATCCATGGCGGCGCGGAGCCCTATTCGGTCGAGACGCAGCCGGGCGAGCATCGCACGGTGACACTGGCGGATGCGACCAGTATCGAGATGAACGGCGCGACCCGGCTGACGCTAGATCGCCGCGACGCGCGCGTGGCGTCACTCGACGCGGGCGAGGCGGTGTTCCACGTTCGCCACGACTCGGCGCAACCGTTCACGCTCCACGCGGGCGGGCGCACGATCCAGGACATGGGCACGGTGTTCGACGTCGCTCTCGCCCCTTCGCGGGTCGAGGTGACGGTGGCGCAGGGGTCGGTGGCGTTCGAGCCGGGCGTGTCGGCGACCGTGCTGCGCGCGGGCCAGTCGCTGTCCGCGCAGGGCGACCGCGTGGCGCTGGGGCAGGTGTCGCCCGACGCGGTGGGCGATTGGCGGAGCGGGCGGCTGAGCTACACGGGCGCGCCGCTCGCCAACGTCGCCGCCGCGCTGGAGCGTCGATACGGGACGCCTGTTTCGCTGGGTGAAGGCTTGCCCGATCAACCCTTTACCGGCACGATCACCTTGAGTGGATCGGCTGCGCAGGACATCCCCCATTTCGCGGCGCTCATCGGAGCGGACGCGCGTCGCGACGGCGCGTGCTGGGTCGTTCGCGCCCGCTAGATACCTTGCGTTAGCCGTCCTCGCCGCCTGCTGGTCGGCGGCGGCGAGCGCGCGCGACGCCCCGATCGACATTCCCGCGACCACGCTCGATCAGGCGCTGGCGCTGCTCGCGCACCAGACGGGGGCGGACGTGATCAGCACCGAGCCGGGTCTGCGCCAGGTCCGCGCGCGCGCGGTGTCGGGCAGCCTCTCCACCCGCCGCGCGCTCGACCGACTGCTGGTGGGCAGCGGCTATCGCGCGGTCGCGGTCGATGCACGTAGCTTCCGTGTCGTCCGCGCGCTCGCGCCGGTCCGCGTCGCCAAGGTCCGTCCCGCGCCGCCCCCATCGTCCGCGCCCCCTCGCGAGGCCGGAAGCGCGGAGGTGGTCGTCACCGCCAGCAAGCAGCGCGTGCCGCTGCTCCGTTATCCGGGAAGCCTCGTCGTGATCGGCGCGCATCGCTGGCCGCTCAGCGTTCCCGATGCGGACGTGACCGACCTCGCCCGCGCGACGCCCGTTCTTCAGACCACCGATCTCGGCCCCGGTCGCGACAAGGTATTCGTGCGCGGTATCGCCGATTCGAGCTTCAACGGCGCGACCCAGTCGACCGCGAGCGTGTACCTCGGGGACGTGCAGGTCGGCTATTCGGAACAGGACCCGGACCTCAAGCTCTACGACGTCAAGGAAGTGCAGGTCCTTGAGGGGCCGCAGGGGACGCTGTACGGCTCGGGCGCGATCGGCGGCATCGTCCGCATCATCCCCAACCCGGTCGACCTCTCGCGGGCCAGCGGCAGCGTCGCGGCGGGCGTGTCCGCGACGACGCACGGCACGCCCGGCTTCGACGCGAGCGGGATGATCAACCTGCCGATCGTGGACGGGCGGCTGGGCGTTCGCGCGGTTGCATATCGCTCGCGCGAGGGCGGCTACATCGACGACCCCGGGCGCGGGCTGTCCGACGTCAATCGGGTCGACACCGTCGGCGGGCGCGTCGCCGCGCGCTGGTCGCCGGGCGGCGGCTGGCGAGTGGACGCGACCGGCGCCTACCAGCGCATCGCCGCGCGCGACGCGATGTACGCGGAGTTGCGCACCGGCCCGCTCGCGCGCCGCGCCGCCTTTGCCGAGCCGTTCGACAGCGAGGTCGGGCTGGGCAGCCTCACGCTGAGCAAGGATTGGACGAGCGGGCTGCGATTGCTGTCGGTGTTCGGCGTCGCGACCTACCATTCCGCCGATCTGTTCGACGCGACGCCAGCGCAGGGTCCGGGCGCGCCGCCGACCGCGTACCAGACCGACGGTTCGCGCCTGTTGCTGACGCAGGAGACGCGCGTGTCGCGGTCGCTCGCCAGCGGGTCGTCCTGGGTCGTCGGTGTCGCGTTGCTGCAAAACCGGGACAGCGAGTCGCGCGCGCTGGGGCCGATCGGGCAGGAAGCGGACATCATCGGCGTCACCAACCGCACCCGCACCGCGGCCCTGTTCGGCGAGGCTACGCTGGCGGTGCTGCCCAACCTGTCGCTGACCGGCGGGGGGCGCGTGACGATCGCACGCACCGATGGCGAGCCCTCCTTCTCGCCCAAGGGCGGCAGCTTCGTCGCGGGCCGTACCTCGCGCCGGGTCGATCCCACGGCGGCGATCGACTGGAAGCTGTCGCCGACGCTCGCCGCCTATGCGCGGGTCCAGTCGGGCTTCCGCACCGGCGGGCTCGCGGTCGCGCGCGGGGTGGGGCGGGTCGCGGACTTCGACGCCGACTCGATCCGCGTCGGCGAGGTGGGGCTGCGGCGGCTGCACCCCGGCGAGACGGGCGTGTCTTTCACCGGCGGCGTCAGCCTCGCACAGTGGCGCGACATCCAGGCGGACCTCGTCAACCGGCGCGGGCTGCCCTACACGATCAACCTCGGCGACGCGCGGATCGTCGCGGCCGAGGGCACGGCGGACTGGACGCCCGTCCGCGGGCTGCACGCGAGCGGGTCGTTCCTCTACACCTCCAACCGCATCACCGGCGCGCTCGCGATGCTGTCGAGCCCCGCGCACCGCCGCCTGCCCGAAACGCCCGCGCTCGCGATGTCGCTAGACGCGTCGTATGAATGGCGGGTCGGGCGCGGGGACGGGCTGAGCGTTGGTGCCTCGGCGACGCGGGTCGGGCGCTCGGTGCTGGGCGCGGGCGACCTGCTCGACATCAGCCAGGGGCGCTATACCACCTTCGGCGCGCGCGCGGGCTGGCGGCGCGGGCGCGTGCAATGGTCGGTGACGGGCGAGAACCTCGGCGATACGCGCGCCAACCTGTTCGCGTTCGGCAACCCGTTCGCGCTCGCCGCGCGCGACCTGTCGACGCCGCTGCGCCCGCGCACCGTCCGCCTCGGCACCACGCTGGCATGGTGATTTGGACAAGGCGCGTGCGAACGGGTAGGGAACGCCCTGCATGGCCACCGACCTGACCGACGACGACGCGCCGATCGGCATCCTGGACGCGCCATTCGACACCGCGCTGTCCGACCGGTATCTCGTCTACGCGCTGTCGACGATTACCGCGCGCTCGCTGCCCGATGTGCGCGACGGGCTAAAGCCGGTGCATCGCCGCTTGCTCTGGGCGATGCGGCTGCTCCGGCTCGACCCCGCGTCGGGGTACAAGAAATGCGCGCGCGTCGTTGGCGACGTGATCGGCAAATACCACCCGCATGGCGACCAGTCGGTGTACGACGCGATGGTCCGCCTCGCGCAGGATTTCGCGCTCCGCTACCCATTGGTCGACGGGCAGGGTAACTTTGGCAATATCGACGGCGATAACCCCGCCGCCTATCGCTACACCGAAGCGCGGCTGACGCAGGTCGCGATCGACCTGATGGAGGGGCTGGACGAGGACGCGACCGACTATCGCCCGACCTATAACGGCGAGGAGCAGGAGCCCGAGCTGTTTCCGGGCATGTTCCCCAACCTCCTCGCCAACGGCGCGAGCGGGATCGCGGTGGGGATGGCGACCAGCATCCCGCCGCACAATGCCGCCGAGCTGCTCGACGCGGCGATCGCGCTGATCGACGATGCGCAGGCCGACCCGCTCGCGTTCGTGAAGGGCCCCGACTTCCCCACCGGCGGCCTCGTCGTCGACACCCCCGCCGCTATCCGCGAGGCCTACGCCACCGGGCGCGGCAGTTTCCGTGTCCGCGCGCGCTGGTCGGTCGAGCGCGACAAGGGCGGCGCGTGGCGGGTGATCGTCGATCAGGTCCCGTACGGCATCCAGAAGGGCAAGCTGATCGAGCAGATCGCGGCGCTGGTCAACGAGCGCAAGCTGCCGATCCTCGCCGACGTCAACGACGAATCCGACTCGGAAATCCGCCTCGTGCTCGAGCCGCGCAGCCGTACCGTCGACCCGCAGGTACTGATGGACGGGCTGTTCCGCCTGTCCGACCTCGAAATCCGCGTGCCGCTGAACCTCAACGTGCTCGACAAGCACCGGACGCCGCGAGTGATGAGCCTGCACGAGGCGCTGTCGGCCTGGGTCGAGCATCAGTTCGTGGTGCTGCGCCGCCGTACCGAGCACCGGCTGGCCAAGATCGCCGACCGGCTGGAGCTGGTGGGCGGCTACATGGTCGCGTTCCTCAACCTCGACCGCGTGATCGAGATCATCCGCGGCGAGGACGAGCCCAAGCCGGTGCTGATGGCGGAGTTCACGCTGTCCGACCGGCAGGCGGAGGCGATCCTCAACATGCGGCTGCGCTCGCTCCGGCGACTGGAGGAGCTGGAGCTTCGCACCGAACAGGCCAAGCTGGAGAAGGAACAGGCCGAGCTGGCCAAGCTGCTCGGCGACGAAAAGCTGCAGCGGCGGCGGCTGAAACGCGACATGGGCAAGTTGCGCGACCGCTACGGCCCCGCGACGCCGCTCGGCGCGCGGCGGACGCTGGTGGAGGAGGCCGCGCCGACGCGCGACATCCCGCTCGAGGCGATGATCGAGCGCGAGCCGGTGACGGTGATCCTGTCGCAACGCGGCTGGATCCGGGCGATGCGCGGGCACAACGACCTTGCCGCCGCCGAAACGCTCAAGTTCAAGGAAGGCGACGGGCCGCTGTTCGCGTTCCATGCGCAGACCACCGACAAGCTGCTGCTCGTCGTCGCCAACGGGCGGTTCTACACGCTCGGGGCCGACAAGCTGCCCGGCGGGCGCGGGTTCGGCGAGCCGGTGCGATTGATGGTGGACCTCGACGGCGCGACCGGCGTGATCGCGCTGCTCCGCGCGGAGCCGGCGGGCAAGCTGCTCGTCGCCGCCAGCGACGGGCGCGGCTTCGTGGTGCCGGTCGCGGACGTCCTTGCCGAGACCCGCAAGGGCAAGGCGGTGATGACGCCGCGCCCCGGCGCGCAGCTCAAGGTCGTGCGCCCGCTCTTAACGACGGCGGACTATCTCGCGGTGATCGGCGACAACCGGGGCTGCTCGTGTTCCCCCTCGCCGAGCTGCCAGAGCTCGCACGCGGGCAGGGCGTGCAGCTGCAACGCTATAGCGAGGGCGGGCTGGCCGACGCCGTCGCGTTCAGCTTCGCCGCGGGCCTCAGCTGGACGATGCGCGGCGAAAGCGCGCGGACCCGGACCGAGACCGACCTTGCGCCCTGGCGCGCTGCGCGCGGCGCGGCGGGCCGGATGCCGCCCAACGGGTTTCCCCGCGATAACCGTTTCTGATCATCGGCAGTAATCCAGATCAGTGACTTAGACCCGCGTTAACGATCGCGGGATTAGGTCGGATTCGGATGAGTTTCGCCGCGTCCTTGCAGGTCCCGCCGTTCCGGATGACCACGCCCGTGCCTCCCGAGCTGACGGGCGCGGAGGGAGCGCTGGAGCTGTTGCCGATCCCGGCGGCGCTGGTCGATTGCGAGGGCGGGCGCTTCCGGTTCGAGGCGGTCAACCACGCGTTCCGGCTCGCCGGACTGGGCACGCGCGCGGAACGGTCGGTGCTGATCGCGCGGCTCGGCCCGCGCATCGCCACCTTTGTCGACAGCGGCGAGGCGCGCGATTCGTGGACGTGGCAGGTCGGCGACAGCGTCGACGGGCGGCATTACCGGGTGACGTTGGCGCGCGTGTTCTACCACGGTGTCGGTCGCGTTCTGGTGTCACTGGTCGATGAGACGGCGCAACTGCGGACGGAGGACAGCCTGCGCCGCGTCATGGCGACCGACAGTCTGACCGGACTGCCCAATCGCGCCGGTTTCCTGGACAGCCTCGAACAGGCGATGACGGCGGAGCGTCAGCGATACGCGGTGCTGATGATCGACCTCGATCGCTTCGCGCGCGTCAACGCCTGTCTCGGCAGCATGGCGGGGGATGAACTGCTGATCACCGTCGCGCGGCGGCTGCGCGGGGCGTTGCGCGCGGGCGACCTCTTGGCGCGCACCGGCGGGGACGAGTTCGGCATTCTGCTCACGGTGGTGGAAGGGCCGAGCGATGCGGATCATGTCGCCAAGCGGATTCGCAATGCGTTCGCCGAGCCGTTCCGCTTGTCGGAGCTGGAGTTCCGCGTGTCGTGTTCGGTCGGCATCGCGCTCGGCGGCGAGACGGATGGCGATGCGGAGGAGCTGATCCGTCACGCGCAGTTCGCGCTCAAGCGGTCCAAGGCATCGGGCCGCGCGGAAACCTATCAGACCCAGGCGCTTGACGCGCTTCGCGAGCGATTCGCGATGGAGACCGCGCTCCGCCGCGCGCTCGACGAGGGCGAGTTGCGGCTGAGCTACCAACCGATCTGCGACCTCGCCAACGGGCAAATCCACGCCTTCGAGGCGCTGGCGCGGTGGACGGACGAAGCGGGACGCGACCATGCGCCCGCCGACTTCATTCCGGTGGCGGAGGAGTCGGGGCTGATCGTCCCGCTCGGCCGTTGGGCGCTGGGCGAGGCGACGCGGACGCTGGC
>CALMGC010000288.1 GCA_937863505.1 uncultured Sphingomonadales bacterium | reverse complement strand
ACCCGGCGCACAACGCCGCCGCGTTGCGCGCGCTGCTCGGCGGCGAGCGCGGGGCGTATCGTGACGCGGTGCTGCTCAACGCCGCCGCCGCGCTGGTCGTCGCGGGCCGCTTCGCCGCGCTCGCCCCTGCCGCCGCCCACGCCGCCGAAGTGATTGACGCGGGCGCGGCGGCGGACCTGCTCGACCGCTGGATCGCCGCATGACCGATCGCTTGTCCGCCATCCTCGCCACCACGCGCGCCGAGGTCGACCGTCGCAAGCAGGCGGCGTTGGCGGAGGCGGTCGCGTTCGACCCCGACCACCACGCGACGCTCAGCCACGCCGACGCCATCCTGCACCACGACGCCGCGCTCGCCGCCCCACCGCGCGGCTTCCACGCGGCCCTGCGCGCGAGGGCGGCGACCGGCTTCGCGCTGATCGCCGAGGTGAAGAAAGCGTCGCCCTCTAAGGGCCTGATCCGCGCCGACTTCGACCCCGCCGCGCACGCCCGCGCTTACGAAGAGGGCGGTGCGGCGTGTCTGTCAGTGCTGACCGACAAGCCGCATTTCCAGGGCAGCCTCGCTTACCTCCGCGAGGCGCGTACCGCCATCGCCCTGCCTGTCCTCCGCAAGGACTTCATGATCGACCCGTGGCAGGTCGAAGAGGCGCGCGCGAACGGGGCGGATGCGATCCTGCTGATCGCCGCCGCGCTCGACGACGGCGCGCTCGCCGAGCTGGAGGCGGCGGCGCTGGCGCTGGGCATGGACGTGCTGGTCGAGGTGCATGACGAGGCGGAGCTCGACCGCGCGTTGCGGCTCCGTTCGCGGCTGATCGGCGTCAACAACCGCGACCTGCGCACGTTCGAGACCGACCCGCGCCGCGCGTGGGCGCTCGCCGCGCGGGTGCCGCCGGGCTACACGGTCGTGTCGGAGAGCGGCATCGCGACGCACGCGGACCTGCAAGCCGCCGCCGATCACGGCATCCGCTGCTTCCTCGTCGGCGAGTCGCTGATGCGCCAGCCCGACGTGGAGGCGGCGACGCGCGCGTTGCTCGGCGGGTGAGCGAGCTCACCCATCTCGACGAAGCGGGCGCGGCGCACATGGTCGACGTCGCGGGCAAGGCGGTCACCTCCCGCGAGGCGGTCGCGACCGGGCGCATCACCATGATCGCCGAGGCCGCCGCCGCGATCCACAACGGCGCAGCGAAGAAAGGCGACGTGCTCGCGGTCGCGCGCGTCGCGGGCATCATGGCCGCCAAGCGCACGAGCGAGCTGATCCCGCTCTGCCACCCGCTTCCGCTCACCCGCGTGTCGCTCGACCTCGCGGCGGACGAGAGCGGCGTCACAGTAACCGCGACCTGCGCCACCGAGGGCAAGACCGGCGTCGAGATGGAAGCCTTCATCGCCGCCACCGTCGCGCTATTGACGGTGTACGACATGGTGAAAGCGGTCGACAAGGCGATGGTGATCGGAGACGTACGCCTGCTGAGCAAAACGGGCGGCAAGTCGGGCGAGTGGCGGGCGGAGACCCTCGGTCCAGTCTAGATGATCGAGCAAGGAGGCGCACCGATGCAAGCTCTCGACACTCACGCACTCCTGTCCGTCGGCGCCATCTTCGCGCTCGGCGTGCTCAGCCCCGGAGTCAATTTCATGGTCATCGCGCAACGGGCGGTCGCGGGCGGGCGCCGGCAAGCGCTCGTGGCCGTACTAGGCGTCGTGTCGGTCAGCGCGCTTTGGGCATCGGTCAGCCTGTTCGGCATTGCCATCGTATTCGCGCTGTTTCCATGGACCCGGTTGCTGCTCAGGATCGTGGGCGCGGCGTACCTCGTCTGGGCGGGCGTCCGGCTATGGCGAGCTGCCGCCGCCCCCTTGGCCGCGCCAAATGATGTAGCGGGCGGGCGCGGCGATCTGTGGCGGGCCTATCGCGCCGGGCTTGCGACCAACCTGTCGAACGCCAAGGCGATCGCGTTTTACACCTCCGCCTTCTCCGCCGCCGCGCCCGCGCCCGGCCAGACCGCGACCTTGTGGATCGCGCTCGCGCTGGTGCTGGCCATCGCGCTGTTCTGGTACGGGCTGGTCGCGGTAGCCCTGTCGACCGGCGTGATGGCGGCGGCGTACCGGCAGTCGAAGACGGTGATCGAGCGTGCCTCTATGATCGCGTTCGGGCTACGGCTCGCGACGGTGGAGTGAACGGGCCCACGCCCGCTGCCGTGCATGCGAGCGCGACGGTGGAGGCGGCGCGCGATGGGGATCTGCGGCTGGAGCTCGACCGCGTCGATGCGCCCGACGGCTCGCGGTGGAGCGCCCCCGCTTATCGCTTCGCCATGGTGGTGAACAACGCGCACGCCGGCACGATCAGCCTGCGCGTCGGCGACCACGAGCGGCTGGTGCGCTACGCCGGGCAGGTCGGTTTCGCGGTCGACCCGCCGTTTCGCGGTCAGCGTCTAGCGGAGCGCGCGACGCGGCTGTTGCTCCCGCTCGCGCGCGTCCACGGGCTCGACCCGCTCTGGATCACCTGCAACCCGGACAATGTCGCGTCGATCCACACGCTCCAGCGGCTCGGCGCGGCGTTCGTGGAGGGAGTCGACCTCCCGCCCGATTACGATCGGTACGCGGACGGCGAGCGGCGGAAGCTGCGCTATAGGCTGGCATTGTAGCCGTCATCCGGTCCACGCCCGCAAAGCCAACTCATACGCTGCCTTCGCATCATCCCGCGCGCCCTCCAGGCGGGCCGCCTCCGCCGCGTGGCGCTTCTCCATGGCCGCCCGCTCCCGCGCCAGCGCCGCCTCGCGTTCGCGAATGGCGGCATCCTCGGCCGCTCGCCGCATTTCCGCTTCGGCGAGCGCCGCTTCCGCGGCGTCGAGCGCCGCGCGGCTGGGCGGGGGCTTGGACGCGCGCTTCGGTTTAGCCGCCGCGGGCTTGTCGGGCGGGAGCGCGGCGAATTGCTCGGCCGCTGTGCCGCGCAGCCGCTTCACCACCACGCCGGGCTTTGCGAGCGGCTCGGCGGTGAGCGCGGGGTCGGTCACCTGCTCCGCCATCCCGCGCGCGAACAGGTCCGCTTCGGCGCCCCAGGCTGCGAGCGCCGCCTTCCGGCTCGGCGCGGCCACATAGGCGTCGTGAAAGCCGATCGGCGTGCGGAACACCTTGAGCGCGGGCATGGCGCGGCGATAGGCGGATCGCGACCCGCTCGCCAGCCAGCGCTTTGCTCGGCTGTCGAAGCGGTGCATGGCCGCACCGGATCGTGGGAGGCCGCCATGCCGAAGCTCTTCGCAGCGTTGCTGTTGCTCGCCGTTCCTTTCCCGGCGCAAGCGTCCGCGTGGTCGACCGGGCGCTTCGTCCAATGGCCGGTCACGACGCGATCGGGTGAGATCGACGCGCCGGGCCTACGCGTGGCGGTGCGGTTGATGAACTGCGGCGATGGCCGTCCCGTCGGCGAAGCGTGCGGCGCGGGCGACCATTACATGACGCTCACGACAGCCGCGCCGGGAGCGGCACCGGCGCGGGTCGAGGGATGGGCGGGGCTGCGCTGGTTCGTCGGCATCGGCGCGCTCCGGCCGGGAGACCGGCGTGCGGGCGTGATCCTGGTCACCGACGGAGGCGGCTCGGGCGGGTGCGTCGAGATCACGGTGGCGACGCCGGTCGACGGCGGTTTCCGGACCACCCGCATCGGCCGCCCCGGCTCGTACGGCCTGTGCCGTGTCGAGCCGGAGAAGCTCCGCTGGCCGCGCGATCTCACCGGGCACGGTCGCGGCGAGCTGGTCGTGGCGGACGATCGTTTCGACTGCGCTTTCACGAGCTGCGCCGCGACGTGGACGCCTCCGCGCGTGCTCGCGCTGACGGATAACGGCGGCGAGGATGTGTCGGCCGACCCGGCGCTGAAGCCGCTCTACAGGGCCGACATGGCCCGCGCGCGCGCTGCCTGCGAGCGCCGAACGCTTGAGCCCGCGGGTGCTTGCGCGGCTTATGTCGCCGATGCGGCGCGGGCGGGCGATCTCCCGCGCGCCTGGGCGGTGGTCGACGCGCAGCTGCGACGCGGTTGCCGGGTGCGCTCGCCGGACGATTGCCCGAGCGATGCGCGTCTGCCCGGCGGGTTCCGGGCCGATCTGGAGCGTTTGCTGCGTCGGGCGGGGTATCTGTCATGACGCTGCTTCCTATTCCTGAAGCGCAGGCGCGGCTGTTCGCGCTTGGGCCCACGCTCCCGGTCGAGCACGCGCCGCTTCGCGAGGCGACCGGGCGCTGGGCGGCGGCGGATGTGTTCGCGCGGCGGACGCAGCCCGCCGCCACGCTGTCGGCGATGGACGGCTATGCGATCCGCTTCGCCGACCTGCCCGGCCCGTGGCGCGTGGTGGGCGAGAGCGCGGCGGGGCGGCCCTTCGCGGGGTCAGTTGGCGCGCGAGAGGCGGCGCGCATCTTTACTGGGGCGGGGATGCCCGACGGCGCGGACACGGTGTTGATCCAGGAGGAGGCTGGGCGCGAGGGCGACGGCCTGATGCTCACTGGCGAGGGCCCGGCCAGGCTCGGGCGCAACACTCGGGTGCGTGGGCTCGACTTTCTGGAGGGGGACCTGCTCGTCGCTGCGGGCGAGCGCCTCACCCCCGCCCGCGTCGCGCTCGCCGCGACGGGCGGGCACGGCACGCTTCCCGTCCGCCGCCGCGTCCGCGTCGCGCTTGCCGCGACAGGGGATGAATTGGTCCCGCCTGGCGCACCTGTCAGCGGCCTCGCGCTGCCGGAGTCGAACACAATCATGCTCGCCGCGATGCTCGCCGACCTGCCGGTCGAGACGGTCGACGTCGGCATCCTCCCAGACCGGCTCGCGACGATGCGCGACGCCTTTGCCGGAGCGGCGGCGGACATCCTCGTCACTACCGGCGGCGCGTCGGTGGGCGACCACGACCTCGTCCGCCCCGCGCTGGAGGCGGCGGGGGGGAGCATCGACTTCTGGCGCGTCGCGCTTCGCCCGGGCAAGCCGATGATGGCGGGGCGGCTCGGCAGGGCGGTGACGCTCGGGCTGCCCGGCAATCCGGTGTCGGTATTCGTAACGGCGGTGCTTTTCCTGCGCCCGCTGATCACCGCGATGGCGGGCGCGCGCGATCCGCTGCCAGCCGTCCACCGCGCAATATTGGGCGAGCCGCTACCCGCGAACGGCCCGCGCCAGGATTATCTGCGCGCCGAACTGGCCGACGGCGTGGTCCGTGTCGCCGCCATTCAGGACAGCTCGATGCTGCGCACGCTGGCGCGCTCCAACTGCCTGCTGCTCCGCCATCCGCACGCGCCAGCGGCGGCGGCGGGCGACTCGGCGGAAATCCTGCTTGTGGGTTGACGTAAGTTTCTTTGTTCCCTACGTGTTCGTCGTCTGTTCGGACGGAGAACTTCGATGCTCACGCGCAAGCAGCACGAGCTGGTGTGTTTCATCAACGACAAGCTGGCCGAGACGGGCGTGTCGCCCTCGTTCGAGGAGATGCGCGAGGCGCTGGAGCTGAAATCGAAGTCGGGTGTCCACCGGCTGATCAGCGCGCTTGAGGAGCGCAGCTTCATTCGCCGCCTGCCCAACCGCGCGCGCGCGCTGGAGGTGCTGCGGATGCCCGAGCGCGCGGAGAAGAAGCGCGCCAAGCCGGTCGCCGCCCCGCGCACCCCGCCGCGCCCCGCCAACGACGTGGTCGAGATCCCGCTGCACGGCCGCATTGCCGCCGGTCTGCCGATCGAGGCGTTCGAGGGCGCGACGATGCTCCCCGTCCCCGCCGCGCTGCTCGGCCAAGGCGAGCATTACGCGCTGGAGGTGTCGGGAGACTCGATGGTCGAGGCGGGCATCCTCGACGGCGATTATGCGCTGATCCGCCGCACGCAGACCGCGCGCGACGGCGAGATCGTCGTGGCGCTGATCGACGAAGCGGAGGCGACGCTTAAATATTTTCGTCGCGAGGGCGCGATGGTGCGGCTCGATCCCGCCAACCGCGCCTATGATCCCCAGCGCTACGCCCCCGCCCAGGTCCGCGTCCAGGGTAAGCTGTCCGGCCTGCTGCGTCGCTACGACTGACGGCCCAGGGGTGTTCGTCGCCGGGCGTAAGCACGGTCTGGATGCGCCCGGTCGAAAAAGTGATCGCCACCCCGCCGGTGCGGCGCAGGTGTTTCGGGTCGAGCATCAGCCAGCGCGGCTTGCAGGCGCGCGGCAGGCGGCGGTCGGTGACGATGATGTCTACCTTAGCGCAGAGCTCGGTCAGCGGCTTGGCGTCTGGGTGGTAGTTGCTCCGCGTCGCCAGCACCCGCCACTCGCGCCCGCCCGCCTCGCGCGTGGCGAGGCACAGGTCGCGGTTGCACCGCGCGGTGGGCTGATCGGACAATAGTTCCGGGTCGCCGTCGACGCCGCCGTTCACCGTCAGCATGTCGCGGGTATAGTCACCCGCCTTGTCGCGCAGGATCGCGACGTCGCCATCGTCGGTGCGGATCGCGAGGTGCTGCCCGTCGCCGGTCACGAGCAGGTCGGGCGGTGGGGTGAGCAGCGCCCACGCCGCTCCAGCCACTAAGGGCACCAAGCCCCAGCGCCGCGCCTTTGTCCGCCACAGCGCGATCCACAGCCCGCCGACGACC
>CALMGC010000287.1 GCA_937863505.1 uncultured Sphingomonadales bacterium | reverse complement strand
CGCTGATGTCGCAGCTGGAGGGGACGGAGAACCGCATCACCATCGCCCGGCGCGATTACAACGAGGCGGTGCAGGCGTACAACACGCGCATCCGCACCTTCCCCGACGCGGTCGGCGCGCGCGTGTTCTACGGCGCGAAGCCGATGACCCCGTTCCAGGCGACCACGCCGGGATCAGACGCCGCGCCCAAGGTCAATTTCGGCTGAGGGCGGTGCGGGTCTGGCGCTTTCTGCTCGCGCTGTGGTTGGCGACGCTTGCCAGCGTCGCGCCCGCGCAGACCTTTCCCAAGTTCACCGGGCTGGTGGTGGACGCCGCCAACGTGCTGCCGCCCGCGACCCGGGCAGACCTCGAAGCAAAGCTGGAGGCGCTCCAGCGCGACACGCATCGGCAGCTGGTGGTGGCGACGATCCCCGACCTGCAGGGGTATAGCAAGGAGGATTACGGCTATCGCCTGCTGCGGAGCTGGGGCGTCGGGCTGAAGGACGTCAACAATGGCGCGATCTTCTTTGTCGCGCCCCATGAGCCAGCAGGGCAGCGCGCGATCCGGGTGGAAGTTGGTTACGGGCTTGAGCCAGTGGTCACCGACGCGTTGTCCAGTGTCATCATCAACAAGGACGTAAGGCCCAAACTGCTCGCGGGTGACCTGCCTGGGGCCATGGAGGCCGGCACCGACGCGCTGGTCGCGCAGCTGCGCGCGTCACCGGACGATGCGAAAGCGCGCACGGACGCGGCGGTGGCGGCGTTCGACAAGTCGCACCGGCGCACCGGGAGCGGCGGAGGCGTGCCGGTCGGGCTGATCTTCTGGGGCATGGTGATCGGGTTCGTGGTGCTGTCGGCGCTGCGCCGCCGCCGCGGGCCGGGACAGGTCTACACCGGCGGCGGCGGGAGCAACCTGCCGATCGTCCTCTGGGGCATGGGCGATGCGCTCGGCGATCGCGAGCCGCGCGGCGGCGGTTGGGGAAGCTCCGGCGGGGGCTGGGGCGGTGGTGACGACGGCGGATCGGGCGGAGGCTGGGGCGATGGCGGCTTTTCCGGCGGTGGCGGCGGCTCCGGCGGTGGCGGCGGCGCGTCGGGAAGCTGGTGATGCGCCTGTCCCCCGCCGATCGCGACCTCGTGACCGCCGCCGTGACGCGCGCGGAAGCGCCGAGTGATGGGGAGATCGTGACGGTGGTCGCGCAGCGGTCGGACGCGTATCGCGATGTCGCGCTGCATTGGGCGGTTCTGGCGATGCTGGGCGCGCTCGCGTTGCTGGCGTGGCGGCCCGCGCTCGCCGACCCGCTGGTGGCGCTGTTCGCGGAGCCGTGGGACCCGGTGACGCCGACCGGCGCGCTGCTGGTGAGCGCGCTGCTGGCGGAGGTGCTCGTGTTCCTGCTCGTGCGCGCGGCGCTTGCCGGTGACGCGGCGCGCATGGCGCTGACCCCCGGCGCGACCAAGGCGCGGCGGGTGCGGCGGCGGGCGCGCGAGCTGTTCCGCACGGCGACGGAGCAGCGCACGCGCGCGTCGACCGGCGTCCTACTCTATCTGTCGCTCGCCGAGCGGCGCGCGGAGATCGTCGCCGAACGGGGCATCCACGCCCGCGTCGCGCCGGAAGAATGGGGCGAGGCGATGGCGGCGCTGCTCCGCGAACTGCGCGCCGGGCGACCGGGCGAGGGGATGGCGGCGGCGGTGGAGCGCGTCGGCGCGGTGCTGGCCCAACATTTCCCGCGCAGCGCGGACGACATCAACGAGCTGCCCGATCGTTTGATCGAGCTATGACCTTGCCGACCGAGACCTTGTGGGAAGGCAAGTTCATCGAGGTCCACCGCCAGGGCCGCTGGGAGTGGGCGGCGCGGCGCGGCGATGTCCACGCGGCGGTGATCCTTGCGATCCACGACGGCGCGGTGTTGCTGGTCGAGCAGGAGCGCATACCGCTCGGGAGTCGCTCGCTCGAGCTTCCCGCCGGGCTGGTCGGCGACGAGACCGGGGGCGAGACGCCCGAAACCGCCGCCGCGCGCGAGCTGGAGGAGGAGACCGGCTGGCGTCCCGCGCGCGTCGAGGCGCTGGGCGTGTTCGCTTCCTCGCCGGGGATGACGTCGGAGACGTTCACGCTGGTGCGCGCGACCGGGCTGACCCGCGTCGGGGAGGGCGGGGGTGTCGAGGGTGAAGGCGTCACCGTTCACCGTGTCCCGCTTGCCGGACTGAGCGCGTTCGTCGCGGCAAAGCGCGCGAAGGGCGTCGCGATCGACGCCAGGCTGCTGCTGGTGCTCGCGGCATCGATCGTCTCCGCAGCGTGATCTGTCGCGGGTCAGGGCGGGCCGTGCCCGAAGTGTTAGCCGCGGCAGACGCAGCGAGGCCCCGCCCGATGCGCGACTATCCCAAGCCGCCCTTTCCCGACCAGTCGCCGCAGCCGCTGCCTGGCTCCAGCACGGAGTCCGCGTGAACTGCGTCGCGCTGGGGCCGGTGTGGACGCCGCTGATCCCCTCCACCATGCCCGCGGAGAAGGTGAAGACGTTCGGCGCGGAAACCCCGATCGGCCGCCCCGCGCAGCCGGTGGAGCTGGCCCCGCCCTATGTGATGCTGGCGAGCGATGAGGCGAGCTACATCACCGGCGCGACGGTGCCGGTGATGGGGGGTACGCCGTTTCTGTAGGGGTGTGAGCAGGGCGAGCACCTATCTCCGTCACCCCGGGCTTGACCCGGGGTCCCGCTTTGTCCTGCCGCCTGGAAAGTAAGAAGCGGGACCCCGGCTCAAGGCCGGGGTGACGGTGAACTGAGACGTAGGCGCACTAGCGGCCTACCGGAAATTGTCCGCATAGGATTGCAGCTTGAGCCTGTACGGCGGCGCTTCCTGCACATGGTACGCCCAGCCCTCCCGGTCGGCGCGCGCGATCGCGGCTTCCAGCGTCGGGAAGCTCAGCATCACCTGCCCGCGCGTGTCGCCGCTCCCCGCCCAGCCGGTGAGCGGGTCCGCGTGCTGCGCTTCGATGCGCTCGAACTCGAGGATCCACTGGCCGGTATGCGCGTGCTTGCCCGACGACATGGCGTTCTGGGGCGACTGAAAGATGCGGGCGATAGGCATGACAGTTCCTCTAGCGCGTCCCGCCCGAACGCGCATCGGCCTTTTTGGTGCGAAGCGTGGCGTTCGCCTGCGTCGGGTCGTCGGGCCAGGGATGGCGCGGGTAGCGGCCGCGCATCTCCTTCGCCACCTCCGCCCAGTTGCCGCGCCAGAAGCCGGGCAGGTCGCGCGTGGTCTGAATCGGGCGACCCGCGGGCGAGGTGAGCGACAGGACGAGCGGGGTGCGGTCCGCGCCAACCGTCGGGTGCTCGGCGAGGCCGTAGAGCGCCTGTGGCCTGAGTTCGACGCGCGGGCCACCTTCGGCGGCATAGTGGATCGCGTGGGTCGAGCCCGCCGGGCTGGTGAAAGCGGGCGGGGCGAGCCGGTCAATGCGCTGTGTTTCCTCCCATCCGAGCAGTCCGCGCAGCGCGTCGGTGAGCGCGGGCGGCGGGATCGCGTCGAGACGGCGCTTGCCCGCTAGCAGGGGTGCGAGCCACGCGTCTAGGTCGGCGAGCAATGCCTCGTCGTCGAGCGGGACGCCCGCATAGGCCGCGCGGGCGCGCAAGGCTTGGGCGGTGTCGTTCCACGGTAGAAGCGCGAGGCCGTGGCGGCGGACGCCGTCGAGCAACGCCCGCTCGATCGCCTGTGCGTCGGGCGCGTCATCGGGGCCGGAGGACAGGCGCAGGCTGCCGAGGCGGCGCTCGCGGGTGGCGGCGACGGTGCCGGTCGCGGGGTCGAAGCGGACCTCGCGATGCGCGGTGACACGGTCCGCGAACAGCGCCTCGATCGTCGGCAGGTCGAGCGCGGCGGCGGACAGGATGCGCGCGCCCGCCGCTGAGCCTTGCGTCTCCGCGACCGCGAGCCACTCCTCGCGCGCGAGGCTCGAGGCGGGGTCGAGCCGGAACCCCCGCCCGCCGACGCTCGCCCAACGCTCGCCGCCGGCGTCGCGGCGTCGGGCGACGCGATCGGGAAAGGCGAGGGCGAGACAGACTCCCTCTCCCCTTTGGGGAGCATCGGGTGAACAGCGCCCCGCGCTTTTCAGGTCAGGCCGGGGGCCTGACCGGCCCGATGCTGGCAGGGGAGAGGGGGAGAAGCGGTGCGTTCTGCCGGGCGTCGCTCGGTTCGGAAATTTCCCTCCGAACGTATCCTTACTCCCCCGCTCCCCGCCCCTCTCCCCAAAGGGGAGAGGGAGAAGCGCAGCCCACCGCCACGCCAGTTTCCTCGCGCCCTCCGCCCGTTGTCCACGCTCACCGCGCCAGCGACGCAGGCGCGTCTCCACGTCCACTTCATTCCCGCCGAGCCCGCGCTCGCCGAGCAGCACCGCGATCTCCGCGGCCGTCTGCGCCAGCCCCAGATCGCCCGCCCGGATCAGCATGTGCGCCAGCCGAGGCTCCAGCGGTAGCGCCGCCACTGCGCGGCCATGCACGGTGGGCCTGCCATCTGCGTCGAGCGCGCCGAGCGAGCGGAGCCGCCGCCTCCCCTCCTCCACCGCCGCTTGCGGAGGCGGGTCGAGCCATAACAGCCGGCGCGGGTCATCCACGCCCCAGATCGCGGATGCGAGCACCAGCCCAGACAGGTCCGCCTCCAGCAGCTCGGGCGGGTCGAAGCGCGGCAGCCCGACGGTCGCCGCCGCTTCCCACAGCCGGTAGGCGACGCCCGACGCCTGCCGCGCCGCCCGGCCCGCGCGCTGCGTCGCCGCCGCCTGGCTCGCGCGCTCGGTGACGAGCCGGGTCAGCCCCGCCGCCCGGTCGTAACGCGGGCGGCGCGCGAGGCCTGAATCGACCACCACCCGC
>CALMGC010000286.1:8404-15886 GCA_937863505.1 uncultured Sphingomonadales bacterium | reverse complement strand
GCGCAGCACGCTCGACGCGCTCCTCGGCTCGGTCGCGGTGCCCATCCAGTCGTTGCGGAACTCGCACCCCGACGCCGCCGCCGCGCCCTTGACGTCGAGAAAGCTCACCTGCTTGGTCTGCTTGTCCGCGATCGTCGTCCGCTCGGGGAGCGGGTAGAGGTAGAAGTCGCCCAGCTGCTCGCGCGCGGCGGCCTCCGTGCCCGCGCCGCGCAACGTCGACGAGCGTTGCGGGCGGAAGCGGACCGGGTAGCGCGGCTGGTCGTCGTCATCCGCCGAGCCGACATTGCCCGCGACCAGCAAGGTGCGCGCGTTGGTGAAGGTCGTCCCCGTCTCGTTCTTGAGCGTCACCCAGCCCTGGACGTCGATCGTCCCCGCGCGTTGATCGAACAGCGCGACATAATCCGCGACCCAGCCGAGCTTGCGGCTGAGATAGGACAGCGTCGCGGGCCGCGCCCCCGCGCGCGTACTCGCCAGCGTTACCGACAGCGTCGGTCGCGCGCGGAGCGTATCGGGCACCCGGTCGAAGATCGCGCGCGCGGGCAGGCCGTCGTCGCGCAGCACCTCGATATGGTCGCCGATCTGGAGCACCACGCCGCCATTGACCGCCAGCACCTTGGCCCGCTCGCGCGTCTCCGCGCCCGAGCCGGGGTTGGTGCGCACCACCGTGATCGTCTCGCCCACAGCATGTTCCATCAGGCTCGACGGGCTGAGCAGGTCATAGTCGAAATTCTGCTCGACCACGCTCGCGTCCGGGACAACCAGCGACACCGTCTCAGGCCGGATCGCGGCGCTGACATCGGGCAACGCCTGCCGCACCCGCCCGGCGGCGAGGTCGAGCCGCCGCACGTCCTGCACCAGCGCGACGTCGTTGGAGTAGATGGTGACGGACACGTCCCCCTGCGCGCTGGGTGCGGTCGGGTTGGAGGCGGGCGGCGTGGTTTGCGCCGCCGCAGGCCCTGCCATCGCCAGCGCCAGCCAGCCCAGGTGTGATGCGCGCATGAGTCCCCTCCCGTTCCGCGCAATCATGCCGCGAGGTGGGGCGGTCGGCAATGGGCGTGGTTCAATCTATCTTCGCTCCGACGTTTCGGAACGCTCGCTATTACCCTCGACTAGTCATCCTCAACGGTGCCGAAAGGGTATTCTATACAAGTACACGGGCCGGAGTCGTCATAGGTGCTTACGCCTGGTGGGGGCGACTGACGCCAGCGAAGTATCCATGCCACGTCCACTCCGGATTCTGACGCAAGAACAGTAAATGGATAAACAGCTTTCAAATTTTCAATGGACACCACGTCGGTGTCGAACTTGGTTTCTCGCCCAAGCGCCGCCACTATCATGGCAAGCTGGTCGTCGAGAAAGTCAAGAACATCAAATCGGTGATCTCCACCCTCCATAGCCGTCCTCCGCACCAAGTAATTAATCAGACTACTCAGTTGACAAAGCTATAGGCAATGGCAATCGAGCCTACTACCCTGCCACTCTGTTGCTTCATGCTAGTCGACCAGCAGCGGCCCAATGCGGGCAGCAGATACGGACGGTTTGGCTGAGGGCCGGGCGATTCGCTCGCCTGGCCCCGGTAGCTTTCAATGCCACGCCGTCAAATGGAACCGCCTCGCGGCTTCGCTGCCCGCCGTGGCGAGTCCTAGGCTTGCTTGAGCAAGCCTAGGCCGCCCGCACCTACGCCGCCGCCTGCATCGGGAGAGCCGCCTTCGCCTGCTGCACGATCGCGGTGAACGCCGCTTCCTCGTGCATCGCGATGTCGGCCAGCACCTTGCGGTCGAGCTCGACGCCCGCGAGCTTCAACCCGTGCATGAACTGGCTGTACGTCAGCCCCTCCGCACGGACGCCCGCGTTGATGCGCTGGATCCACAGGCCGCGGAAGGTGCGCTTCTTCACCTTGCGGTCGCGATAGGCGTATTGCCCCGCCTTCTCCACCGCCTGCCGCGCGACGCGGATCGTGTTCTTGCGGCGGCCGCGATAGCCCTTGGCCTGTTCGAGGATGTTCTTGTGCTTGGCGCGGGTGGTTACACCCCGTTTGACGCGTGCCATGTGCTAACTCCTCAACCCAGACCGTAGGGGGCCCAGGCCTTCACCGCGGCGGTGTCGGCCTTGGCGAGCACCTTGGTACCGCGATTCTGGCGGATATACTTTCCGTTGTGGTGCAACAGCCGGTGGCGCTTGCCCGCCACGCCATGCTTGAGCATCCCGGTGGCGGTGAGCTTGAAGCGTTTCTTGACGCCGCTCTTGGTCTTGAGCTTGGGCATTTTGGTCTCCTTGCAACCCCGCGAAACGGAACCGCCGCGGCAGCCCACACTGGCCGGGCGGTTCTCCACTTGCTTTCGCGGAAAGCACGGGCGCATAGTCGCGGCGCGGCGCTTTGGCAACCGGCGGCGCGTGTAGAGTGGCGATGCAGCAGACGAGTCCCACCGCCCGGTCCCGCGCGCCCGCGCTTGCCCCCGCGACCCTGCTCGCGATCCTGTCGACGCTCATCGGCCTCCTTGTCCTCGCCTGGGCGGTGCTGTTCGTCACCAAGGGGCGGTTCCTCCGCCCGACGTTCGAGCGATTGGCCGGGCAAGCGCTGGAGCGGCGGGTCAGCGTCGGCGGCGCGTTCGAGTTCTACTTCGCGCCGTTCAGCCTCCACGTCCGCGCCGACGCGCTGCGGATCAGCAACCCCGGCTACACCACCCGCCCCGACCTGTTCCGCGCCGACCATCTGGAGGCGGAGATCGCGCCGCTGTCGCTGATCTGGGGCCGCCGCCGCTTCCACTGGCTCGAGCTCACGGGCGGCGCGGGCGACCTCGAATGGAGCCCCGACCACCGCACCAACAGCTGGACGTTCGGCAAGCCCAAGCCGGACAGCAAGCCGTTCGTCTTCCCCGTGATCGACCGCGCCACCGTGGCGGGCACCACCGTCCGCTATCGCGACCCGTCGATGCCGCTGATCGCCGATCTCAAGCTCGACACGATCCGCTCCGCCGATGCGCGGATCGGCGGCGACGTGCGGTTCAGCGGCGCGGGGACGGTGCGGCGGACGCCGTTCACCACCTCGGGGGCGCTGCTGTCGCCCAACGAGACGGTGGGAAGGGGCAAGAACCAGCTGACGCTCGTGGCCGACGCCGCGCACAATCACCTGACCGTCGACGGCACGCTGCCGAGCCTCGCCGATGTGGAAGGCGTGCCGCTCGCCGTCACCGCGCGCGGGCGCAACATGGGCGAGCTGCTCGGCATCATCGGCGTCGCGATCCCGTTGACGCGCACGTACCACCTGCGCGCGCAACTGGTGAAGGACGGCGAGGAATACGCCTTCACCCGGATGCGCGGCACGTTCGGAGACAGCGACCTCGCCGGGCGGCTGACGGTGCTGAACGGCGCGCGGGTCCACCTCGCCTCCGTGCTCACCACCCGCACGCTCGACATCGTCGATGCCGCGCCGTTCATCGGCTTCGACCCCGACATCGTCGCCGCGCAAGGCGCGGTCGCGGCGGCGCGGGCGACGGGCGCGGCACCCGAGCGCATCCTTCCCGACGCCGCGCTGCCGGTCGAGACGATGCGGGCATTCGACGCGGACCTGCACTGGACGATCCAGCGGGTGCGCTCGCGCAACCTGCCGGTGTCGGACATCGACATGACGTTGAGCCTCGACCGCGGGCGGCTGGCGTTGTCCCCGCTCAGCTTCGCGATGGCGCGCGGGCATGTGTCGTCCGACCTCGTCTTCGACACCCGCCAGCGCCCGGCAGCGGACAGCTATGACATCCGCCTGTCGCCCACCCCGCTCGGGCGGCTGCTCGCGGGCTATGGCGTCGCCGAATCGGGGACGACCGGCGTGGTCAAGGGCCGCATCCAGCTCGCCGGGCGCGGCGACACGATCCACCAGTCGCTCAGCTCCGCGCACGGGCGGATGGCGTTCATCCTGCCGCAGGGCAGCTTCTCCGTCCGCGACATTCAGCTGTCCGAGCTCGACCTCGGCGTGTTCGCGCAACGGATGTTTCAGAAGCAGCTGAAAGAGCCGGTGGCGATCAACTGCGGGCTGATTGCGTTCAGCGTGCGGGGCGGCGTCGCGGCGGCGGACCCGATCCTTATCGACACGGCGAAGAACGTGATGACCGGGCGCGGCGGCTTTTCGTTCCGCGACGAAACGCTCGATCTCGCCTTTCGCGCCGACGCCAAGAAGTTCAGCCTGTTCTCCGGCCAGTCGCCGGTCGGCATCAACGGCTATTTCGCCAAGCCGGGGATGCAGGTGATCAGCAAGCAGCTGCTCGCGCGGGCGGGCGTGGGGCTGGGCCTCGCGGCGATCGTCGCGCCCCCGGCGGCGTTGCTCGCGTTCGTGGACCCGGGCGACGCCAAGGCGGCCGCCTGCGGCCCGGTGCTCGCTGGCGCGAACGCCGCCGCGCAACGCACGACCAAGGGCAAGCCGCGCGAGGACGTCGGCAACGGAACGCCGGGCAAAGCGAAGCGCAAGAAGTTCCTGGGGATTTTCTGACCGGTCTCTTGCTTCCCGTGCCGCCGGTAAAGAGGGCTCGCACAGCGTCGCAGCTTCAACTCGCTCGTGTCACACCTGCTGCGGCATCTGCCCCTGCGTTGGCGCTGTCCTATTTGGATTTTGTGTGCGACGCCTTCTCGCAATGCGGATGCGGCATCGTCCCACCCTCGCTTCGACCAATGCCTCGACCGCTCATGCGGGAGCATTTCGAACGGGACGTAGAGCGAACTTAGCGAACTTCCGCGCCGCCGACTCGCGCCAGCGCCTCCACCACCTCATCCACCCGCGCCGGATCGCCGACCGCGAGCACGTCGCCCGCGCTGGCGGCGGTCAGCGGCTCGCCCGCCCAGTCGCACATGCGCCCGCCCGCGCCCTCCACCACCGGCACCAGCGCGGCGAAGTCGTGGAGCTTGAGCCCGCTCTCGCAGACGAGGTCGAGATGCCCGGAAGCGAGCAGCGCGTAATTATAGCAATCGCCGCCATAGAGCGGCCCCGCGCGCCCCGCCCCCGCCGTTGCCGCGACCAGCCGCAGGTATCGCTCCGCCGCCCCGTCGCTGAAATAGTGCGGGCTGGAGGTGGCGAGCGCCGCGCGCGCCAGTTCGGCGCAGGGCCGGGCGTGGACCGCGGCCCCGTTGAGCGTCGTCGCGCGCCCCGCGACCCCCACCCAACGCTCGCGCTGCACCGGTTGGTCGATGACGCCCAGCATCGGCCAGCCATCCTCCATCAGCGCGATCAGCGTTCCGAAGATCGCGCGCCCGGCGGTGAAGCTGTGCGTCCCGTCGATCGGGTCGAGCACCCATTGTCGCCCCGTCACCCCCGGCTTGGTGCCGTACTCTTCCCCAACCACCCCGTCACCGGGCACTTCCGCATCGAGCAGCCGCCGCATACACGCCTCCGCCTCACGGTCCGCGACGGTGACGGGAGACTGGTCCGCCTTGAGCTCCACCGTGTCGAGGCGGCGGAACCACGGGCGGATCGCCGCCCCCGCCGCCTCGGCGAGGCGGTGCGCGAGGTCGATGTCGCGTTGGCTGACGGGCATGGGACCACGCCTATCGCGCGAGGTCCGCCCATGCTAGCGTTGCTCAAAATCTTCCGTTCATGCTGAGCGTAGTCGAAGCACAGTGAAGGGCACCACGCTTGCCTGTCCTTCGACTACGCTCAGGACGAACGGCGATGCAGTTCACACCCGGAGACCTCCCATGCGCCTCGCCCCACTCGCCGCCGCCCTAGCCCTCCTCGCCGCGCCCGCCTTCGCCACGCTGTCACCCGGGGCCAAGGCACCCGACTTCTCCACCCGCGGCGCGATCGCGGGCAAGGTGATTCCCGTCCACCTCGCCGATGAGCTGAAGCGCGGGCCGGTGGTGCTCTACTTCTTCCCGGCCGCGTTCACCGGCGGCTGCAACGCGGAGGCGCACGCGTTCGCCGAGGCGGTTGCGGACTTCCACCGCGCGGGCGCGACCGTGATCGGCATGACGGCGGGCAATGTCGACAAGCTGGAAGCCTTCTCCAGCGAGAAATGCGCGGGCAAGTTCGCGGTCGCGGCCGCCACCCCGGCGGTGGTGAAGGCCTATGACGTGTCCTTGGGCCGCACGACGCCGCTGGGCGACATCACCAGCCGCACCAGCTATGTCATCGGGCGCGACGGCAAGGTCGCGTTCGTCCATTCGGACATGAACCCCGCCGAGCATGTCGCGCTGACGCTCGCCGCCGTCCGCAAGCTTTCCGGCCGCTGAGGCGGGTCACGATTTGTTGACCGCTCCGCGCTAAGCCACCCGCGCCGGGGGGCGAGAAGGGGCGCGGGCGTGATGTTGGGGGCAAGGTCGCGCGTCGATGCGTCGGGGAACGACCTGTACCGCGGCATCGGCGAGTTCCTCTCCCGCCACGCGCTCAGCCCCGATCCGGCGCATTACGCCTTTGCCTGGAACGTGCTGCGCGACGCGGACGCCCCGCTCGCGCGCGCGGTCGCGACGCTGACGGAGGACGGGGTGCGGCTGACTCGGGCCGATATCGAGCGGCTCGGCGGACAGGTGAGCGATGGCGGCGCGCCGCTTCAGGTCGCGCCCGACCCGGGCGAGGCGCTGGTCGACCGGACGCAGGCGCAGGTCGAGCGGTTTGCGGAGACGATGCGGCTGGTCCACCACGAAACGCGCGGCTTCGGGCGCGACCTCGCCGCCAGCGCGGAGACGATGCGGCGGACGGGCGGCGCGCTCCAGCTCGACGACCTGGTGCGGATGACGGGCGCGATGATCGAGCGGGTCCGCGCCACCGAGCAACGGCTGGAGGAAGCGACGCGCGAGACGGACGAGCTGCGCGCCAAGCTGGCGGAGGCGCAGGGCTCGGCACGGCGCGACCCGCTGACCGAGCTGCCCAATCGCCGCGCGCTGGAGGAGGCGTTCGCCGCCGTTGCGCCGGGCGAGAGGCGCTGTCTCGCGGTGTGCGACATCGACCGGTTCAAGGGCGTCAACGACCGGTTCGGCCACACGGTCGGCGACCGGGTGCTGAAGGCGATCGCGCAGGCGCTGGCGCGGGCGTGCGCGGGCCATCTGGTCGCGCGCTATGGCGGCGAGGAGTTCGCGATCCTGTTCACCGGGCTCGACCTCGCCGAGGCGTGCGAGCTGCTCGACGACGCGCGCGGGGCGGTGGGCTCGCGCCGCTTCCGGCTCCGCGAGACGGAAGCGTGCGTGGGCGCGATCACCTTCTCCGCCGGGGTGGGCGCGGTGGGGCCGGGCGAGCGGTTCGACGCCGCCTTCGCCCGCGCCGACCGCGCGCTGTACCGCGCCAAGGCGGACGGGCGCGACCGGGTGGTCTGCGCCGCCTAGGCCGCCGCCGCCGCGCCGACCGACGTCTCGCTCACCGGCACCGGCCCGCGTGCGTAGAGCCCGGTCAGCAGCCCCGCCGCGACCACCTGCCCGCTCATCGCGCGGACCAGCGCGGCACGATCGGGGCTGGGGCCGGGATCGCCCGCGCCGGGGCCGAGCGCGAACAGCTGGAACACATAACGG
>CALMGC010000286.1:0-8394 GCA_937863505.1 uncultured Sphingomonadales bacterium | reverse complement strand
TCGGCTCGCCCGGGTCGCATCCGTATCTAATCGGGACCAGCGCGGCACGGTCGGGGTACGCACCCGGATCGCCCGGGCCGGGGCCGGGCGCGAACAGCTGGAACACATAGCGATGCTCGCCATGCCCGGTCGGCGGATCGGGCGGGAGCCAGCCTTGGTGCCGGAACGAGGCGCGCCCCACCTCGGGCACCTCCGGCGCATCGGGGCCGAGCGCGCCTTCGGCCAGCCGCCCCGCATCGGGCGCGAGCCCCCACACCACCGCATGGACCAGCGGCTGCGGCGCGGGCGCGTCCGGATCCTCGACCAGCAGCGCGAGGCTCGCCGCGCCCGCGGGCACGCCGCTCCACACCAAGGGCGGCGAGACGCCGGGGCCGTCCTCGGTGAACCGCTCGGGCAAGCGGCCCCCTTCGGCGAAGGCGGGGCTCATCAACTGAAGCGACACGGGCGCGGCGAGCTCGGCGTGGGTGATCGCCAACTTCTCCGCGCCCGCGCGCACCCCGCGCAGCGCCGCGCCCAGCCAAGCGGGTATGTGTTCGAGCATCGGTGCCTCCTGTTGCCGGGCGCATAACGCACAGGCGGCGGATCGGACGCGCGGGCTCGACCGTTGCCGCGCGGTGAGCGACCCTTTCGATCTGCAACGCTTCGTTTCCGCGCAGGCGCGCAGTTATCCGGTCGCGCTTGCCGAGCTCAGCGCGGGGGCGAAGCGGAGCCACTGGATGTGGTGGATATTCCCTCAGCTCGCCGCGCTCGGGCGGAGCGAGACCGCGCGCGCCTATGGCGTCGCGTCGCGGGCGGAGGCGCAGGCATACCTCGCGCACGCGCTGCTCGGCCCGCGATTGGCGGAGGCGAGCGAGGCGATGCTGCGGCATCGCGACCGCGCGCCCGAGGCGATTCTGGGGGGCATCGACGCGATGAAGCTCCGCTCGTCGCTGACGCTGTTCCTCGCGGCGGGCGCAGACGCGCCGCTCGGCGAAGTGCTCGAGGTGTTCTACAAGGGCGAGCGGGACCCGGCGACGCTCAGGCTGCTCGGCCTGTAAATGGCGCCACATTCGGCCACCCATTTCGCATGAGTGTCAGCGCAGGCGACGGATCGAGACGAGGCGGTGCATTAGCACGCCATGCCGTGCCATGCCCCTTTCGCCGAAACTGCCTTCAACCGGGGGAACCTGCGCGATCATGTCGATGACGAACACGCCGTCGCCATGATGGGTTAGCTCCTTGGGCATAAGCGGGTCCTTGCTGCCGAAGGTCTCAAGCCAGATTGAGGCTGCCTCTGATCGTCGCTGGGTCGGAACCGCGGTCGCGCCCGGGAAGAACAGGGAAGTCTCCAGCCCGATACACCAAACGCCTCTGATCCGCTTCAGCGGGAACAGCTTCATGCACGACGGTTCGCCAACAAAGAACTGAGTGCCTCGGCCCGCGAACACGCACCGCTTGGGCAGCCTTGCTGCGGTTCCGGCGTCGAGCGGTCGTGGCGTGCCGGGCGGGAGCTGTCGACCCGCATCGGCCGCCATGGGTTCCGTCAAACACATTACAGTCAGCAGGAGCAACCAACTTCTAGCGGATAAGGGTGGCCACTCCGTCCCACGAGCAAACCATAGTGGGTCGGAATAAATCCGAGCGAGCCCGTATTCCGGATGAAAAGAGGTCCCACGTATCGGTGTAAGCGTCGCTCGGGCGCAGCGTGGGATGGGTGTGGTAATTGGCCACCACCGGCTCCGCCGTAGCCAGATACTCGTACCACTCGCGCGTATCCGTGCCCGCCGAACCATTGGGGCGAGTCCAGCCAGTCCAAAGGTGCCCGGCGCTGAAATCGCCCTCGCTTTGGAAGATGAGGAACGAGTGTTCCTTTCTCGATGCGAGGGTCATGCGCCAAGCCCTGTGCATCGGCTCAACGATGCGGCGGTCCGCCATGATCGCGCGCGCCAGAGCGCGATCACTCGCGGTGAGCGGGTCGAAGAGATACAAATCCGTACGCCCGCGCAGTGGTCCGGTAAGCTGGCTCGAGACGCCTCCCGCGAGAGTGACAGCCTATCAAGTCCCGTGCGACCGGCCAGTTCCGAATAATCGACCCGCGGAACAACTAGGCCCGCCGCGGGCGAACCCAGCGTCGTCAGACGGCGCTTGTAGCGCCGCTGGCCGGGCGGGCGCTGGTGCGCGCCGTAGCTGTGCTACGGCCGCGCGCGCTCCGCCGAAAAAATCCCGGCACCTTTCGGCACCGGGGTCAGTCTGTCCGCAGGAGGAACCTCGGGTGGCGCGGGACACGGCCCCGCGCCGGAACTCAATAGTGGTACGCCCGCTCGCCATGCTCGGCGATGTCGAGGCCTTCATGCTCGACCTCGACGCTCGGGCGCATGCCCCAGGTCTTGTCGATGAGGAGAAACAGCAGGGTCGCGCCGATCGACGACCAGGCAAGCGTCACGATCACGCCCTGGCACTGGATCCACACCTGCCCCAACATGCTGTACGCGCCGGGGATGAGCTGGCCGGGCTTGGTGGAGTAATCCGCAATCCCCTGCCCGCCGAGATAGGGCGCGTCGAGCACCCCGGTCAGGATCGCGCCGGTGATGCCGCCGATGCAGTGGACGCCGAACACGTCCAAGCTGTCGTCGTAACCGAACCGTGTCTTCACCGTGGACACGAAGAAGAAGCAGATCGGCGAGACGAGCAGCCCCAGCACCACCGATCCCATCGGACCCGCATAGCCGCTCGCGGGCGTCACCGCGACCAGCCCCGCGACCACGCCCGACGCCGCGCCGAGCAGCGACGGCTTGCCGCGCACCAGCTGCTCGACCAGCACCCAGGACAGCCCCGCCGCCGCCGTAGCGACGAAGGTGTTGATGAACGCCACCGCGGTGACCCCGTTCGACTCGAGGTTCGACCCCGCGTTGAACCCGAACCAGCCGACCCACAGCAGCGATGCACCGATCATCGTCATCGTCAGCGAGTGCGGCGGCATCGGCTCGCGCGGGAAACCAACGCGCTTGCCGAGCATGATCGCCATCACCAACCCGGTGATGCCGGCGTTGATGTGCACCACCGTCCCGCCCGCGAAGTCGAGCGCGCCCTTCTGGAAGAGCCAGCCCGCGTCCGCGTTCTGCGCGTCGAGCGCCGCCGCGCCCTTGAGCGCCGCGCCCGCGACCGCGTCCGGGCCGCCCCAATACCAGACCATGTGCGCGATCGGGAAATAGACCAGCGTCACCCACAAGGCGGTGAACAGCATCAGCGGCGAGAAGCGCACCCGCTCCGCCACCGAGCCGATGAACAGCGCGGGCGTGATGCACGCGAACGTCATCTGGAAGACGATGTAGACGTACTCGGGGATGTAGACGCCGTTGCTGAACGTCGCCGCTTGGCTGTTCGCGTCGACGCCCATCAGGAACGCCTTGGAGAGCCCGCCCCAGAAGGCGTTGTGCCCGGTGAACGCGACCGAATAGCCGAAGGTGATCCACAGCAGCGCGACCATGCAGACGATCATCAGCACCTGCGTCAGCACGCTGAGCATGTTCTTGGTGCGGACCAGCCCGCCATAGAAGAGCGCGAGCCCGGGCACCGACATCATCAGCACCAGCAGCGTCGAGACCAGCATCCAGGCGGTATCGCCCTTGTCGATCGACGCCTTGGGCACCTGCCCCGCGACCGCGCCGCCCGGCGTCTGCGCCAGCGCGGGATGCGCTGCCAGCACCGCCAGCCCGAGCGCCCCCGCGCCGAGCCCGAGTTTCTTCCAGTTCATGCGCGTCCCCCTCACAGCGCGTTTCCGTCCGTCTCGCCGGTGCGGATGCGCACCGCATGGCCGACGTCCATCACGAAGATCTTGCCGTCGCCGATCGCGCCGGTGTGCGCGGCAGCCTGAACCGCCTCGACCACCCGGTCGGCGAGCCCCGCGTCGCACACCACCTCCAGCTTGATCTTGGGGACCATGTTGGTGGCGTATTCCGCGCCGCGATAGATTTCGGTCTGGCCCTTCTGCCGCCCGAACCCCTTGACCTCCGTCACCGTCATGCCCGTCACGCCGATGCCCGTGAGCGCTTCCCTCACCTCATCGAGCTTGAACGGTTTGATGACCGCCATCACCAGCTTCATCGCGCCCCTTCCGGCTTTGCCCCGTGAGGACCGATGCAAGCCGTGTGCCAAATCCTAACCTAAGGTAAACAGCTGCGGCGGGGCGCAAAACGCGCGAGCGGTTGCCCGGCAAACGGGCAGCGTGCTCAATTTCCGGGCAGCTCAGCCCGGCGGCGAGGGCCAATCCGGCTCGGGCACCGCGTCCGCGATCGCGCGAGCCTGGGCGAGGTCGTCCGCGTCGACCATCACCCGCGTCGGGATCAGCAGCCAGCTGCCGTCGCCGATCGACGCCTCGCCATCGAAGGTCAGCGCGGGAACGCCCTCGCTCTCCAGCCGCCCGACCAGGATATGCGCGAGCATCCGCGGGTAGCGGCCGAGTTCGACAAGCGGCATGATGGCGGGGACGCTTGGCGAGGGGGGTTCGATCCGTGGCGGTAGTGGTGATGGGCGTATCGGGCGCGGGCAAGAGCGTGGTGGGCGCAAGGCTGGCGGCGGCGCTGGGCGCACCGTTCTGCGAGGGCGACGCGCTGCATCTGCCGGAAAACGTCGCGAGGATGCGCGCGGGCGTGGCCCTCACCGACGCGGACCGGGCGCCGTGGCTCGACCGGGTCGCTGGGTGGCTGGCCGAGCACCCGGGCGGCGTGGCCAGCTGCTCCGCCCTGAAGCGCAGCTATCGCGACCGGCTCCGCCAAGCCGCGCCCGACGCGTGCTTCGTGCTGCTCGACTTGCCCGAAGCCGAACTCGCCGAGCGGCTCGCAAACCGTCCGGCGCATTTCATGCCCGCCGCCCTGCTCTCAAGCCAGCTCGCGACACTGGAGCGACCCGAAGCCGACGAGCGCGCGGTGATCGTGGCGGCGGAGGAGGGTGTCGAGGCGACGATGCTCCGCGTCTTCGCCACGCTCAGGGCGTAAAATTGCGCAGGCTTGCCACTTGCTTTGTGTCGAGTCGCTGGATCACCCCCACCACCAGCTCCACCATCCGGTCGAAGTCCGCCCGGTCCATCACCCCGTTATGCGCATGAGTGTAGCGGACCGGCACGACGAGGTTCACCGTCGGCACCCCGCCCGCGGTCGCCTGGATCGCGGCGCTGTCGTCGCCATAGCCCTGCACCGAGTCCTGCTGCAGCGGGATACCCTTCGCCCTCGCCGTGTCCCGGACCAGCGCGACCATCTTGCGATTGGGGATCGCGCTCGAATCGTAGAGGAAGATGCCCGGCCCCGCGCCGATCGCCGCCTGCGTCTCCTCCGGGTTGCGCCCGGGCGTGTCGCCCGCGATGCCGCCCTCGATCGCGATGCCGATATCGGGCTTGATGAGATCCGCCGCGGTGCGCGCGCCGCGCAGCCCCACTTCCTCCTGCACCGTCGCGGCGACGTAGAGCCGGTTGGGATGCCCCGACGCGCGCAGTCGCCTAAGCGCCTCGATCACCACCGCGCAGCCGACCCGGTCGTCCCACGCCTTGCCGAGATAACGCCCGCCCGCGAGCGGGGTGAAGGGCGAGTCGGGCACCACCGGATCGCCCGGCCCGATGCCGAGCGCCTCCACCTCCGCCGCCGTGCGCGCGCCGACGTCAAGGTACAGTCCGTCGCGCGGGAACACACGCGTCCGCTCCTCCGCGGGCACGACATGCACATCCCGAATCCCCGTCACCGCATGGACCGGCCCCTTGCGCCCGATAATGATCCAGCGCTGGTCGGGCAGCGCCTGGTCGAGCCAGCCGCCGAGCATCTGCATTGACAGATAGCCGCCCGGCGTCACCCGCCGCACGACGCCGCCCAGCTCGTCCATATGCGCGTCGAGCATGATCTTGGGGCCGCTCCCACCCTGCCGTGCGATCACCGAGCCGAGCCCGTCATAGTTCAGCTCATCGGCGAGCGGCCGCATCTCGCGCACCATCACCGCGCGCACCGGCTCCTCGAACCCCGACGGCCCGGGCGCATCGGCGAGTTCAGCGAGCAGGCGCTCGGTTCGGTCCTGCGCGAACGCTGGGGTGGAAAGGAGGAAGGCGGCGAGGAGCAGAGGTTTGATCATCGCGCCAGCTTTCATCCGCTCCGCTCCGGATGCAAGCTCGATTGACCAGGTCGCGTGTCGCGCATAGGTTATGCGCATGAAACGCGAAACCGTTACGAGCGCCAAGCGTCGCCCCACTAACGTCACGCTTTCCATAGACTTGGTAGCGGAAGCGCGCGCGCTCAACGTAAACGTGTCCAAAGCCTGCCAGGTCGGGCTCGTGGCGGCGGTAAAGGACGAAGCCGACAGGCGGTGGAAGCAGGACAACGCCGCCTGGATCGAAGCGCATCGACGCTGGGTGGAGAACAACGAGCTTCCGCTCGAACGCTATCGCCTGTTCTGATGGCCCAGTTCGACGTTTACCGCCTTGCGGACGGAGCGCTCGTGCTCGACTGCCAGAATGATCGGTTCGACGACATCGGTACGCGGTTCTGCATTCCCTTGGTGCCCGGTGATTACGCCCCGCCGCATAACCCCAAGCTCAATCCGGTCTTCCACACGGCGGGCGAGGAGATTCAGCTCGTCACGCAATTCGCCACGTCGTTGCGCACGAGCGAGTTGCGACAACAGGTGGACAATCTGAAGCGCGAGCGGGACCGCATCATCGCCGCGATCGACGTGCTGATCGGGGCGGGTTGAGGCCTAAACCGCCGTCCCGCCCACCGTCAGCCCGTCAACCAGCAGCGTCGGCTGCCCCACACCCGCGGGTACGCTCTGCCCGCCCTTGCCGCACATGCCGACGCCCTCGTCGAGCGCGAAATCGTCGCCGATGCCCGTCACCCGCGTCAGCACGCTAGGCCCGTCGCCGATCAGCGTGGCGCCCTTGATCGGCGTGCCGAGCCGGCCGTTCTCGACGAGGTACGCCTCGGTGCAGGAGAACACGAACTTGCCCGAGACGATGTCGACCTGACCCCCGCCGAAGCTCTTGGCGAAGATGCCCTTCTTGACGCGCGAGAGCAGCTCGGCGGGGTTATCGCGCCCCGCTTTCATGAAAGTGTTGGTCATCCGCGGCATCGGTGCGTGCGCAAAGCTCTCGCGGCGGCCGTTGCCGGTCGGCTCCACCCCCATCAGCCGCGCGTTCAGCCGGTCGTGGATATAGCCCTTGAGGATGCCGTCCTCGATCAGGATGTTCTCCCGGCTCGGCGTCCCCTCGTCGTCGATCGACAAGGATCCGCGCCGGTCGTGGAGCGAGCCGTCGTCCACCACCGTCACGCCGGGCGCGGCAACCCGCTCACCGACCCGGCCCGAGAACGCGCTCGTCCCCTTGCGATTGAAATCGCCCTCCAGCCCGTGCCCGATCGCCTCGTGGAGCAGCACGCCCGGCCAGCCCGGCCCGAGCAGCACCGTCATCTCGCCCGCGGGCGCGGCGACCGAGTCGAGGTTGACCAGCGCCTGCGCCAGCGCCTCGTCGATCGCGCGCGTCCAGGCCGCCTCGTCAAACAATCGGTCGTAGAGATAGCGGCCGCCGATGCCGAAGCTGCCCGTCTCCCGCCGCCCGTTCTGCTCGACCACGATCGTCACGTTGAGCCGCACCAGCGGGCGCACGTCGGTGGCGGTGAAGCCGTCGGGGCGGACGATCTCCACCACCTGCCAGCTGCCCGACAGGTTCACCGATACCTGCGCCACGCGCGGGTCGCGGGCGCGCGCGGCGGCGTCGATCCGCTGGCACAGATTCACCTTGTCCGCGAACGGGACGAGGTCGAGCGGGTCGGCGTCGGTATAAAGGTGCCGGTTGGTCGCGCGCGGCGGTGCCGCCTTTGCGGACGCGCTCGGGTCGATCAGCGCCATCGTCTCCGCCGCACGGCGGATCGCGGCGGGGGTCAGCTCGTTGGCGTGCGCGAAGGCGGTCGTCTCCCCCGCCACCGCGCGCAGCCCGAAGCCGCCGCCGGTGTCGTAGGAGGCGGTCTTGAGCCGCCCGTCGTCGAACCCGAACGCCTCCGACTTGCGATATTGCAGGTACAGCTCGCCATCGTCCGCGCGGGCGAGCGCGTCGGCGGTCAGCGCGCGCGCGGTCTCGGGATCGAGCGTGTCGCGGTAGAGGAACGAGCGGGGATCGGGCGCGATGGTCATGGGCAGGATATGGGGCGCGCCCGCGCCGGGGTAAAGCGGCTTATAGCCAGTCGCGGTCGGGCGCGGTGCGGCTCCTGACATAGCCGCGCAATGTATCGAACCGGTCGCGCGCGGCGAGGCGGCGGGCGGCGAGCCGCGCGTCCGCCTCCGCGCCGATCTGGGTAAGCGCATCGGCGAGCTCGCCTGCGATTCTCCCGCGCTCGGGGGACGGCGCATCCGCCGCCGCCGCGCTCGCCGCCGCGACCAGCTCGGGGA
>CALMGC010000285.1:905-1801 GCA_937863505.1 uncultured Sphingomonadales bacterium | reverse complement strand
CGCGTCGAGAACGGCGCGCTGCTGCGGGTCGCCTATCCCGAGCTCGACGGCGCGGCGCCGATCGCCTCGGCGGTGCTGCTGCCGCACGTGCGCGCGGTGACGCTCCGATACCGCTATGCCGGCGCATGGGCCGGGCGATGGGATGGCGCGGGCGGGATCGCGCTGCCCCAGGCGATGGAGCTGGTGCTGCTGCGCGACGACGGCAAGACGTATCGCGCGCTGTTCCTGGTCGGCACGGGCTACGCGGCCCCCGCCGTTGCTGGAGCGCCCCATGTACCCGCGTGAGGGGGAGCGCGGCGCGGCGCTGCTGACCGTGCTGCTGATGGTGGCGATCATCGCGGTGCTCGCCGCCGCCGCGCTGGAGAAACTGCGCCTGTCCACCCGGATCGCCGGCAACGCGGCCGCGACCGAGCAGGCGCGCGCCTATGCGCTCGCGGCCGAGACGCTGGCGGTCGTGCGGATCGACGCGATGCTGCGCGGGCAGCCGGACCGGATCACGCTGGCGGGCGGGTGGAGCGGGCATCCGTTCAGTCTGCCGCTGCCCGGCGGGATCGCCACCGCGCGGGTGACGGACGGCGGCAATTGCCTCAACTTGAACGGGCTGGTGACGCAGGGGAATGGCGGCGAGCTGGTCGCGTCGGCTGTCCGCGTCGCCGAGTTCGCGCGGCTGATCCGGCTGGAGGGCACGCCCGGCCAGCTCGCCGACGCGATCGCCGCTTCGACCGCCGACTGGATCGACACGGACGCCGCCGAGCTGCCCGGCGGCGCCGAGGACGGCCGCTATGCCGACGGCGAGCAACCGTATCGCACCGCCAACACGCTGATGGCGGATCCCAGCGAGCTGCGCGCGGTGGCCGGCGTGACGCCCGCGATCTTTGCCGCGCTCCGCCCGTTCC
>CALMGC010000285.1:0-895 GCA_937863505.1 uncultured Sphingomonadales bacterium | reverse complement strand
TCTGTACGCTGCCCGTCGCGGGGCCGTCGACGATCAACGTCGACACGTTGCTGCCCGAACAGGCGCCGCTGGTGGCGATGCTCGCGCCCAACACGGTCGGCGTCGGCCAGGCACAGGCGGCGCTGGTCGCGCGGCCGCCACAGGGCTTCGCCTCGCCGGGAGACTTCTGGCGCTCGGGCGCGCTCGCCAACGCCAGCAGCGGCGACGCGCCGGGCCGCACCGGCGTGCTTACCCGCTGGTTCGCGCTGCAGGTGGACGTGAGCGTCGGCGGCGCGCGGTTGACCGAACATGCGCTGGTGGACGCGACCCGCCTTCCGCCCCGGCTCGTTTCGCGGCAATGGGGGGAGGACCGGTGACCGACACGACGCTCCTTTTCCTGCCGTCCGGCGACGACGGCTATCGCTGGTGGCGGATCGCCGGCGAGCGGGTGGTCGCGCGCGGCGAAGGGGTGCCCGCGCCAGACCCGGACGGCGATCTTGTCGCCGTGCCGCCCGGTGACGCGGTGACGCTTGTCGCCAAGGGAGAGGCCTATCGCAGCATCGACGACGACCTGCGGGCGATCGAGGAGTTCGACCAGGCGATCACCGCCGACCCGAAGCTCGCGCTCGCCTGGTGGCGGCGAGCGTTGGCGCGCGACGCCATCGGCGACAAGCGTTCGGCGTCGGATCGTGCGCGCGCGCTCCAGCTCGATCCGAGCCTGGCCTCGTGACTGCCACGCCATTCTGCCCCGGCTTTGCGGGCTCCCCGAGACGACCCGGTTGCAGACGCCTGGTCGCGTTGACCCGGGCCATCGGCCGAGGTTGCACACAACTTCCTTGCCCCACAGACCCCATGAGACCTAGACTGCATCCAGTCGACGCAACGATACGATAGGTTCTTCTGAGGAGGTCGATGA
>CALMGC010000284.1 GCA_937863505.1 uncultured Sphingomonadales bacterium | reverse complement strand
TATGGTCGGCGATGCGCTTGCCGAACGCGACGCGGGTGAGGAGGCGCTTGGCCATTGCCTCGATCGCGGTCTCGGCGACGCCGACCGTCCGCATGCAATGGTGGATGCGCCCCGGCCCCAAACGCCCCTGCGCGATCTCGAACCCGCGCCCCTCGCCGAGCAGCACGTCGTCAACCGGGATGCGGACATTGTCCAGCAGCACCTGCCCATGTCCGTGCGGCGCATGGTCATAGCCATAGACCGACAGCATACGCTCGATCGTCACGCCGGGCGCATCCATCTTCAGGATCATCATCGACTGCTGCTGGTGCCGCGAGCCCTCGAAGCTGGTTTTGCCCATCAGGATCGCGACCTGGCAACGCGGGTCGCCGACGCCCGATGACCACCATTTGCGCCCATTAACGACATAGTAGTCGCCGTCGCGCACCATCGAGGTCTGGATGTTGGTGGCGTCCGACGAGGCGACGTCGGGCTCGGTCATCAGAAACGCCGACCGGATTTCGCCGTTCATCAGCGGTCGCAGCCACCGCTCCTTTTGCTCCAGCGTGCCGTAGCGGAGGAACACCTCCATGTTGCCCGTGTCGGGCGCGGAGCAGTTGAAGCACTCGCTCGCCCAGCCGATCCGCCCCATCTCCTCGGCGCAGAGCGCATATTCGAGATTGGAAAGCTGCTCGCCCTCGAACTCGAAGCTGTCGTCGACATGCTCGCGGCCCGAGCGCGGCGGCATGAAGAAATTCCACAGCCCCGCCGCTTTCGCCTTGAGCTTCACCTCCTCGATGACGGGCAGCACCTTCCAGCGCTCGCCGTGGTTCGCCTGTTGGTGGTACTCGTGGTCGCGCGGGCGAATCTCGCGGTCGATGAAGTCGCGGACGCGGTCGCGCCAATACGTCTCGCGATCGCTGAGGGTGAAGTCCATGCCGCTCTCCGCCGGGGTATCGCGGCCCGCCTAGACCATACCCGATATTCGGTAAAGCGGGACTGGCGCCCGCCCGCGATGCTGCTACGTTCGCGAGATGCAGACCGCGGGGGCGGCCGCCCGTACCGATACCAGCACCCGGCGTTTCCAGGCGAAGCGCGACGCGATCCTCGCCGCGGCGGCGCAGGCGATCAACGACCAGGGCGCGAAGGGCATGACCTTCGCCGACATCGCACGCCGCGTCGCGCTCAACACCACCAGCGTCACTTATTACTTCAAGCGCAAGGAGGACTTGGCCGCCGCCTGTTTCGAGCACACGCTCGACTCGCTCCAGGCGATGCTCGCCGAAGCACTGGAAGAGCCGACTCCGGAGGCGCGGGTCGCGCGCTACCTCCAAATCAACATGGAGCGGCTCGCCCGGATCGAGCGGGGCGAGGACACGCCGCTGGCGATCCTGTCCGACCTGCGCGCGACGGAGGGCGCGGTGCGGTCGCGGCTGATGGGCGGGTGGCAGCGTGTGTTCCGCACCACGCGCTCGCTCTGGGGCGCGGCGGCATCGCGGGCGGAGACGGACCTCCACGGCGCGCGCGCGCATGTGCTGCTGGAGAACACCTTTTGGCTACCCGTGTGGCTCACCCGCTACGACCTCGACCAATACCGCCGCGTCGAAACCCGCCTCATGGAGGTGTTCCGCCACGGCATCGCGCGCCCGGGCGATGCGTGGGCGCCCGAGCCGATCGAACTGACCCACGGCGCGGAGCCCGCGCGCGAGGCGTTGCTGCTCGCCGCCACCCGCCTCCTCAACGAGCTCGGCTATCACGGCGCGTCCGTCCAGCGGATCGCGTCGGCGCTCAACGTCACCAAGGGCAGCTTCTACCACCATCTCGACGCCAAGGACGAGCTGGTGATCGCCTGTTTCGACCGCAGCTTCGCGGCGATCGCCGAGGCGCAGCGGCTTGGCGACGCGCGCGGCGGCTCGCACTGGCACCGGCTGGCGAGCGTGATCGCGACCCTGCTCGACGTGCAGTTCGGCGAGCGCGGGCCGCTGCTCCGCACCACCGCGCTGAGCGGGCTATCGCCACCGGTACGCCAAGCGATGGTCGACCGCTCGAACCGCATCGCTCGCCGCTATGCGGGCACGATCAGTGACGGCGTGGCGGAAGGCTCGATGCGCGCGGTCGACCCGCTGATCGCCGCGCAGGCGCTGATGGCGCTCCAGAACGCGGCTTTCGATATGCTCAAATGGGCGGGCACGATGCCGAGGGAGCGCGCGGTGGCGATGTACGCCGGAACGCTGCTGTTCGGGTTGTTCGATGATCGGGTGTTGGGGTGAGCTACCCCCGCAGATAGCGCACCACGTCCACCAGCATTCCCATCGACAGCGGCAGGAACAGCAGCAGGAGCAGCACGACCACCATCAGCGTCAGCGCCACCTTCTCGTCCCGGTCGGTCATACGGCGGGCGGGACGCTCGGGCTCGCTCGGGGCCGGCTCCCATTTGCTCGCGTCAAAGCGCAGCACGAACGCGTCACGCTCCGCCGCGCGAGGTCGCCGCCCCGGAACCCCCGCCAGCGCGGGCACGAGAGACGGTCCCCAGCGCATCAATACCCGTTCAGCCGCGCGAACCGCTCGCGATGCCAGGCGGCGTTGCCCCACGTCGCTTCCAGCACCGCGCTCCGCTTCAGGTAAAAGCCCGCGTCATACTCATCGGTCATGCCGATGCCGCCATGCAGCTGGATCATCTCGCGGCTGACGAGCTTCAGCGTGTCGCTGCTGATCGCCTTGGCGAGGCTCACCGCCTGGTCGGTGTCCGAGCGGCGCGCGTCGATCGCCTCCAGCGCGCCCTCGACCGCAGAGCGCATCAGCTCCAGTTCGGTGAACATCCGGGCCATACGGTGCTGCAACGCCTGAAACGTCGACAAGGGCGCGCCGAACTGGACGCGCGTTTTGAGATAATCGTTGGTGATCGCGAAGGCCTGCTCGGCCATGCCCAGCATCTCCGCGCACACGGCGGCGGTGGCGCGGTCGACGACGGCGGCGGTGAGCTCGGGGCCGCCGAGCCGGATCGCGGGAGCGGCCTCGAAGCGCACGTCCGCGTGGCTGCGCTCGTCGGCCATGTGGCGATGAGTTCGCGTCACGCCCTCCTCGCCGCTGACGAGGTACAGGCCGTCCGTCCCCGCGACGACGAACAGCGTCGCCGAGTCGCCTTCAGCGACGAACATCTTGGTTCCGGTCAGCTTGCCGTCCGTCACCGTCGTCGCCAGCCCGTTGATGCCGCGGTGCACCGGGCCTTCGTCGACCGCCAGCGTCGCGACCAGTTCGCCCGAGGCAAGCCGGGGCAGCCACGCCGTTTTCGCGCCCTCGTCCGCGCCCAGCACGATCGCGGTCGCGGCGGCGGTGACCGAGGCGAGTGGGGAAGCGGCTAGGTTGCGGCCGAGCTGTTCGAGCACGAGCCCAAGCGACAGATAGCCGAATGCGGAGCCGCCATGCTCCTCCGGCACGACCACGCCCGCCCAGCCCATCTCCGCCACCGCGCGCCAAGCCTCGGGGTCGAAGCCCTCGGGCCGCTGCGCGGTGCGGAGCTTGCGAAACGCAGTGACGGGCGACTCATTATCCGCCCACTCGCGCGCCATGTCGCGCAGCATCACCTGTTCGTCGTTGAGAACCGCCATTCAATCCTCTTTACGGTCGAGGCGGGAGGTCCGGCCAAACCGTCCTCCCGCCTTCCTCTCCGAACCTGTCTGGGAGGGATCTATTGGTGATCCAGCATTCCCAGTATCCGCTTCGCGATCACGTTGTTCTGGATCTCGCTGGAGCCGCCGTAGATCGACACCGCCTTGCCGAACAGCCACACGCGCGTCTGGTGCAGCTCCTCGGGCGTGAAGCCCTCGCCTTCCCAGCCTAGCCCATTCATGCCCATGATCTCGACGCCGAGCTCCGCGCGCTCCTGCGTCACCCGCGCGCCGACATTCTTCATGATGGAGGTCGCCGCCGACGGGCCCTGGTTCGACTTCGCCTCCAGCGCGGCGCGGCGGAGCGTGAGCGCAAAGGCGCGCGCGTCCATCTCGTGCCGGACCACGCGCATCCGGAGGTCCTGGTCGGCCAACCGCCCCTCCGCGTCGGTCCCGCGATAGTCCTTGGCGACGTCGCTGATCGGCTTGGAAGCACCGCGGCTCGCGCTGCCGCCGCCCGACAGGCTGGAGCGCTCATGCTGGAGCAGGCGGGTGCCGATCTCCCACCCCTGCCCCTCGCGTCCGACCAGATTCTCCTTGGGGATGCGCACATCGGTGAAGAACGTCTCGCAAAAAGGCGAGAAACCGGAGATGAGGTCGATCGGCTTCACCTCGACGCCCTCGGCGTGCATGTCGTCGAGCAGCAGGAAGCTGATCCCGGCATGCTTCTGGGTCTTGTCGGTGCGGACCAGCATGAAGCATTTGTCCGCCCATTGCCCGCCGCTGGTCCAGGTCTTCTGCCCGTTGACGAGATAGTGGTCTCCCCGGTCCTCGGCGAAGCATTGCAGCGAGGCGAGGTCCGACCCCGCGCCCGGCTCCGAATAGCCCTGGCACCAGCGCACATCGCCGCGCGCGATGTCGGGGATATGGCGGCGCTTCTGCTCCTCGGTACCGTATTCGAGCAACGTCGGGCCGAACATCATCACGCCCATGCCGCCGACTGGGTTGTACGCTCCTGCGTGGGCGAGCTCCTCGCCAAGCACGCGCGCCTCGGCCCGGGTCAGCCCGCCGCCGCCATACTCGCTCGGCCAGGTCGGGACACCCCACCCCTTCCCACCCATCGCGACGCGCCACGCGCGCTCGTCAGGCGACTCGTCCGTCGGCCCTTCCACCGCCGACATGCCCGCATCCTTGCCACGCAGCGATGCGGGAAAGTTCGCCTCGATCCAAGCGCGCGCTCCCGCGCGAAAAGCGTCGGTCGTATCGGCGGGACGGTCCAACTCGGCGACGCTCGCCATGCGGGGGAACTCCGGTTAGAAGATCGGGTATGGCGTACCATGCCACGCAAACACCGCCCCGCCAAGCCCGCGCTGTCGATTAGCCGCTGTTCTCTCGCCCTGTTTTGAGCCATGCGCCGCGCCATGTTCTCGCATCGCGCCATTCCGATCGTGCTCGCCGCCGTGCTGATCGACACGATGGGGTACGGCATCGTCCTGCCGGTGCTGCCGTCGCTGATCACCCGGCTGGGGCATATGGGCGTGGCGGAGGCGACGCGGGTCGGCGGCTGGATGCTGGCGACTTATGCGATCGCGCAGTTCTTCGCGGGGCCGGTGCTGGGGCTGCTCGGCGACCTCTATGGGCGCAGGCCGGTGCTGATCGCCTCCATGCTCACCTTCGCGTGCGATTACGCGGTGATGGCGGCGGCACCGACGCTGGCGTGGCTGTTCGTGGGCCGCGCGATCGCCGGGTTGACCGGCTCCGTCACGGGCCCGGCGGGCGCGGTGATCGCCGACGTCTCGCCGCCCGAGAAGCGCGCCGCCACCTTCGGGCTGATCGGCGCGGCGTTCGGGGTCGGCTTCATTCTTGGCCCCGCGCTGGGCGGCTTGGTTGCCGGGCTGGGTATGCGTGCGCCGTTCCTGCTGTCGGCGGCGCTGGCCGGCGTCAACGCGCTGGCGATGCTGTTCCTGCTGCCCGAGACGCTGGCGCCCGAGAACCGGCGCGCGTTCCGCTGGCGCGACGCCACCGTGCTCGGCTCGTTCCGTCCGCTGTTCCACGCGGGCAACGCGACCCCGCTGCTGCTCGCCAATTTCCTGTGGCAGGTGGGCAGCGTCGTCTATCCCGCGGTATGGTCGTTCTGGGCGAGCATCCGCTTCGGCTGGCTTCCATGGCAGATCGGCGTGTCGCTCGCTTGGGTCGGCGCGCTGATGGCGTTGGTGCAGGTGTTCGTCACCCCGCGCGTCATCGCTCGCATCGGCGAGCGGCGCGCGGCGGTGCTGGGGCTCACCTGCGGCGCGGGCGGCCTGTTCGCCAATGCGTTCACCACGGCGGGGTGGCAGGTCTATGTCGTCTTCCTGTTCGGGTCGCTGGCGGCGATCGCCTGGCCCGCGTTGAACGGCCTGCTGTCCCGCATGACGGACGCCGCGCACCAGGGCGGGTTGCAGGGCGGGATCGGCGCGAGCAACTCGGTCGCGAGCGTGCTCGGCCCGGTGATCGCCGCGCAATCGCTCGCTTTCGGGTCGGCGCGCGGGTTCGAAGGGGCGGCGTTCGTGGTGGCGGGAACCTTGCTTGCGGTGTCCGCGCTGATCATCGCGACACTCGTTCCGTCGTTGCGCTTTCCGAACCCAACCCCGTCGCTGGAGCCCGCCGAATGATCGACCTTCACTATTGGCCCACGCCCAACGGGCACAAGATCACCATGATGCTCGAGGAGACCGGGCTTCCCTATACCGTCAAGCCGGTCAACATCGGCGCGGGCGAGCAGTTCGCGCCCGCGTTCCTCGCCATCGCACCCAACAACCGGATGCCCGCGATCGTCGACCACGTCCCGACCGATGGCGGCGAGCCGATCAGCGTCTTCGAGTCGGGCGCGATCCTGCTCTACCTAGCGCACAAGAGCGGCCATTTCGGCGGCGCGACCCCGCGCGCGCATGTCGAGGTGGTGCAATGGCTGATGTGGCAGAACCACCATTTCAACCGCTATGCGCCCGAGAAGATCGGCTACGCGATCGACCGCTACGTCAAGGAAACCAACCGGCTCTACGGCGTGCTCGACCGGCGGCTGGCCGACCGCGCGTTCGTCGCGGGCGAGTATTCGGTCGCGGACATGGCCTGCTATCCCTGGGTCGTCCCGCACGAGCTGCAAGGCCAAACGCTGAGCGACTTCTCTAATCTGCAACGCTGGTTCGAGGCTATCCGCGAACGCCCGGCGACAATCTCCGCCTATGAGAAAGGTAAGGCGGTCAGCGACGGAGCCGCGCCGATGACGGACGAACAGCGGCGGGTGCTGTTTGGCCAGACCGCAACCAGCGGCAAGGCGGCGTGACATCGCTCGCCGAGGCGATCGCAGCGCTGGAGCCGATCGAGGGCGCAGGCTGGCGCGGCGTGGTGCCCGACAGCTGGCTTCAGGGCCGCACCGCGTTCGGCGGGTTTAGCGCCGCGCTCGCGCTCCACGCGGCCAAGGCGTCGGACACCGACCTGCCCCCGCTCCGCTCCGCGCAGGTGGCGTTCGTCGGCCCGCTCAGCGGCGCGGTGACGATCACCGCGCACCGCCTCCGCCGCGGGCGCACCGCCGCGTTCATCCAGGCGGACGTGGTGAGCGAGGCGGGGCTGGGCCTGCGCGCGACGTTCGTGTTCATGGCCCCGTTCGCCTCGGCGATCGACCATGTCGGCGGGGCCGCGCCCGCCTTTCCGCCGCCAGCTCCGGACGCCAAAATCTATCGCGGTACCCCGGCGGTGCCGTTCTCGCAGAACTTCGAGGTGGTGGACCGGCGCGAGGGGCTCGGCCCCACCGAATGGCTCCGCTGGACGCGGCTCGCCGAGCGCGACGGGCTCGACCCGGAGGTGGAGCTGATGGCGATCGCGGACAGCCCGCCTCCGGCTGCGCTCAAGCTGGTCGGCAAGCATGTGCCGCTCAGCAGCATGACCTGGCTGGTCAACATGCTGTCCCCGCCCGAGACGCGCGATGGCTGGTGGCTGCTCCGCTCCGCGTCCGACTATGCGCGCGGCGGCGTGTCGAGTCAGGATATGGCGGTGTGGAACGTGGACGGTCGCCCGGTCGCGTCGCAGATGCAGAGCGTGGCGCTGTTCGCCTGAACCGCGACAGATTGCGACAATCTTATTCGACGCTGACACATCCTCGCGACACCGCGCCTGCATTGCGCTCCCGACACTCGGACAGGAGCGCAAGATGAACGCGTGGATCAAGGCGGCGGCGGTCGCGGCGGCGGTGGCGACGACGCCGATCGTCGCGCAGGAGACGCTGGGCAGCAGCGGCGGCCCGCCGCCCGGGCGCGGTGGCGGCATGGGCATGATGCGGATGGCGGACGCGAACGGCGATGGCGTCGTCACCCGCGACGAATATGTCGCCGCGACCGACGCCCGCTTCGCGCGCATGGACAGCAACGGCGACGGCGTGCTCGACGAGAGCGAGCGTCCGGGGCGGCGCGGTCCTCCGACTGGCGCAGACGGTGCCGGGCCTCCCCCGGGCGGCCCCGGCCATGGCGGCAAGATCACTCGCGAGCAGTTCCGCCAGCAGGCGATGCGCCGCTTCGACCGGCTCGACACCAATCACGACGGCAAGGTCGACCAGAACGAGATGGCCGCCGCCGCGACGCTGATGCGCTCCCGTCGCGCGGGCGAGGGCGGCGACATGGCCCCTCCCCCGCCCCCGCCCGGCGAGTGACCGGCCCCGGCGTGTCGGCTATGACCAGCCCCCGTCATGGGTGACACGCCGCACATCCTGCTCGTCGACGACGAACGCTCGATCCGCGAGCCGCTCGCGCAATACCTCGGCAAGCTAGGGCTGCGCGTGACGCAGGCGGGCGACGCGGAAGCCGCGCGCACCCGCCTCGCCGCTTACGCGATCGACCTGGTCGTGCTCGATATCATGATGCCGGGCGAGGACGGGCTCAGCCTCTGCCGCCACATCCGTGCCACGTCCGAGGTGCCCGTGATCCTGCTCACCGCCCGCGCGGAGGAGACGGAGCGCGTTGTAGGGCTCGAGATGGGCGCGGACGATTACGTCACCAAGCCTTTCTCCCCGCGCGAGCTCGCCGCCCGGATCAGGACGGTGCTGCGCCGCGTGGGCAGCGGCGGCGCGCGCCAGCATGCGCCCGAGGCGGACTCGTACGGCTTCGCGGGCTGGGTGCTGAAGTCAGGCGAGCGGACACTGATCGATCGCGAGGGTGTATCCGTTCCGCTCTCGACGGGCGAGTACAACCTGCTGCTCGCGCTCGTCACCCGCCCGCGCCAGGTGCTGACCCGCGACCAGCTGCTCGACCTGACGCAAGGGCGCGAGGCGGCGGCGTTCGACCGCGCGATCGACAATCAGGTCAGCCGCCTGCGCCGCAAGATCGAGCCCGACCCCAAGAACCCTGCGATCATTAAGACGGTGTGGGGCGGCGGCTACACGTTGGCGGCGGAAGTGACCCGGCTTTGAGGGCGTGGTGGCCGCGCAGCTTGACCGGGCAGATGCTGCTGCTTGTCGCGCTGGCGCTGTTCGTCGCGCAGGCGATCAACTTCGCGTGGCTGTTGCAGGAGCGCCGCTCCCTGCGCTTCGAGCAGGCGGTCGGCCCGGCGGTCGCGCGGATCACCGATGCGCTGGAGCGCGAGGCGGCGGGACGCCCGATCCAGCCCGACCGGGGCCGCGTCCGCCGCTTCGGCGGCGACCCGATCGACCCCGCGCTGCCGCACCGCCCCGACATCGCCGCCGGATTGAAACGCGCGCTCGCCGAGGCGGGCGTGAAGGTCGCGCGCGTCGACACCGGCGTCGGTCCGGTCGCTCCCGACGCGCCATGGC
>CALMGC010000283.1 GCA_937863505.1 uncultured Sphingomonadales bacterium | reverse complement strand
GTCGATGCCCGTCGCGGCGCGCGCTTCGCCCGCATTGGGGGTGACGACGCTCGCCCCGGCATAGCGCGAAAGCCGCGCCGATTTGGGGTCGACCACCACCGGCACCCCCGCGTCGCGCGCGGCGGCGATCGCGCCCGCCACCACCGCGTCGGTCAGCACGCCCTTGGCATAGTCCGACAGCACCAGCACGTCGTGCGCGGCGACCAGCTCGCGCACCCGCGAAACGATCGCCTCGCCGGTGGCGGGGTCGATGTCGCCCGGCCGCTCGCGGTCGGCGCGCAGCAGATGCTGTCCATGCGCGACGAAGCGCGTTTTCTCGATCGTCGGGCGGTGCGGCTCGGCGACGAGCACGGGGGTGATCCGCCCGCACCGGGTCAGCGCACGCTCCAGCTCATGCGCGGCCGCGTCCTCGCCGACGCAGCCGATCAGGGTGCAGCGCCCGCCCAGCGCGGAGACGTTGCGCCCGACATTCGCCGCGCCGCCGGGAACGCAGGTCTCCGCGTCGAGCAGGATGATCGGCACCGGGCTTTCGGGCGAGATCCGCTGAACACGCCCGGTCATGAACCGGTCGAGCATCATATCCCCCACGCACAACACGCGCACGGCGTCGAAATCGGGCAGCGGGGTCATGCGGCGTTCTCCAACGCGGTCGCGCGCTCTATGAGCGGCGCCAGCCCGGTGACAAGATGGTAGAAGGAGGAGGCGGGCGCGGCGTCCTCGCCCATGGTCCCGGCTTCGGTCATCCAGTCGATCCACAGCCCCGCGACGGGCCGGGCGAGGTAGCGGCGGAGCGTCGCCACCGCGGCGATCGCGTCGTCCTCGCGCCCCAGCGTCAACGCGGCGCGCAGCCATTCGGTCTGCGCCCATAGCCGCGCGCCGCGGTCGAGCGCGGTTCCGCTCGCGTCGACGGAGAAGATCGCCGCCGCGCGCGCGCGGTCCACCCCATGCTGGTGCCCGAATGCGTATAGCCGGTCGATCGCGTCGCGGTGGTCGCCGCCGAGCAGCCGCGCCGCTTCGCCGAGCAGATACGCCCATTCGAACTGATGTCCGGGCTCGCGCACCGCGCCGCTCGCGTCGGGCATCGGTCGCCAGTCCCGATCGAAATACTCGCCCACCGCGCCGGTGGCGGGGTCGATCAGCCGTTCGCGCGCAAGTTCGACGATCGCGCGCGCGGGCTCAGCGAACCGCTCGCCTCCGCCCGCCTCGACCCAGGCGAGCAACGCCTCGAGCAGGTGCATGTGCGGGTTGGAACGGAGCGGCAAGCGCGGCGGCGCATCCTCCTCCCACCCGGCGACCGGGTGCGCGAGGCGGTCCTCCAGCACCGCCAGCAACGCCTCCGCCTCCGCGATCAACGCCGGACGCGGGGCGCGCGCATGGGCCGAGGCGAGCGCCAAGAGCACGAACGCCTGATCGTAAAGGTCGAAGCCGTCGTCCACGGGCGCGCCGGCGGCGGTCACGCTCTTGCGGTACAGCCCGTCGGGTCGGCGGAACGCAGCGTGGAGATGCGAGAGCCCATGCTCGATCGCCTCCGCCCAAGGGCCGTTCCAGCCGAGCCGCCCGGCCTCCGCATAGACGAACACCTGCCGCGCCTGCACACGGCAGCGCTTGTGTCCCGGCACGGGCCGGCCCGACTGGTCGAGCCGGTCGAACCAGCCGCCGCCGACCCGATCCGCGCCCGCGCGATGCCAGAGCGGCAGCGCGCGGTCGAACAGCCACGCGCGCGCCCACCGCGCCGCGTCGCCCAGATCGGCCCGACCTGCGTCACCCATGCCGCGCCCCCTTTGCCGCCCCGTCCCCGCCCTGCCAGCCGGGGCCCCAGCAAGCAATACGAAGGGGAAAGTTCACGCTGCTCCGCCCACCCGCGCGGACGTGACTTGTGCGGCGCGGCATGGCATGGCGACTGCTCCGATCGGCGGCGGGGGTTGAGTGGTGCACCGGCACGAAGGCAAGTTGCTGTTCTTCGAGACGCACCCCATCCAGTATCGCGCGCCGGTGTTTCAGCGGCTCCAGCAGCTTCGCCCCGACCGGTTCGAGGTGATCTATGCCAGCGACTTCTCCGTGCGCGGCGGGTTCGACCGCGAGTTCGGCACGGCGCTGACCTGGGACGAGCCGCTGCTGTCCGGTTACCGCTTCCGCGTGCTCGGCAATGACGGGCCCGGCGGGGTCGAGCGCTGGGGCGGGCTGACGGCGACGGGCGTCGACCGGATCGTGGGGGAGGAGCGTCCCGCGGCGGTGGTGCTGCATTCGCTCGCCTATCGTTTCAGCGCCGCCGCCTATCTCGCGGCGCTGCGGCGGCGCGTCCCGATCTGGTACCGGTCGGACAGCAACGAGCGCGCGGTCGCCCGTTCGGCGGCGAAGACGGCGGCGCGGCAGCTGATCTACCGCCCGGTCTATGCGGGGATGAGCAAGTTGCTGCCCGTGGGCGCGCTCAACGCAGCGCATTATCGCGCGCACGGCGTGGCCGAGCGACGCTTCACCCCCCTGCGGCATTGCGTGCCCGAC
>CALMGC010000282.1 GCA_937863505.1 uncultured Sphingomonadales bacterium | reverse complement strand
CGCGCGGGGAGTGCGCTGCCGAGCAACGCCGCCGCCAGCCCGAGCAGGAAGAACGCCGCCGCCGCGCCCGGCTGGAACGCCACCCGGTGCGCGCCGCCCTCGAAATAGCCTGCGCCGAGATCGCCGCCGAAATAGCGCAGCGCTGCCCAAGCCATCCCGTACCCCGCGGCCAGCCCCGCGCCCGCGCCGAGTCCGCCGATCAGCACCCCCTCCAGCGTCACCGCAGCGATGATGCCGCGTCGGGGCAGCCCCAGTGTCCTGACCAGCGCGAACGCGCGCAACCGCCGCGCGACCGACAGCGACTGCGCGGAGAAGACGAGGAACCCGCCGGTTAGCAGCGCCACCAGCGCCAGCATGTCGAGGTTGACCCGGTACGCGCGGCTCAACGCATCGCCCTGTCGCGCCTGCGTCTCGCCGGTCGACAGCGCGGCGTCGGCGGGGAGCACGGCCCGGATCGCGGGCTCGGCGGCGGCGCGGTCGGCGAGCCGAAGGTCGAGCCGGTCGAGCCGCCCCAGCCGCCCGAACCGCCACTGCGCGGCGGCGATGTCGACCACGCCGATCGCCTGCCCCTCGGCGACGCCGGGCAGCCCACCCGCGACGCGCAGGGCGACCGTCCGCCCATTGGCACGGACCGGGATCGTGTCGCCCACCTTCGCCCCCGTCGCGGCGAGCGCGGCGCGCGACAGGAACAGCGCGTCGGGCGCGAATACGTCCGCGTCGCTCTGGTCGGGGCCGCTCGGGCGCAGGCCGACGAGGCTGGGCGTCACGCTCCCCGCGCGGATCACGTCGAGGCCGAGCAACGTGAACCGCCCGCGCCCGGCTTCTGCTCTCAGCGACACTACCGGGCTCGCATCTGCCACCCCGGCGGCAGTGGCGACGCGCGGGTAGAGGCGCTCGTCGAAGCCCAACGGGGTTGCCGCGGTCACCTGCAGGTCCGCCGCGCCGTTCACGCCCGTCACTGCTTGGTCGAAAGAGGCGAGCGCGGAGCCGTTGACGAGATGCACTGCGAAGCCGAGCGCCACCCCGACCGCAATCGCCACCGCCGTCGCGAGAAAGCGCGCGGGATGCCAGCGCCACTCGCCCGCGATGAGCCAGGCGAGCGCCAGCCGCGACTGGAGCAGCCCCGCTTCAGCCATTCGCGACCAGCCCGGTTCGGGTCAATGTCAGCACCCGGTCCGCCACCGCCGCCGTCGCCGCCGAATGCGTCACCATCACCCCCGCCGCACCGCCCGCGCGCACCGCTTCGGCGAACAGGCTCAGCACGCGGTCGGCGGTCTCCGGGTCGAGATTGCCCGTCGGCTCGTCGGCGAGGATCAGCGCGGGGCGGTGAACCAGCGCGCGCGCGATCGCGACCCGCTGCAGCTCGCCGCCCGACAGGTCGCGCGCATAATCCTCGCCCCGGTCGCCGAGGCCGACCGCGTCGAGCATCTCGCCAGCCCGCAACCGTGCCGCGCGGGCGTCCGGCACCACGAGCGCGAGCGGCAAGGCGACATTCTGACGAAGCGTGAGATAGGGCAGGATGTGAAAGGCCTGAAACACGAAGCCGATGCGCTCACGCCGCAGCCGGGTCCGCCCCGCCTCGTCGAGCGGCCCGAGCGCGACACCCTCGACGCGCACCTCGCCCGCGTCCGCGTCGTCGAGCCCGGCAAGGATGTTGAGCAGGGTCGACTTGCCGACACCCGACTCACCGACCAGTGCGACCAGCTCGCCCGCGCCCACCGCGAGATCGAGCCCGCTGAACAGCGCGCGCGCATTTCCAACCGTCTTGGCGAGCCCGGTGACCTCGATCGTCCGCATCGCCCTCCAACGCGGGTGCAGTGCTCACGCTCCCGCCCGCGCGGCAATCCATGTTGCCGCGCGGTAACTACGCCGGTCGAGCGCCGGTGCTACATCAGCATCGCGAGCACGCCCAGCGACACCGCGAGCGCAAGCCCGGTCAGCGCGCAGAGGTGCCCGAAATGGCCCTCGTTCAAGCGGATTTCATGCCGGTCCATCGCCACTTCCTCATCCGTCGCGCCCGCTCGTCCGGCGGGGTCGACTCGGATTGGTTAACACGGGATCGCACCGGCCGCAATAATGGTTGGCAGGGTCAGCAGGAGGGATGTATCGGGGCGCAAAGGAGAGCCGAATGTTCAGTCACATGATGGTGGGCAGCAACGACATCGCCCGGTCCAAACGCTTCTACGACGCGCTGTTCACCGCGATGGGTGGTCGTGCGGGCAGCGTCGACCCGCGTGGGCGGCTGATGTACATGCATGACGGTGGCTTGTTCCTCGTCACGCCGCCGATCAACGGCGAGCCCGCGACGCACGGCAACGGCTCCACGATCGGCTTCGCGATGACGCCCGAGCAGGCGGACGCGTGGCATAAGGCAGGCGTGGAGAACGGCGGCACCGCGATCGAGGACGCGCCGGGCGTGCGCGAGATGGGACCGATGAAGCTCTACCTCGCCTATCTGAGCGATCCCGACGGCAACAAGCTCTGCGCGCTCCACCGTATGCCCGCCGAAGCGGCCGCCTAGCTATAGGCGGCGAGGCCCTTCACCACCGCGGGCCGCGCCTCGATTGCGGCGAGCCAGCGGTCGGTGGCGGGCGCGTCCGCGATCGCCTTGGCGAGCGGCTGCTTGAGCATCGACCGCGTCGCGCGCGTCCAGGTAAAGGCGGCGATGTCGGCGATCGAATACTCCTCGCCCGCCAGGAACGGGACCTGCGCCAACCGCCGCTCGAGCACGCCGAGCAGCCGCTCGCCCTCCTCGGTGAAATGGGTGATGGCAAGCGGCGCCTTCTCCTCCGAGCGGACCGCGAAGAAGCCGAGCTGTCCCAGCATCGGCCCCAGCCCGCCGATCTGCCAGTGCAGCCACTCGGTCGCTGCCCAGCGAGCTGGCCCCTCGCGCGCGAGCAGCTGCCCGGTCTTGTCCGCGAGATAGGTCAGGATCGCGCCGCTCTCGAACAGCGTCTGCCCATTGTCCTCGTCGACGATCGCGGGAATCTTGTTGTTGGGCGAGACCGCTAGGAAGTCGGGCGCGAACTGCTCGCCCTTGCCGATGTCGACGCGGGTGATCCGGTAGGGGAGGCCCACCTCTTCCAACATGATCGGGATCTTGAGCCCGTTGGGCGTGCCCCAGCCGTATAAGCGGATCATCACTGCCTCCCACATGCGAGATGCGGCCCCGAACGCACGACCGCGCGCATCGGGCACAATTTTGCGACAATTGCCCGTTAGCGGCGCGCGCTTCCCCGATTGAAAGCTCCCCATGCGCTCGCGCGTCCTCGGCCTGTCGCTCGTCTCCCTGCCCGCCGCGCTCGCCGCGCAGCAGGGCGCCCCCGCGCGCCCCGCGACCGCACCTGCCCAGGCGACGCAGGCGCAGGACGCAGGGCAGGACGATGCGGGCGAGAGCGGCGACATCGTCGTGCGCGGCCAGCGGACGGAGCCGGGCGCGGTGATCGGCGACATCCCGCCCGAGGAACAGCTCAGCCCCGCCGATATCCGCTCCTATGGCGTGAGCTCCTTGTCGGACCTGCTCAACGAGCTCAGCCCGCAGACGCGCAGCGACCGCGGCTCTGGCGGCGCGCCGGTGGTGCTGCTCAGCGGCCGCCGGATCGGCAGCTTCGCCGAGATCCGCGATATCCCGACCGAGGCGATCCAGCGCGTCGACATCCTGCCGGAGGAGGTCGCGCTCAAATACGGCTACCCCGCCGATCAGCGGGTGGTGAACGTGGTGCTCCGCCGCCGCTTCCGCGCGGTGACGGGCGAGCTCGTCGGGGCGGCCGCGACCGAGGGCGCGCGCGTCGCCACCGACGATCAGGTCGACCTGCTCCACATCAACAACGGCCGCCGCTTCAACCTCCATGCGCGCTTCCAGGATAGCAATGAGCTACTCGAAAGCGACCGCAGCATCGTCTCGCAGCCGACGAACTTCTCCATCCCCGGCAATGTCGTGACCGATACGGGCAGCGTTTTCGGCGTCCCCGGTGCCGCCGCGACCGGGGCTCAGCCGTTCAGCGCCTTTGCCGCGACCCCCGCGACCGCGACCGATCCGTCACCCTATCGGACGTTGCTGCCCGCCACGCAGACGTTCAACCTCAACAGCGTGTACGCGACCGGCATCGGCCGGGTAAGCGCCACCGTCAACGGACGGTTGGAAGCGACGGACAGCCTGTCCAAGCAGGGGCTGGTCCCGCTCGCGCTCGCCTTGCCGCAGGGGAACCCGTTCAACCCGTTCGGCGCGCCCGTCGCCGTCACTCGCGCGTTGTCCTCCTTCCTCCCGCTCCAGCAGGACACGCAAACGGTGAACGGGCATCTGGGCGTCAGTTTCAACGGCGACCGGGGCCGGTGGCGCTGGTCGTTGACGAGCAATTACGACCGCACCGACACGCGATCGTTCACCGATGTCGGGGTGAACGCCACCGCGCTCCAGGCGGCGCTCAACCGCAATGACCCGGGCGCTAACCCGTTCGGCCCGATTGTGCCCGGCGCGCTGGTCGGCCCGGCGGCCTCCAACACCGCCTATTCGCGGCTGGTGGCGGCGAATATCGACGCGCTCGCCTCGGGGCCGATCGTCGAGCTGCCGGGCGGGCCGCTATCCACCTCAGTCCATGCGGGCGGGTCGATCAACACGATCACCAGCGACTCGACGCGGTTCGGCGTGTACCAGGCCGCGAACGAGCGGCGGAACATCGTCAACGGCCAGGTCAACGTCGACGTGCCCATCACCAGCCGCCGCACCGGGTTTCTGAGCCGGATCGGCGACCTGTCGGGTAATGTGAACGTCGCGGTCAACCAGCTGTCGGACTTCGGCACGCTGACCACGATCGGCTATGGCGCGAACTGGTCGCCGATCACACCGCTGCGCTTCATCGCGTCGGTCACCGACCAGCGCGACGCGCCGACGCAGAACCAGCTCGGCGACCCGCAGATCACCACGCCCGGGGTGCGCGTGTTCGACTTCACCACCGGGCAGAATGTGACGGTAACGCGCGTCAGCGGGGGCAACCCGCTGCTGGGGCGCGACGACCGGCATGTGGTGAAGTTCGGGCTGACCGCCAAACCGTTCGCCAAGCGCGACCTGACGATCATCGCCAATTACATCCGCACCCGCACCGACGATCCGATCGCCGCCTTTCCGAGCGCGACGGCGGCGATCGTCGCGGTGTTCCCCGACCGGTTCACGCGCGACTCGGGGGGCACGCTGACCCGGGTCGACGCGCGCCCGATCAACTTCGCGCGGTCGGATACGGAGGAGCTGCGCTATGGGTTCGACTTCTCGATCCCGCTGAAGTCGAAGCTTCAGAAGCAGTTCGAGGCGTTCCGCAACGGCACCGGGCCGAACCCGTTTGCCGGGCTGTTCCCGAATAAGCGGAGGCCTGGCGGCTATGGGGGCGGCGAGAGAGACGGGGGCGGCACCTCGCCCAATGCAGGCTCCACCACCGGGGCGCAGGGCGCGCCCGGCGCAGCCCCCGGCGGCGGGCCGGAGCGCGCGGGGCCGGGGACGGC
>CALMGC010000281.1 GCA_937863505.1 uncultured Sphingomonadales bacterium | reverse complement strand
GACAGGATCACCACCACCTCGTCGCCGATCTCGCCGAGCAGGTTGAGGAAGCGGTTGCGCTCCTCCGGGTCGAGCCCCGCAGTGGGCTCGTCGACGATCACCAGCCGGGGGCCGCCGATCAGCGCCTGGGCGATGCCGAACCGCTGACGCATTCCGCCTGAAAAGCCCGCCAGCGCGCGATTGCGGACGGTCCACAGGTTCACTTGATTGAGCAGCGCCTCCACCGTCGCGCGCCGCTCACCGCGCGCGCCGATGCCCTTCAGCACCGCCATATGGTCGAGCATGTCGTACGCGGACACGCGCGGGTAGACGCCGAAGTCCTGCGGCAGATAACCGAGCGTGCGCCTGAGCCGTTCGGGCTCGGCGACCGCGTCGATGTCCCCGAAGCGGATCGTGCCCGATGTCGGCGTCTGCAGCGTCGCCACCGTCCGCATCAGCGTCGACTTGCCCGCGCCGTTGGGGCCGAGCAGCCCGAACATGCCGGGCGGAACGTGGAGGTCGACCGCGTCGAGCGCCCGCGTGCCGTTGCCGTACACATGCGTCAGCCGCTCGATCGTCAACATCGCTTTGCCCCCTTGTCCCCGGCGGCGATGCTAGCGAGTGTATTGCGGGTGTAAAGCGCTTTGATCGACGGCACGTTATCGCTGGCATTGCGCGCCCGTTCGTGATTGTCTCGCTCCCGTCGGCGTTGGTGACAGGCAGACCGGAGCGACGAGGGATGCGACAGCGACCGCCCCTACCGCCAAGCGCATGAGCGCGGGCGACGCGCGCGCCGCGATCACGGAGCGCCACCGCCGCGTCCACGAATGGTGGGCGGCGGAGGGCGGCGAGACCCCCGACGCGGTCGTCGGGCTGGCGCTGGCGGGCGGCGGCATCCGCAGCGCCACCTTCTCGCTCGGGCTGATCCAGGCGCTCGCGCGGCGAGGCAAGCTCGGCGGGATCGACGTGATGTCGACCGTGTCGGGGGGCAGCTACCTCGGCTGCTTCCTGCGCAGCCTGTTCCTGCCGCGCAGCTGTCGCGGAATCGCCGTCAAAGCCGGTTCCCACGCGAGCGAGGCCGAACTCGCCGAACAACATGCCTTTGCCCTGCGCGCGCTGACGAGCCAGGCGGGTACGAAGGTGATCGCGGGGCCGGGCGATGAAGGGGACCTCGTCTGCAACCCGATCTGGTGGTTGCGCGAGCACAGCCGCTATCTCGCGCCCAACGGCCCCGCAGATTTCGGCTACGCGGCGGCGTATCTGACGCGCAACTGGGCGGCGATGATCTATGTCTTCGCGCTGGCGGTGGCGCTGCCGCTGCTGCTGGCGGGCGCGGCGGAGGCGCTGGCGCGCGACATGCTGCCCGCCGGAGTCGGCGTGGCGATGGCCCGGGTCGCGCGCGCCGGGTTGAGCCCGCTGCTCCTGCTCTCGGCGGTGCCGCTGCTCGCCGCGCTGGTCCTCGGCCTCACCTATTGGCTGACGTCGCAGATGTCGGCCAACGACCCCGATCCCGCGCGCCAGCTGCACCGTTTCCGGGCCACGGCGGGCGCGGTGATCGCGGTCGCGGTCGTGCTGGCGGTGCTGTTCGTGCTGACCGGCCCCGATCCGTTCGCGCCGCTCCCGACGCCGCCGGTCCGGGCGGAGGCGCACTGGCTGCTCGGCTTTCTCGTCGCGGTGTCGCTGATCGAGATCACCACCGGCGCGGTCTATGTCGGGCGCATCCGCGCGCGCCTCTCCGCGCCCAATCCCGACGGGTCCTCCGCGCTCGCGCCGCAGTTGCTGACCGCCGAGTTGCGGCTGAGGCTGACCCAGCATCTGGCGGTCGTCAACAGGCTCTGGCTGGCGATCGTCGCGCTCGCCTCTGTCGAGTCGGCCGCGTCGGCGTTGCTCCATCATTTCCCGGCGATGCGGACCCGCGCCGGGCTCGGCGCGCTGCTCCCGGTGCTGGCGTTCGCGATCAAGAAGCTGGCGGACGGGGCGGGCGGCGCGACATCGGGCAAGCTCGCCGCGTTCGTCACTCGCTACTTGTCCGTGCTCGCGCTGCTGCTGGGGGTGCTGCTCTACGGCGCGGTCGCGGTGCTGGTCGACATGGTCGTGCAGCACGCGTCGTGGCGGGGTGCGGCATGGACCTCGCCGCCCGACTGGCCGACCTTCGCCGTGATGGCGGCGATGACGCTGAGCCTGTTCACGCTCACCGCCCGCACGGACGGGTTCATCAATCTCTCCTCCTGGCACAATCTCTACGCGTCGCGGCTGATCCGCGCGTATCTGGGTGCGAGCAACGTCGACCGGCTCCGCTCGGTCGCCTCCGAGCGCATCCCGGACGCGACCATCCGCGACAACCATGCGCTCGATTACATCGGGCCCGCGCTGTACAGCCGGCTGGTGCTGCCCGCGCCCGTTCACGTCATCAACGCGACCGTGAACGTGACGATCGACCCCAGGTCGCAGATGATCTCGCGCGACCGCAAGGGCGAGCCCGTCTCGGTCGAGCCGGGCGGCGTGTTCGTCGGCGCGGACCGCGCGCGCGGCCTGGTCCCGTGGGACGGGATCGGCCAGCCCGAGGTCGCCGAATCGCTAAGCCTCGGGCAATGGTGCGCGATCTCGGGTGCGGCGGTCGCCCCGGCGATGGGCCGCGTCACCAGCCTCGGCGTCGCGCTCGCGGCCTCGTTCGCCAACATCCGGCTCGGCTATTGGTGGCGTGTCCCCGCGCTCGCGCCGCCGCAGCGCGCCTGGTCGAGGCTGTTCGCCACCTTCGCCTATCTGAAGGACGAGATGACCGCGCGCTATTCCCGCGACCGCGCGCGGCAGTATCTGTCGGACGGCGGGCATTTCGAGAACACCGGCGCCTATGCGCTGATCCGGCGGCGGGTGCCGACGATCGTGGTCAGCGACAATGGCGAGGATGCGGGATTCAGCTTCGCCGACCTGGAAAGGCTGGTGCGGATCGCGCGGCTCGACCTCGACGCGGAGCTGCGGCTGCTCGGCGGCGCGGCGCTGGCGGCGTTCCGGCGCAAGGTCGGTTGCGAGGCGGCGGGCGTGTTCGTCGACCCGGAGGCGGACCCCGACTGGAAGGCGGGGATGCGGGCGGGTCGCGCCGACGGGTTCGCGCTGGCCTGTTCGGTCACGTTCGGGCGCGGGTCGGGGGCGGAACACCCGCTTGACCTCGTGCTGATCAAGCCGCGCTTGGTGCCCGGCCTGCCCGAGGACGTACTCGGCTATGCGGCGACCGCGCCGACCTTTCCGCAGCAATCGACGGGCGACCAGTTCTTCGACGAAGCGCAATGGGAGAGCTATCGCCGGCTGGGGGAGGTCTTGGGCGAGCGGCTGATCGACGCGTGCCCGAAGCTGTTTCCGGCTCGAGAACCCGCGCCTTGACTCACCCCGCCTCAGGCCACGACCTGCTTTTCGGCATGGTCGTGCTGGTCGTTCTCGCCCGCCACGCCGACCATGTGCCGGTAGGACAGCTCCGCACCCGCCCAGCCGGTCAGCATCACCAGCCCGGCGGTGAGCCCCGACAGCGCGGTGGCGGTCACGCCCGGCGTCTCGCCGCGCTTGCGCACCACGAGGCTCGCCCCCGCCAGCGCCAGCGCGACCGGGTTGCCATAGGCGTGGAGCTTGCCCGTCGCCTTTTCCCGCGCGCGCTTGATGGTGACGTAGTCGATGATGCCGAACACCGCCGCGCCCAGCCCGCCGACGATCCCCGCCCCGAGCAGCAGCTGCGACGCGCGCGCCCAGAACGGGTCGCCCGTCCGCCGCGCGGCGACGTCGGTCGCCACCGCGCTGGTCAGGAACGCGACCGGATAGGGGATCATCATCGGGTGGATCGGGTGTCCGGCGATCGCCGCCGTGCTCGGCAGCCCGCGCGTCGGTGATTGCCGGTCGCCCTTCATCGGGGACAGCACGTTGCCGATGGTCGTGATCGCGTTGCTCGCCATATGTCCTCAAGCCTTTTCGGAAGATGCCGTCACAACAGGGACCGCCCGGCTTGGTTGCACCGGGCGATTACGCCAGAGCAAGCGGCACGCGAGAAAGCCCGGCCGCCCTCGCGGGCGACCGGGGTTCCCTGTTCGTCCGAACGGCCCCGGCACCCTGGTGGGGGCCGGTGCCGGGACCGGGGGCGAAACTATTGCAGCAGCTTCAGCACGCCCTGCGCGCTCTGGTTCGCCTGCGCCAGCATCGCGGTCGACGCCTGGCTCAGGATCTGCGCCTTGGCGAGGTTCGCCGTTTCCGCCGAGAAGTCGGTATCGCTGATCCGGCTCTTCGCGTCCGAAAGGTTGGTGACGTCGGTGGTCATGTTGTTGACCACGGAGCTCAACTGGCTCTCCGACGCGCCGAGGCCCGCGCGCGCGGTGTTCACCGTGGTGAGCGCCGCGTCGAGCACGGCGGGAGCCGCAGCGACGACGGGCGGGCCGGCGGCAGCCGCCGTGCCGGTGATCGCCGCTTGCGCATTTGCCTGCGACGAGATGTCCAGCGCCTTATGAGTATTGGTGCCGTCGCCGACCACGCTGGTGAGGTCCAGCTGCGAGAAGTTCAGCTTCACCGTGTCGACGTCCTTGGAGCCGGTCTGGATGGTGACGGCCCCGCTCGTCCCCGCGCTGCCGTCGAACAGCTTGACGCCGTTGAAGTCCGTGTTGGTCAGGATATTCTTGATCTGCCCGGTCAGCGCGGTGACCTCCGTCTGCATGTCCTTGCGATCGTCGTCGCTGTACGTGCCAGACGCGGACTGCACGGCCAACTCGCGCACCCGCTGGAGCATGTTGGTCACCTCGTTGAGCGCGCCGTCGGCGGTCTGCGCCATCGCGATGCCGTCGTTCGAGTTGCGGATGCCCTGGTTCATGCCGCGGATCTGCGACGTCATCGACGACGATATGGCGAGGCCCGCCGCGTCGTCCTTGGCGGAGTTGATGCGGCTGCCGGTGGACAGCTTCTCCATCGCCGACGACAGCATCGACTGCGCGGACATCGAGGCATTGGCGGCGCGGAGCGCCGAGACGTTGGTTCCGATCACGGTCATGGGAAAATCTCCGTTTGAACTGTGGCTCCCCGCCGCCCCCAACGACGGAAGGCCGAGCCGACAAGGGGAGTAACGGCCGCCTCCGTCCAAGCTTTAGGCCAAAAAGTTCGAGGCCGCCCCTCGCGCGCGCGCGCGGCACGCGCCCCCGGAAAAATCCTGCCTCAGGTTAGCGGCCTTAACCCATGTTTTACCAGCGATCGCGCATTCGCGGGTCACCGAGGGAGTGCCAATGCGATCCATCCGTCCATCCGCCCAGTTGCTTCAGACCCGCTACGCGCTGGTGTCCTCGCTTCGCGCGCAGGGCTTCACGGTCGCGGACGCGCGCGCGGACGCGTATCTGGTCGCAGAAGGTGAGCCGATCACCGCGCCTGCGCGCACGCTGGTGGTGGGCGAGGGCCCGCGCCGCGTCGCGCCGTTTCGCGACGGCAATCCCGCGCGGCTGAGCTGGGACGGCGGCGACGAGGCGGTCGGCAAGGGCTTCGCGCGCGCGCTGATCGGCGGGCCCGACCTTCCCACCGCCGCCGACCCGGAGAGCCTCGCGCTGTTCGCGCTTGCCGAACGGGTCGCGCAGGCGGACATCACCGTGCTCATCAACGGCCCGACCGGCACCGGCAAGGAAGTGGTCGCGCGCGCCATCCACAACGGCTCCAAGCGCGCCGATAAGCCGTTCGTCGCGATCAACTGCGCCGCGCTGCCCGAATCGATGCTCGAAGCGATGCTGTTCGGCCACCAGAAGGGCGCGTTCACCGGCGCGTCGTCGGGCGGCGAAGGCTTTTTCCGCGCGGCGGATGGCGGCACGTTGCTGCTCGACGAGATCGCGGAGATGCCGCTCGCGCTTCAGGCCAAGCTGCTCCGCGTGTTGCAGGAGCGCGAGGTGGTGCCGATCGGTGCCACCACGCCGCAAGCCGTCGACGTGCGGGTGATCGCCTGCGCCAACCGCGACCTGCAGGAAGAGGTCGCGGCGGGCCGGTTCCGCGCCGATCTCTACTACCGCTTGTCCGTGTTCCCGCTCGCCACCAAGCCACTCGCCGACCGGCCGGAGGACATTCCCGCGCTCGCCGCGACGATGATCCTGCGCCACGCGGGATCGCGCGCGGTGGTGCCGTGGCCGACGGCGGCGGCGGTCGACCTGCTGCTCGGGCATGACTGGCCGGGCAATGTCCGCGAGCTGGAGAATGTAATCCAGCGCGCGCTGCTGTTCGCGGGCGGCGACACGATCGCGCCGGAGCATATCGTCTTTGACCGCCCCACGCGCGCCGCGCCGCCGGTCACCGCCGACGCGCCCTCGACATTGGGCAAGGTGGTGCAGCTGAGCGAGTTCGCCGCGATCCGCGAGACGCTGCGCCAATGTGGCGGCAGCCGCATTGAGACCGCGCGGCGGCTCGGCATCTCCGAACGCACGCTCCGCTACCGGCTCGCCCGCGCACGCGAACAAGGTGACGACATCGCCCGGAGTGCGACGGCATGACCGGCGTGACCGGCCCGATGGGCGTCGACCGGGTGATGGCGCTCCGCGCACAGATCCTGGAAAAGAACAGCGCGCTCAGCCGCGCCAACGCCTCCGCCGCCGCGACGCCGGCCGCCGCGCCCAGCTTCGGCGACACGATGGCGAGCGCGCTCAAGGACGTGAACGCGGGCCAGGTGCAGGCGAACCAGCTGAGCGAGTCCTACGAACGCGGCGAGACGGTCGACATCGCCAAGGTGATGCTCGCCCGCCAGCAGGCGAGCGTCGGCTTCGAGGCGACGTTGCAGGTCAGGAACAAGCTCCTGTCCGCGTACAAGGACATCATGAGCATGCCGGTCTGAAATGAGCGCGCTCGTCCCCGCCCCCACGCCTGCGCTCCCCGAGCGGTTCGCCAATCCGCTGCGCCAGGTGCGCAGCCTGCTCGCACAGCCCGCCGTGCGCCGCTCGCTCCCGATGGCGCTGCTCGTCACGCTGGTCGGCGCGGCGGCGCTGGCATGGCTGACCCTGTCGACGCCGACGCAGAAGACGCTGTTCACCGGCCTGCCCGACGCAGACAAGGCGGCGGTGGTCGCCGCGCTCGACCAGGCGAACATCAAGTCGAAAATCGACGGCGGCACCGGCGCGCTGACGGTCGGCGAGGACGACTACAGCCGCGCCCGGATGCTGCTCGCCGGGCAGGGCCTGCCCAAGGCGGCGCCGGGCGGCTACGCGATCCTCGACCAGCTGCCGATGGGCGTCTCCCGCGCGGTGGAGGGCGAGCGGCTGCGCCAGGCGCGCGAGACCGAGCTCGCCCGCTCGATCGGCGAGATCGACGCGGTCGCCGAGGCGCGCGTCCACCTCGCCACGCCCGAGGCGAGCGTGTTCGTCCGCGACAACGCCTCGCCATCGGCCAGCGTGATCCTGAAGCTCAATCCCGGCCGCTCGCTCGACGACGCGCAGGTGTCCTCGATCGTCAACCTCGTCGCCTCCTCCGTGCCGGGGATGAAACCCGACGCGGTGACGGTGGTCGACCAGATGGGCGCGCTGCTGACCCATGGCGCGACCGACACCGCCGGGACCGAGCGCCTCAACGCGCAGCGCCGCGTGGAGGACAAGGTGCGCACGCAGCTGGTGCAGCTGCTCACCCCCTTGGTGGGCGCGAACAACTTCACCGCCGAGGTGCAGGCGGACGTCAATCTCGACGAAACGCAGGCGACGCGCGAGAGCTATGACAAGGCGGGCACGCTCCGGGCGGAAACGGGCCAGTGGACCGGCGACCAGAAGACCGCGGCCACGCCCGGCGGCATCCCCGGCGCGCTCAGCAACACGCCCCCGGTGGCGAGCACCGTGCAGCAGCCGACCCCGGTCCCCTCGCCCAGTCCCACCGCGGGCGCGGCCGCGCCCGATCCGGCGAAGCAATCCGACAGCTATCAGCGCGCCTATGATCTCGGCAAGGAGGTGTCCGTCACCCGCGCCGCGCCGGGCGGAGTCAAGCGCCTCTCGGTCGCGGTGCTGCTTCGCGACCCGGAGAAGGGCAAGCGCAACGGGCTGGAGCTGCAGCAGATCAACGATCTGGTGAAGAGCGCGGTCGGCTTCGACCAGTCGCGCGGCGACCAGGTGACGGTGATCAGCCGCAAGTTCGCCGGCGGCGACACGGGCGAAGCGAAGCAGCCCTGGTATGACAGCGGCTGGGTGCCGGTGATCGCGCGCAACCTTACCGCTATCGTCATCGCGCTCATGGTGCTGATGCTCGGCGTCCGCCCGCTCGCCAAGGCGCTGATGGGCAAGCGCGAGGAGGCGACGCCTGCCCTCCCCGCTCCCGAAACCATCTCCGGCGACGAGCCGCAGGTCGCCGCGCCGGTGACGCTCGACCAGCTCGAAAGCGCGAGCGGCGTCGACGACCGGATCGCGACCGTGCGCGGCTTCACCCGCGACAATCCCGCGCGCGCCGCGCTCGCAGTCCGCGATATGATCAAGGCGGATGCCAAGTGAATGCCCTCGCGCGCAGCTACACAGGCGTCGAGCGCGCCGCCGTGCTGATGATGCTGGTCGGCGAGGAGGAAGCCGCCGCGATCCTCCAGAAGCTCGAGCCCGACGAGGTGCGCGAGCTCGGCCGCGCGATGTTCGCGGTAGCGGATGTGAGCGAGGACGATGTCGGCAATGTGCTCGACGATTTCGTCGGCCGCGCGCGTGCGCGGACCGCGATAGGCTTCGACCCCAAGCCGCGCGTCGAGGCGGTGATGACGCGCGCGCTCGGCCCCGGCAAGGCGGGGAACGTGCTCGCGCGCATCGCGCCGCCGGTGCCGGGCGCGGGGCTGGAAGCGCTCGAATGGCTCGACGCGTGCGACATCGCGGCGATGATCGGCAAGGAGCATCCGCAGATCGCGGCGGTGCTGATCGCCAATCTCGACCCGACGCAAGCGAGCGAGGTCTTGGAGCTGCTCCCTGACGCGGTGCAGCCCGACATCCTCCACCGCATCGCCCGGCTCGGCCCGGTAACGCCCGAGGCGCTTGACACGTTGCAGGAAATGCTCGCCAACCGGGTCGGTGGCCAGCGCGGCGGCGCGGCATTGACGCTGGGCGGCACGCGCGAGGCCGCGAAGATCCTGTCGGGCGCGCGCAAGGCGACCGAGCAGCGGGTGATGCCCAAGCTGTTCAAGATCGACAAGGAAACCGCCAGGCAGATCGAGGACGCGCTGTTCGTCTTCGACAATCTGCTCGAGATGGACGACAAGAACTTGGGCGTGCTGATCCGCAACATCGACAGCGACACGCTCACGCGCGCGCTGAAGGGGGTGGAAGCGCCGGTGCGCGAGCGGTTCCTCGGCTGCATGTCCGCGCGCGCCGCCGACGGCATCCGCGACGAGATGGAAGCGCGCGGGCCGATGAAGCTCGCCGAGGTGCTCGACGCGCAAAAGGCGGTGATCGGGATCGCGCGCGGGCTCGCCAAGGACGGCGCGTTGCAGATGGGCGGCGGCGACGACGATTATGTCTGATTTCACCGCCGGGTTTTCCGCGCGCCATGCCCTGCCCGACGAAGCGTTCGGGCGTGCTTTCAAGCGCGTGCCGACCGGCTTCGCGGCGGTCGCGCCTGCGCCTGCCTCGCCGGTGTCGTTCGCACCGCAAGCGCCCGCGCCCGCTGGCCCCAAGCATTTCGCGCCCGCCGATCGCTTGCATAATCCGACGGAAGGCTGGGACCCACTCGACCCGTCGCTCGACCAGGGACCCGACGCGTTCGCGGCGGCCCACGAGGCGGGCTATGCCGAGGGTCTCGCCGCCGCGCGCGCGGCGGTGGACGACGCGGGCGAGCGCGACCGCGCGCTGCTCGGCGGCCTGCTCGACCGCCTCGCCGCCGGGCAGCCGATCGACCGCGAGGCGATCGCCGGGCAGCTCCGGCAGACGGTGCTGCTGCTGGTCGGCAAGCTGGTGGGCGAGGTCGGCGTCTCGCCCGAGCTGCTCGCGGGGCGGGTCGAACGCGCGGCGGATCACCTTGCCGACGCCGCCGAGTCCGCGCTGCTGCGAGTGCACCCCGACGATGTCGCGTTGCTGGAAGGCAGGCTCCCGCGCAACCTGTTCGCGGTCGGCGACGCGGGCGTGGCGCGGGGGAGCTTCGTGCTCGAATCCGCTTCCACGGTGGTGGAGGACGGCCCGGCGCTGTGGCTGGAGCAGCTGGCGGGCGCGGTCGACAGGGTGGCGGTGCCCCAAATGAACCTCGAACAATGATGCTGACTGCCTTCGCCGCCGATTATCTCTCCGGCCTATCCCGCGCAGACTTCGCACCTAAACCCACCATCTCCGGCCGCCTGTCCTCCTGCGACGGGCTGCTGATGGAGGCGGTCGGGCTCTCCCTCCCCGTCGGCACGATCTGCTCGGTCGGCGACACGGTGGAGGCGGAGGTGATCGGCTTTCGCGGCGGGCGCACGTTGCTGATGAACCTCGGCGGCCCCGCGCCCTTGCTCCCGCAATCCCCCGTCCGGTCGATCGGCCCGCCGGGCGAGGCGGAGGTCGGCGCGGCGCTGCTCGGCCGCGTGGTCGACGGCGCGGGCAAGCCGATCGACGGGCTCGGTCCCATTCGCGGCGCGGAGGGGTGGCCGCTCGCGGGCAAACTTCAATCGCCGCTCGACCGGGGGCGGGTGCTCGCGCCGATGGACGTGGGCGTGCGCGCGATCAACGGCTTGCTGACGATCGGCCAAGGCCAGCGTGTCGGCATCATGGCGGGCTCGGGTGTCGGCAAATCGGTGCTGCTCGGCATGATGGTCCGCGCGGCGGAGGCGGACGTCGTCGTCGTCGGGCTGATCGGCGAGCGCAGCCGCGAGGTCGCCGACTTCCTCGAAACCAAGCTGGCGGGCGCGGCGCGCGAGCGCGCGGTGGTGGTCGCGGTGCCCGCCAACCATTCGCCCGTGCTCCGCATCCGGGGGGCGCTTCGAGCTACAGCCATCGCCGAAGCATTCCGCGCCGAGGGCCAGCGCGTGCTGCTCATCATCGACTCGCTTACCCGCGTCGCCCATGCCGGACGCGAGATCGGGCTGGCGCTGGGAGAGCCCGCCTCCGCGCGCGGCTATCCCCCGAGCGCGATCGCGATGCTTCCCAACCTGATCGAGCGCGCGGGGACGTGCGTGGCGAGCGGCGGGTCGATCACCGCCATCTATACCGTGCTGGCGGACGGCGACGACGGCAACGACCCGGTGGTGGACGCCGCGCGCTCGATCCTGGACGGGCATATCGTGCTCAGCCGCGCGCTGGCGGAGCGCGGCGTGTATCCCGCGATCGACCTCGGCCCCTCCGTCAGCCGGGTGATGACCGATATCGCAGAAGCGGCGCACCTCCGCGCCGCGCGGGTGCTGCGGCGGCGGCTCGCCACTTATGAGGAGAATCGCGACCTCGTGCTGATGGGCGCGTATCGCCCCGGCGCGGACGCGGAGATCGACGCCGCGCTCGCTTGCCACCCCGCGATCCTCGAGTTCATTCGCCAGGACGAGGGCGAGATCGTCTCGCTCGACATGGCAGTCGCCGAGCTGACGGGCGTGTTCGGTGACGCCTGACCAGTTGAAGCGCGTGCTGCGCGTGCGCGAAGTGCAGGTACGGCTTGCCGAAGCGGACGCGATGCGCGCGCGCGACAAGGCGGCGGGCGAGCGGCGGCTGGTCGAGCGGATCGAGCATGCGCCGTCGAACCGCTGGGGCGG
>CALMGC010000280.1 GCA_937863505.1 uncultured Sphingomonadales bacterium | reverse complement strand
GTGCCTTCCTCCATCGTCGGCGACAGCGCGGGCATCTTGATCTCGATCGGCATCGCTCAGGCGTCCACGAACAGCTCGGCCGCGGCGTCGATGACCGCTTCGGCGTCGAGTCGGTAGGCGCGGTACAGGTCGTCGAGGTCGCCGGTCTGGCCGAAGCGGTCGGTGCCGAGCGGGCTGACGCGCATCCCGCGCACCCCGCCGAGCCAGGATAGCGTCGAGGGCGACCCGTCGATGACCGTGACCAGCCCCGCTTGGCGCGACAGGGGCGCGAGCAGCGTCTCGACATGGCTCGGCGTGTCCGGCTTGCCCGTCCAGCGCGCGGCGCGGCGCGCGGACCAGCCGCGATGGAGCAGGTCGGGCGAAGTGACGTTGAGCAGCCCCAGCCCCGGCACGTCCTCCGCCAAAGTCTCCCATGCGTCCAGCACCTCGGGCGCGATCGCGCCGGTGAACGCGATCGCGGCCTCCGCACCCGGCGCGGGACGCCGGAGCCAATAGCCGCCCTTGAGCGCGTCCGCTTGCCAGCGGTCGTCCTCGCGCGCGACCTGCGGGATCGCGCGCGTGGTCAAGCGCAGGTACACCGATCCGCCATCGTCGGCCTGCAAATGCTCGAACGACCAGCGCATGATCGCGGCCAGCTCGTCGGCGTAAGCAGGCTCGAAATAGGTCAGCCCCGGCTGGCCGATGCCGATCAGCGGCGAGTTGATCGACTGGTGCGCGCCGCCCTCCGGCCCCAGCGTCACCCCCGACGGCGTCGCGACGAGCAGGAACCGCGCATCCTGGTAACAACCATAGTTGAGCGCATCGAGCCCGCGCGCGATGAACGGGTCGTACACGGTGCCGACCGGCATCAGCCGCGTCCCGAACAGCGGCGCGGCGAGGCCCAGCGCGGCCAGCATCAAGAACAGGTTGTTCTCCGCGATGCCGAGCTCGAGATGCTGGCCCGCGCCATGCCCCGACCATTTCTGTGGAGAGGGTATCTTCGCCGCATGGAACACGTCCTTAAGCTCCGACCGGCGGAACAGCCCGCGCTGGTTGACGAACGCGCCGAGGTTGGTCGACACCGTCACATCGGGCGAGGTGGTGACGATGCGGTCCGCGAGCGGCGCGCCCGACTTGGCGAGGTCGAGCAGGATGCGCCCGAACGCGGCCTGCGTCGATTGCTCGGCACCTTCGGGAACGGGCAGCACGGCGGGCACCGGCACCGCGGCGGCGCGCCGCTCGCGCGGCTGCATCGCCAGCGGGGAGGCGTGGACGAACGCGTCGAGCGCGGCAGCGGCATTGTCGCCGAGCCCGCCATAAGGTGCCCATTCGTCGCCCGGCGCGATGCCGAGCTCGTCGCGCAGGCCTTCGATCTGGCGCGGGTTCATCAGCCCCGCATGGTTGTCCTTGTGCCCCGCAAAGGGGAGGCCATAGCCCTTTATCGTGTAGGCGATGAACAGCGTCGGCCTCTCGTCGGCGGCGGCCGCGAACGCCTCCACCAGCGTCTCGATGCAATGCCCGCCAAGGTTGGTCATCAG
>CALMGC010000279.1 GCA_937863505.1 uncultured Sphingomonadales bacterium | reverse complement strand
CGCCCTCGCCCGCCCGCGCCGTCGTACGCTGGGCTCGTAACGCCGTCGCGATCGGGCGCGGGCTCGCCGCGCCGCCGCCGCCCGCCACCGGACCACCAGCCCTCGCCTGAACCACACCCGCCCGCGCAGCGCCGCGGGCATCTGTTCATGCGAGGAACTCACCCATGTCACGCCTGTCTCACGCGCTCGCCGGCGCGTGCCTGTCCGCCCTGGCGACCGCCGCCGGAGCGCAGACCACCACGCCCGACCGCGACATTCTCGTCGTCGCCGAACGCCAGCGCGCCGCCACCGCGCCCGCCAGCAGCGCCTCCGGCGACGCAGCGCAGATCGAGACCACGATCAACGCGATGAACGTCGAGGACACGCTCAAATACCTGCCCAGCCTCATCGTCCGCAAACGCCATATCGGCGACACGCAGGCCCCGCTCGCCACTCGCACCTCCGGCCTCGGCGCCAGCGCGCGCAGCCTGATCTACGCCGATGGCGCGCTGCTCTCGGCGCTGATCGGCAACAACAACACGGTCGCTTCCCCGCGCTGGAATCTCGTCAGCCCGCAGGAGATCGCGCGGGTGGACGTGCTCTACGGCCCGTTCTCCGCGCGCTATCCGGGCAATTCGATCGGCGCGGTGGTCGAGGTCACCACCCGCCTGCCCGACCGGCTGGAGGCGACCGCGACCGCCGCGACCAGCGTCCAGCAGTTCAGCCAGTACGGCACGCGAGCGAACCTCCCGCCGTATGAGACGGGGATCACGATCGGCGACCGGTTCGGCCCCTTGTCGCTGTTCGCCAGCGCCGACCGGGTGGACAGCCGTGCGCAGCCCTTGCTCTACGTCACCGCCACCCGCCCCGCCGCGACCGCCGCCACGGGCGCGGCGGCGACCGGCGGCTATGACGACCTCAACCGCAACGGCGCGCCCATCCGCGTGCTCGGCGCGAACGCGATCGAGCATCAGCAGCAGGAGCAATACAAGCTCCACGCCGCGCTCGACCTCACCTCATCGGTGCGGCTGAGCTATGTCGGCGGGCTGTTCGTCAACCATACGGACGCGGGCGCGGAGACATACCTCGCCAGCGCCGCGACGGGGGCGCCGGTCTACGCGGGCGCGCTCAACATCGCGAACTATCCGTACACGGTCGCGGCGGGCGCGTTCTCGGGGGGCGTATACCGGTATGACGAGCGCCACTGGTCGCACGCGCTATCCGCCAGCGGCACGGGCGCGCGGGTCGACTGGGGTGTGATCGGCACGCTGTACGATTTCACCCACGACACGCAGCGGATCCCGACCGGCGCGTTGCCGGGCGCGTTCTCGGGCGGCGCGGGGACGATCACCCGGCTCGACGGCACCGGCTGGCAAACCGCCGACGCGCACCTGACCTGGCGGAGCGACGCGCGCGTGACCAACGCGCTGACGGCCGGCGCGCATGGCGACGAGTTCCGGCTAAAGAGCAACCGCTACGTCACGACCGACTGGATCGGGGGGGACCAAGGCGCGCTCAATCTGCAATCGCTCGGGCGGACGCGCACGGTCGCGGTGTGGGCGGAAGATGTCGTGCGCGCCGCCGCGCCGCTGACGCTGACGCTCGGCGGGCGGTATGAATGGTGGCGGGCCTATGGCGGCGTGAACTTCTCGGTCAGCCCCGCCATCCTCGCCCTCCAGCCCGAGCGGACCGCCGCGCGCTTCTCGCCCAAGGCGTCGCTGGCGTACAGCGCCGGGAGCGGCTGGACGGTGCGCGGATCGTATGGCGACGCATGGCGCTTTCCGACGGTGGGCGAGCTGTACCAGATCGTCACCACCCCAGTCCCCGCCGTGCCCAACCCGAACCTGCGCCCCGAACACGCGCGTTCCGAAGAGCTCGCGCTCGAGCATGTCGATGCGCGCGGCTCGCTCAGGTTGTCGCTGTTCAACGAGGTGGTTTTCGACGCGCTGATCTCGCAGACGGGGCCGCTCAACGGGACGACGACGCTGGCCACCTTCGTCCAGAATGTCGACCGGACACGCGCGCGAGGTGTCGAGCTGGCGGGCACACGGACCGACCTGGTGCCGCGCGTCGACTTGTCGGGTAGCGTCACCTATGCCGACGCGACCACGCGGGCGGACGCGGCGCTTCCGGGCGCGGTCGGCAAGCTGCTCTCCTCCGTGCCGCACTGGAAGGCGACGCTGGTCGCGACCTGGCGACCGGTGGACGCGGTGTCGCTGACGGCGGCGGGGCGCTATTCCAGTCGCAATTACGGCACGATCGACAATAGCGACCCGGTCGGCAACACCTATGGCGGCTTCTACAAATACCTCGTCGTCGACCTTCGCGCCGCCATCCGCGCCACCGAGCGGTTCACGCTGGGGCTGGGCGTGGATAATGTGAACAACGACCGGTATTTCCTGTTCCACCCCTTCCCGCAGCGGACGTTCCATGCGGACGTGACGGTGCGATTATGAGGGAGCAGGCAGAAGCAAGCGCCCCGCTCCCTCCCCTGCCCTTCACATCCCCCAACCCCTCCCCTATTTCGGCGTATGCTTCAGATCAGCCGGAGTTTCGTCACCACCGCGCGGCCCTTGCTGCTCGCGCGGTGGCTGTTCGTGGTGGCGGTGCTGATCGTCGCGATGGTGTCGATCGGCGGGATCACGCGGCTGACCGAGTCGGGGCTCTCCATCACGCAATGGAAGCCGATCACCGGTGTCGTCCCGCCGTTGACCGATGCGCAGTGGCAAGCCGAGTTCGCCAACTACCGCCAGATCCCGCAATACGAGGCGATCCACCACGGGATGACGCTCGCCGGGTTCAAGGCGATCTTCTTCTGGGAATATCTCCACCGCGAGATGGCGCGGCTGGTGGTGAGCGCGTTCGCCTTGCCGCTGGTCTGGTTCGCGATCCGCCGCCGCATTCCGGCGGGCTATGGCTGGCGGCTGAGCGCGATCCTGGCGCTACTCGGCCTGCAAGGCGCGCTCGGCTGGCTGATGGTCGCTTCCGGGCTGACCGACCGGACCGAGGTGGCCCCGCTCTGGTTGTCCGCGCACCTGCTCACCGCCTTGTTCACCTTGGCGGGGGTGGTGTGGACCGCGCTGGACCTCGTGGCGCTCAGCCGGGTGCCGCTCGCTACCCCCGCCCGGCTGACGCGGCCGGGCGCGATCGCGGGCGCGGTGCTGTTCGTGCAGCTGTTCTACGGCGCGTTGATGGCGGGGCTGCGCGCTGGGTTGGTGACGAACCAGTGGCCGCTGATGAACGGTCGCGTGTTCCCGAGCGAGGTGATCGGCACGCGCCCGTTCGGTGCGCTGATGATCGACGATCCGTCGCTGGTCCACTTCATCCACCGCTGGTGGGCGTGGGTCGCGTTCGCGGCGCTGCTCCTGCTCGCGCGGCAGGCCAAGGCGGCGGGGCACCGGCGCGCGTTCGTCACGCTCCACGCGGCGCTCGGTACGCAGATACTGCTCGGCATCGCGACGGTGATGAGCGGCGTCGACATCGCGCTGGCGGGGCTGCACCAGCTGGTCGGCGCGGCGCTGGTCGCGGCGACCGTCTGGGCCGCGCATGGCATCGGTCGCCGCACCGTCTAGCGCCGGTATCATCGTACCCGCCGTGAGTGCGGCGGTTTACTTGACTTCGCGTGCCGCTTCCCGCATTTGCCGCTTTAAGAACGCCCGGTGGAACCCGGGCGCTTTCGTCATGCCCAGCTAAAGGAGCCCGCCCGTGAAGGCGCTCATGAAGACCACCAAGTCGGTCAAGCCGCACGAGGTGGAGAAGAAATGGCATCTGGTCGACGCCGACGGCCTGGTCGTCGGCCGCGCCGCCACCATCATCGCCAACGTCCTGCGCGGCAAGCACAAGACCAGCTTCACCCCGCATGTCGATTGCGGCGACAATGTCGTCGTGATCAATGCCGACAAGATCCGCTTCACCTCGAACAAGGCGGAGAAGAAGGTCTATTACAAGCACACCGGCTATGCGGGCGGCATCAAGAGCGTCACCGCCGCCAAGGTGCTGGACGGTCGCTTTCCCGAGCGCGTGTTGGAAAAGGCCGTCGAGCGGATGATCCCGCGCGGGCCGCTGGGTCGTGAGCAGATGCGCAACCTGCGCATCTTCGCCGGGACGGAGCACCCGCATGTAGCGCAGGACCCGCAGCTTCTCGACATCGCGGGCATGAACCGCAAGAACAAGGTGGGCGCGTAATGTCCGACAATCGCCAGTCCTTATCCGATCTCGGCGCGGCGCTGAACCAGCAGCGCGAAGCCGTCGTCGCCCAGTCCGACGCGTCGGCCGACGCCTATATGGCCGGCCAGATCGAGGCTCCCGTGCAGCGCGCGCCGCTGCGCGAGCAGGAGCTTGACAAGCAGGGCCGCGCCTATGCCACCGGCCGCCGCAAGGACGCGGTGGCGCGCGTGTGGCTGAAGCCGGGCAGCGGCAAGATCACGATCAACGGCCGCGACCAGCAGACCTATTTCGCGCGCCCGACGCTGCGCCTCGTTATCAACCAGGTGTTCGGGATCACCGAGCGCGAGGGCCAGTATGACGTGATCTGCACGGTCAAGGGCGGCGGCCTGTCGGGCCAGGCGGGTGCGGTGAAGCAC
>CALMGC010000278.1 GCA_937863505.1 uncultured Sphingomonadales bacterium | reverse complement strand
CCACGACGCGGGGCTGGCGGTGGTGCTGGCGCTGCCCGCGGTCGAGGGCGTCACCTGGCCCGGCGAGCGGGTCACGGCGGGGGTGGTCGAGCCTCCTGCGCCGGATTGGGTGATCTGAGAGCGTTGCGTCAGACCGCTCCCGCCCTCAAAACGACTTCGACAGCGTTAACCCGTACGTCCGCGGGTCCCCCGGCTGCCCGGCGATCAGGCCGGTGCTGCCCGATTGCGTGGTCAGCAGGTCGAAATAATCCTGGTTGAACGCGTTGCGGACCCAGGCGAATACGTTGACGCTCCCCGCCGCCTTGTAGCCGAGGCGGAAGTTGCTGAGGCTGTAGCCGTTCACGTACATATACGCGCTCGGGGACGGGTTGGACGAGAAGCGCGAGCGGTAGCTGCCGTCATAGCCGAGGTAGAATTGCCCGTCGCCGCCGAGCAATCGCCCCGGTATGTCATATTCCGCGCCGAACGAGGCCGCCCATTTTGAAATGCCCGGCAGCACCTGGCCGGAGATGTCGCAAAAGGCGGGGCTCACCCCCGGCGTACCCGCCGCCGCCGTCGCGCCGGTCGGGTTGCCCGCGGCGTCGAGTAGCTGCGCGGTGCCGCCGGTCAGCTCGGGCGGGCATGGCGCGTTCTTGAAGCTCACATATTTGGCATCGGTGAACGCGCCATTGGCATACACGTTGAGATGCCCGGTCGGACGGAACGCGGTGTCGACCTCGACGCCCCGCGTGCGAACCTTGTCCGCATTGGCGAGATAGCCGCGGATCACGCTGGTCTGGAGATTGTTGACCGTCGCCTGATAATCGCCGATCTCGGTCCAGAACGCGGCGACGTTCGCGGTGATGCGCCGGTCCGCGAGCTGCGTCTTGAGCCCCAACTCGTAATGGTTGACCCGCTCGGGCTTGACGGTCGCGGTCGACAGCAGCGGCAGGTTGGTAATGGGGTCGAGCGGCAGGCCGGACAGGTTGATGCCCCCTGATTTATAGCTGCGCGCATAGGTGGCGTAGCCGTGCACGTCGGGGCTGAAATCATAGGCGGCGGTGATGTCGCCCGACAGGTTCCAGTTGTGGAAGCGCGGCTGGTAGCTTTGCGGTGACAGCACCCCGCACTGGTCCTTCACCACCACATTCTTCTGCGCGGCGAGCGAGCAGTCGAGCACCGCGCCGCTGCCAGTGGTCACGACCGAATTGTAGTAGCCGGTCTTCTGGTCATAGTTGAGCCGCAGCCCCGGCGCGACAGAGAAGCGGTCGGTTGCGTGCCAGGTCAGCTTGCCGAACAGCGCCGCGCTGGTGTTGCGCAGCCCGTTGGGCGTGGTCGCGGTCAGCCCGTTCAGCACCGCCGGGTTCTTCGCGTCGGCGCCCGTCGGGTTGAGCAGGAACGCGCTCGCCGCCGCGCCCTGGACCTGCAACCCCTGCGTGTCGATCTTCTGATGGAAATAGAAGGCGCCCACGACATAGTCGATCGGGTGCGTGCCATCGGACGCGAGCCGCAGCTCCTGGCTGACCTGCTCCTGCTGCGAAGGGTTGGCGGACACGGTGGTGATCGGCAGGCCGATGAAGTCGCGGTCGTTCGACGGCAGCCAGTGCCAGAAGCGATACGCGCTGACCGAGGTCAGCGTCGCGCCGCCGAGCCGCCAGTTGGCGAGCACCGACACGCCGCCCAGTTCCTGCTCCGCGCGCAAGGGTGTGTCGACATCGGTCAGCCGCGCGAACGGGTCGATCGAGGGCACCTGATACCCCTGCGCGGCGGCGAGCGCGGCGTATTGCCGGTTGAGCGGCCGCTGCGTCGGCGAAACGCGGGCGTAATATTGCACGCAGCAATCGGGGTTTTGGTGGTTGTAATCCGCCGACAGCGTCAGGTCGAACGCGGCGCTCGGCTTCCACAACAGCTGACCGCGAAAGCTCGCATTGTCCTGCGCGTTCTCATCGTCGCGCTGGCGCGTGTTGTAGATCGTGCCGCGCCGCGTCGTGACGGAGGCGGACAAGCGCAGCGCGAGCTTGTCGGCGACCAGCGGCCCCGACGCCGACACCTTGCCCTGAAAGAAGTCGTAATTGCCCCCGGTCAGCTCGACCCGCGCCTCCGGCGTGAAGCTGGGTGCGCGCGTGTAGATATTGATCGCGCCCGCAGTGGTGTTCTTGCCGTACAGCGTCCCCTGCGGCCCGCGCAGGATCTCGATCCGGTCGGTGTCGGTGAAGTCAAACGTCGCCGAAGCGATGCGGCTGTAATAGACCTGGTCGACATAGATGCCGACGCCCTGCTCGATGCCGTCGTTGGTGAGGCCGAACGGCGCGCCGAGCCCGCGGATGTTGGCGGCGGAGTTGCGCGGGTTGGTGGAATAGAATTGCAAGGTCGGCTGAAGCTGCGTCAGCCGCCCGACATTGTACGCGCCCGTCTCGGCAAGCGCGGTGCCGCCGACCACCGACATCGCGATTGGGACTTTTTGCACCGTCTCCGCCCGACGGCGCGCGGTGACGACCACCTCGCCCGTCCCCTGCTGCGCGGCTCCGAGCCTCCCTGCGTCGCCCGTGGTCGCCACCGGCGGCGGCGTCTGCGCGTCGGGCGCGGGCGTGGACGCGGTCTGGGCGGCGGCGAGCGCGAGGGCGAGAGCGGGCAACATCGGGCGTTCTCCGGGGAATGCCTCGTAATCTCCACCGATCCGGTCGGCTTACAATGCGTCCTCGCCTTGCCTGCGCGATAGTTCAGCTTGCGCAGGCCATTGAACCGGCGCGCGTCTCCCGTGTTGTGGAGCGAACCGCCCGTGGGCGACGACCCGATCCAAGGAGCCCGCCATGGCGCGCAAGACCAGCGACTTCATCGTCGAACGCCTCAAGGCTTGGGGCGTCACGCGCATCTTCGGCTATTCGGGCGACGGCATCAACGGCGTGCTCGGGGCGCTGGCGCGCGCCGGGTCGGAGGAGGACGCGGACGGCAATCCCGGTCCCGGCATCGAGTTCATCCAGGTCCGGCATGAGGAGATGGCCGCGTTCATGGCCGCCGCGCACGCCAAGTTCACCGGCGAGCTCGGCGTTTGCCTGTCGACCGGCGGGCCGGGCGCGACGCACCTCACCACCGGGCTGTACGACGCCAAGTCGGACCACGTGCCCGTGCTCGCGATCTGCGGCCAGGCGGAGGCGACCGTGCGCGGCGCGAGCTATCAGCAGGAGCTGAACCTCGACCGCATGTTCGCCGACGTCGCCGATTATGTGCAGGAAGCGCACGCCCCCGCCGAGGTCCGCCACATGATCGACCGCGGCATCCGCGTCGCGACGGCGGAGCGCGGCGTCGCGGTGCTGATCTTCCCCAAGGACGTGCAGGACGAGCCTTGGGAAGAGCCCAAGCGCAAGCACGGCTTCACCCGCTCAGGCCCGGGCTATGCGCGGCCCAGGGTGGTGCCCTACGACGCGGACCTCCAGCGCGCGGCGGACGTGCTCAACGCTGGAGCCAAGGTCGCCATCTTGGTCGGCGCGGGCGCGCGCGGCGCGGCGGACGAGGTGATCGCGGTCGCCGACGCGCTCGGCGCAGGCGTGGCCAAGGCGCTGCTCGGCAAGGACGTGCTGCCCGACGACCTGCCGTTCGTCACCGGCTCGATCGGGCTGCTCGGCACCGCGCCGAGCTCGGACCTGATGAACGGGTGCGACACGTTGTTGATGGTCGGCACGTCGATGCCCTGGTCCGAGTTCCTGCCGCCCGACGGCGCGGCGCGCGGGGTGCAGATCGACCTGTCTCCCGCGCAGCTCTCGCTCCGCTACCCGTGCGAGGTGAACCTGCACGGCGACGCCGCCGAGACGCTGCGCGCGCTGCTGCCGCTGCTCACCCGTAAGGCGGACCGGTCGTGGCGCGAGAAGGTCGAGCAAGGCATGGCCGAATGGGGGCGAACGATGGAAAAGCGCGCGCATGCCGCCGCCAAGCCGGTCAACCCGCAGCGGGTGGTGTGGGAGATGTCGCCGCTGCTCCCCGCCGACGCGATCGTCACCAGCGACTCCGGGTCCTGCTGCAACTGGTATGCGCGCGACTGGCGGGTCAAGCGCGGGCAGCGGGGCTCCCTGTCGGGCGGGCTCGCGTCGATGGGCGCGGCGGTGCCTTATGCGATCGCGGCCAAGTTCGCGCACCCGACGCGCCCCGTGGTGGCGCTGGTCGGCGACGGCGCGATGCAGATGAACAACATGGCCGAGCTCATCACGGTCGGCAAATACCGCCACCGCTGGCCCGACCAGCGGCTGATCGTCTGCGTGTTCAACAACGAGGACCTGAACGAAGTCACCTGGGAACAGCGGGTCAATGAGGGGATGCCCCGCTTCAGGGCGTCGCAGGACCTGCCCGACGTGCGCTATTCGCAGTTCGCGGAGATGATCGGCTTGCGCGGCATCTACGTCGACACGCCCGACCGGCTCGCCTCGGCGTGGGTCGAGGCGCTGGCGGCGGACCGGCCGGTGGTGCTGGAGGTCAGGACCGACCGCGAGGTCGCGCCGCTGCCCCCGCACGTCACGATGGCGGAGGCGAGCGGCTTCATCGGCTCGATGGCGAAGGGCGACCCCTCGACCGCGCGCATCCTCGCGGAGACCGCGCGGCAGATCGTGAGCGAGGTGTTGCCCGGCAAATCGTGACCGCCATGTCCTAGTGTCACCCGCCCCCGCGCTGCTAGGGGCGCGGGCGAGGAGGATCGGCGTGGGCGCGCATCACGGACATTCGCACGGGCACGACCATGCGCACGAGCACGGGCATCACCACGGCCACGCGCACGGGGCTGGCGGGCACCACCACGCGCCCGCCTCGTTCGGGCGCGCGTTCGCGATCGGCATCACGCTCAACCTCGTCTTCATCGTCGCGGAGGTGGTGGTGGGGCTCGCCGCCGGGTCGGTCGCGCTGCTCGCGGACGCGGGGCACAACCTCGGCGACGTCCTCGGGCTGGCGGTCGCCTGGGGCGGCGCGACGCTCGCCAAGACGCCGGCGTCCAAGCGCTTCACCTATGGCCTGCGCGGCTCCACCATCCTCGCCGCGCTGTTCAACGCAGTGCTGCTGCTCGTCGCGCTCGGCGCGATCGCGCTGGAGGCGGCGCAGCGGTTCGGCGCGCCCGCGCATGTTCCGGGCCTGACCGTGTCGGCGGTCGCGGCGGCGGGGATCGTCACCAACGGCGTCACCGCCTGGCTGTTCTCGCGCGGGCGGCACGGTGATGTGAACACGCGCGCGGCGTTCCTGCATATGCTCGGCGATGCGCTGGTCTCGGCGGGGGTGGTGCTGGCGGGCGTCGCGATCTGGGCCACCGGGCTCGCGTGGATCGACCCGCTGACCAGCCTCGTCATCGCCGCGCTGATCTTCTGGCAGACCTGGGGCCTCTTGCGCGAGACGCTGGAGATGGCGCTCGCCGCCGTCCCGCGCGGGATTGATTACGACCAGGTCAACCGCGCGCTCGCCGCCTTGCCGGGGGTAAGCGCCGCGCACGACCTCCACATCTGGCCGATGAGCACGACGGAGACGGTGCTCACCGCGCATCTGGTGATGCCGGGCGGGTTCCCGGGGGACGGCTTCCTAGCCGAGGCGCAGGAGGTGCTGCGGGGAAGGTTCGGGATCGGCCACGCGACGTTGCAGGTGGAGACGGGCGCGTGCGGGGAAGGGTGCGGCTAGGCCGGAAACACCTCGTTCTCCGTGGAGACGATGAAGTCGCAGCCGTGAAGATCGAGAAACGATTCTTCGTCCGGGCGAACTTTCGCCAGATATTCGGCATCGGAGAAGCAACGTCCAAGCGCTTCTACATCGTCGAACCATAATTCGGTAATGCCGTCATACTTCACCGGCGGCATCCCGGGCAGTTCGACCGGTAAAGCGTGTTGCTGGACGTAGCGACGCACTGTTTGCTTCACGACCTCGATCGACGTGAACAGCGCGGCGTGAACGGTCCTGTGGTGCTCAACAAATTGTTCGTGCGTGAGCAATGGCTTGCGGGCGAGCAGGATCGTGAACTTGATCAAGGCTGAGCTCCTAAGCTGGAGAAAGAATAGGGTTGCTGTACCGATGAAGCGCGACGGTTGTTGGATATTGATGCGATGGGCGTGACGAGACTGCGGCAGGCGCGGCGACGGCAAAGCCGCCGCCGTGACGTCGAACGGGCTCGATCGCTTCGCGGCCGACCCGCCGGCCGGGGTCGCGCGCGAGACGCCGATTAACGTGGGCGTCAATAGGCTCGCGCGACCGCGAACTCCACCGCCTCCACCATCGCCTCCTTCGCCACCCCAGTCCCGAACGGTCCCAGCGCGTCGATCGCGCGCTGGCCATAGTGCCGCGCCCGCGCGAGCGTGTCGTCGATCGCGCGGGTTGCGCGTACGCGGTCCACCGCCTCGGCAAGGTCGGCGTCCGCCACCCGGTGCCCGCCGATCGCCGCCTTCCAGAACTTGCGCGCCTCCGCATCGCCCCTTGCGTAGGCGAGGATCACCGGCAGGGTCATCTTGCCCTCCCGGAAATCATCGCCCGCGTCCTTGCCCATCACGCCCGCGTCCGAGATATAGTCGATCGCATCGTCGACGAGCTGGAACGCGATGCCGAGGTTGCGCCCATAGGCGTCGAGCGCCGCCTCCTCCACTTCGGGGCGCTCCGCCACCACCGCCGAGATGCGGCAGGCGGCGGCGAACAAGGCGGCGGTCTTGGCGTCGATGATGTCGAGGTAACGCTGTTCGGCGAGGTCGATGCGGCGCGCGGCGGTGAGCTGGTTCACCTCGCCCTCCGCGATCACGGCGGACGCGTTGGACAGGATCTTGAGCACCTTCAGGCTGCCGTCCTCGACCATCAGCTCGAACGAGCGGCTGAACAGGAAGTCGCCGACCAGCACGCTCGCCGGGTTGCCCCAGATGATGTTGGCGGTGCGCTTGCCGCGGCGAAGGTCCGACCCGTCGACCACGTCGTCGTGGAGCAGGGTCGCGGTGTGGATGAACTCCACCGCCGCCGCCAGCCGGTGGTGCCGCTTGCCCGTGTAACCGATCAGCCGTGCGCTCGCGAGCGTCAGCATCGGGCGCATCCGCTTGCCGCCGCCCGCGATCAGGTGCCCGGCAAGCTCGGGGATGAGCGGGATGTCAGACTTCATCCGGTCGAGGATCACCGCATTGACCTGGTTGAGGTCGCCCGCGACCAGTTGCAGCATCGGCTCGAGCGAGGGTTCCCCGGGGCGGTGCAGGCGATGGAGCGAGGCGGTCATTGCTCTTGCGATGTGGCCCGCGCCCGCCGCTAAGGCAAGGCTTGCCCCCGCGCTCCCGCACCCGCATGGAGGGCGCGGAGGAGACGCCGGTGACCGACGACGTGCTGCTGGGCTATCGGCGGAGCATCGACAATATCGACGCGGCGCTGATCCACCTCCTCGCCGAGCGGTTCAAGGTGACGCAGGCGGTGGGCGCCCACAAGGCGCGCGCGGACCTGCCCCCCGCCGACCCCGCGCGCGAGGACGCGCAGATCGCGCGGCTGCGCCGGCTGGCGGACGAAGCGGGGCTCGATGCGGAGTTCAGCGAGAAGTTCCTCCGCTTCATCATCGACGAGGTGATCCGCCACCACGAGCGGATGCGGAGGTAGCGCGTCAGCTGATCCGGAAGCTCCCCAGCATCGCGCGGAAGGCGGGCTCGGCGGCGGCGAAGTCGCCGCGCCCCGCGGTTCCGGTCGCCACCTTCAGCGTGGCGGCATCGGCATGGGCGTACCATAGCCGCTGGGTGATCGGGATGCCGCTCGACAGCCATTCGATCGTCAGCTCAGCGGTGGGGTCCGCGGCCTCGGCGTGACGCCGCGAGACCTCGGCGAAGCCGTCGAGCGTCACCCGCATGCCGTCGAGTTGCCGGTCGACGAACTGCTCCAGCGCCGCCGCGGGGCCGAGCCCCTCGGGCGCGGGTTCAAGGGTAACGACCAGTGTCGCCGACACGCCGGTCGGGCCGGGCCGCTCCGCGCTCAACACCAGCATCGACTTGTCGAGCCAGCCCTCGGGCCGGGCGATGGTCATGCTCTGCACGGTCGTGCTTCCCGGTGCCTGCGTCATGGGCGTTCCTTTCGGTGCGGAGGCCAGTCGCCGCGTTGCTCCAGCGCGAGGACCTGATCCGCGTCGGGCGGCGGAAAAGGATAACCGCGCGTCTTCAGCTTGTCGATCACACGCAGGCGCGCCTGGTCTTCCTTGGACCCGCGCAGGATGCGACTATCCGGTGCGAACTGTGCAGCCGTCAAACCGAACTCGTCATGGGCCCAAATATCCGCGCCGTGGTCGATCAGGATTTCTACAGCGGGCCACTGGTCCGAGCCTGCCGCAAAGATCATTGGTGTGCTTTGATCGTCCGGGTTCCGCTCGTTCAATCCGATGCGCTGCTCGGCAAGGCGACGGACCTCTTCGGTATCACAATGCTGGACTGCACCAAGCATTGACAGAGTCGCGGCCCGGTTCGACGTTTCATGCTCGGCAGTGTTACAGGCGGACAGGGTCAGCCCGATCAGCGCCGCCATGCCCCCAACCGTCCGCCGACCCACCGCCTGCACCATCAACGCTTCGCTCCATGCGGAGGCCACTCGCCACGTTGCTCCAGCGCGAGGATTTCAGCGCGCCCGGGCGGCGGGAACGGATAGCCGCGCGCCTTGAGCTTCTCCATCACGCGCAGCCGCGCCTGGTCCTCCTCGGACCCGCGCAGGATGCGGCTAGTGATCGTGCGCTGCGCCGCGGTGATCCCGAACTCGTCATGCGCCCAGATGTCCGCGCCGTGGTCCATGAGGATCTCTACCGCTGGCCATTGATCGGTCTGGGCCGCTTGGATCATCGGCGTCGCTTGATCGGCCGGGTCACGTTCGTCGAGATTGACGTGCTGTTCAGCCAAGCGGCGCACGCTATCGGTGTCCGAATGCATCACCGCGCCAAGCATGGATTGCGTGTTGGTGCGGTCCATCCTATCCTCCCTCCCAGAGCAACTTACAGACAATAACACGACCAAGCCGATCAAGCCCCGTCGATCACGGGTCATTAACATCCGTTCTTCGCCAATGCGCGTTCGACGTCCGCCCGCTTTTGCGCGAGCGCGGAGTCGACGGCGCCCATCATGTGCAGCAGCCCCGCGCGCACGGCGAGCGCCGCGCCGCGCACGATCGGGGGTGCGATGATCGTCCCCGCGACGATCGCCTGCGTCTTATAGTCAGTGGGATCGAGCGGCCATGTCTGCGTCGCGGCGGATTTGGGCATCAGTGGAAGCGACTGGCTGGCGCGCAGAATTTCACCTTTGACGTAGATTGCGTCGATGTTCGCGGGAACGGGATGCGGAACCGTCTTTGCATTGAGCCCTGCCGCGTTGAATGTCGTGGCGGGCAGACCCGACGCTTCCGCGCCTGCGGACGCCATGCCGCCGCCGAGTGAGTGTCCGGTCAAATGAGCGTCCGCGCCGTCCGGAGATTCGGCCACGTTGGTCGCAATCTTCTGTGCTTGGTTGTAATAAAAGGTTTCGTGTCCAAGCCCCTGGTTGACGTTAGCACTCCAGTCATCGCCACTTAAGGGCGACGTACCTTTATACGCTACCAGCGGCGCTCCTGTTTTGTTGTTCATGAATACCGCCGCGCGAAACTCTGTCGGTTTGTGCGTTGTCGGATCGACGGGATGTTCGAGCATCGCCTTGTTCAACCCCAACCTCCGCAACTCTTCCGGCGTCGCATTGTGATAGCCGTCCGGTGCCTTCCGGGTCTCGGGCGGATCGTAGGCGGCGGCTGCGGCCTGGGCGTCGATGCGGAACCGCTCCAGCGTCGCTTCTTCCGCGCGCAGGCTGGCGCAGATCGGCGACTGGGTCGGCCCGCCGATCAGCACGTCGGGCGAGCCCGACAGGATGATCGCCCCGCACACCATCGCATCGCTGACGCGCGCCGCAGGCTGGCCGTTGATCAGCACGCTCGCCGCCCCGGTCGCGACCGGGCGCGGGGTGGAGCCGTCGCGCGAGCACGGTCCCGCCGCGAGCAGCACCATGGTCGCGGGCAGCCTGTCGATCAGCACGTTGGGCGATCCGGTCACCAGCACGCCGCTCGGCGCGCCCATCATCGACCCGATCAGCCCGCCCGCGCCCGTGGTGGCGAGCATGGCCCCGACCGCCACCGCGCCCGTGCCCCCGGTCGCGATAATCCCGGCGGCGAGCACGGCCCCCACCGCCAAGCCCGCGATCGCGCCGCCGACTCCCCCCTCATGGCCGAACGGGTCCGTCACGCGCGCCGCAGGGTGTTCGCTCACCGGCCTCTCCGATACCGTCGGCAACGGCCTGCACCGAACCCGCTCCGCTGTCCACCCGCGAGCGAGCGGCGCCGGGCGGGATCGCTACCCCGCCTCCATCCGTTCCACCCATTGATCCAGCCGGGAGCCCGTTCATGCCTGACGACCACCATATCACCCCCGCCACCATGCGCGCCGTGACCCTGCCCCGCTTCGGCGGCGCGGAGGTGCTGGAGATCGCCGAGCGGCCCTGGCCGCAGCCGGTCGACGACGAGGTGCTGGTCCGCGTCCATGCCGCGAGCGTCAACCCGGTCGATTACAAGATCCGGCGTGGCGGATATCCGTTCGTCACGCCCGAGATGCTGCCCGTGACGATGGGACGCGATCTCGCGGGCACGATCGAGACGATGGGCACGCGCGCGCACAACATGTTGAGCCATGGCGACCGGGTGTTCGCGTTCATCGCCTTTGATCGCGGCGCGCAGGCCGAATATGCGATCGTCAAGTCGGTGGAACTGGTCGCGATGCCCGCTTCGCTCGACTTCGCGGAAGCCGCGGCGGTGCCGCTGGCGGCGATGACCGCGTGGCAGGGGTTGTTCGACCATGGCGAGCTCAGGCCCGGGCAAAGCGTGCTGATCCAGGGCGGCGCGGGCGGCGTCGGGCATCTGGCCGTACAGCTTGCCAAGGCGAAGGGAGCGCGGGTGTTGACGACGGTGCGCGGTGCCGATGTAGCCTATGCGCGCGAGCTGGGCGCGGACGTGGTGATCGACCGCGAGCGCGAACGGTTCGAGGAGGCGGGCGAGGTCGACCTCGTGCTCGATCTGGCGGGCGGCGAGGTTCAGGTGCGGTCGGTGGCGGTGGTGAAGCCCGGCGGCGCGCTGGTTTCGGCGATTGCGATCAAGGACGAAGCGGGGGCGGCGGCGCGGGCGCGCGGGGTGCGCGTGCCGCAGCGCTGGATGGCAACGCCCAATGCCGCGCAGCTGGGCGAGGTTGCCGACCTGATCGACGCGGGCAAGGTCAGGCCGACCGTCGCCCGCACCTATCCGATGGAGGAAGCGTCCGCCGCGCACGCTGCCCTCGAAGCGGGCGGCGTGCGCGGCAAGATCGTGCTGACGGTCTAGGCGGTCGCTTCAGCGGTCGCCTTCTTGCGGCCGCGCGGCTTGGGTGCCTCGGCGACGGGCTCGGGGGCCGGCGCGGCTTCGGCGCGCGGGCCGGGCTTGCGGCCGAGACCGATCTTCTTGGCCATCTCGCGGCGATGGGTCGAGTAGTTCTCGGCGACCATCGGATAGTCGGCTTTGAGATTGTAGCGCTTGCGATACTCGTCCGGAGTCAAGCCGTTGCTCGACAGGTGGCGGCGCAGCGTCTTGTAGGGCTTGCCGTCGATCATCGAGATGATGTGCTCTTTGGACGCCAGCGACTTGCGCGCCGACACCTTGGGCGTGTGCTCGACGGACGCGGCGGCGTCTTGCGCGGGCGCTTCCGGCTCGGCGGTGGCGGTCAAGCCGTTCAGCGCGTCATGCATCCGCGCGAGAAAGGCGGGCACATCCTCCGCATTGGCGCGGGTATTGGCGTTGGACAGCCAGGCGATGGTGAGTTCGGTCGCGAGCTCGACCGGGTTGATGGTGGAAAGATCGTCGGACAAGGGTGGTTCTCCTTTGAGGATGCGCGCCCTGTAGCGAGCCTTGTCTTCACGTCAACAGCGTGGGCGAACATAAGTGGGAGGTTGCACGATTGCTAAAGCATTCGCGAAGCGTTGCGACCGGGAGTGATCGGGTCGTCATTGCCGCGATCACACGTCGGACGGCGGACGTTGCTTTGTGTTTCCCTACCCTGATGAACGGTTGTTCAGCGCTTTTCGGGTGAGTGAGCGCGCAACGCCTTGACCACCGCCGGGGTAATCCGCCCGATGATTACCGCGACGCCGCGCGCATTGGGGTGGAGCCCGTCCGCCTGGATCAACTCGCGCCGCCCCGCCACGCCGTCATAGAAGAAGGGGTAGAAGCCGACACGATACTGCTTGGCCAACGCCGGATACAGCGCGTCGAACCGCCGCCGATAGTCGGTGCCGAGATTGGGCGAAGCGCGCATCCCGGTCAGCAGTACTGGGATATGCCGCCGCGCCAGTTCGTCGAGGATCGCGGACAGGTTCTTCGCTGTCTGCTCGGGTGGGAGCCCGCGCAGCATGTCGTTCGCGCCCAGCTCGACCAGCACCAGGTCGGGCGAACGCGGCAATCCGCGCAGCCCCCAGCGCAAGCGCGCCAGCCCCTGCCGCGCGGTGTCGCCCGACACGCCGCCGTTCGCGACCGTCGCGTCCACCCCCGCCCGTCGCAGCGCCGCCTGGAGCTGGACGGTGAAGCCCTGTTGCGGCGGCAGGCCATAGCCTTCGGTCAGGCTGTCGCCCAACGCCCAGACCAGCGGCCCCGCGCTCGCCGGAGTCGCAAAGAGCAGCAGGAGGTGGACAAGCGCCGCGCGCCAGCCATATCGGATCGGTCGTGACATCGCCCATGCCTACCAGCGTCATCGCCGTGCGCAACGTGACGCTGTCGCTGGGGCCGACGGGCGCGCGGACCGAGATCCTTCGCGGCATCGACCTCCACGTCGGCGCGGGCGAGAGCGTGGCGTTGCTGGGACCGTCGGGATCGGGCAAGTCGTCGCTGATGACGCTGGTAGGCATGGGCGATGTCACGACCGATCCGATATGGCTGGCG
>CALMGC010000277.1 GCA_937863505.1 uncultured Sphingomonadales bacterium | reverse complement strand
GGCCCGCCATCGCGAAGGGGGAGGAGAGCGGGAACAGCTCGGCGAACCTCGCCACCCCCGATCCGGGTCGCGAAGCGGCGGCCGACGACAGGCCGAACATCGCGATCTGGGTGATCGTGATCGGCAGCGAGAGCAGCTGTAACTCGCGCGCGCTGGTCGCCTGCGCGCCGACGCCCAGGAACACCGCGCCGAGCAGCATGTACGCCATCGCGAAATAAGCGAAGAACAGCAGCGGGAACACCGGCCCCACTGCCGGGTGCAGCTCCCCCAATGCCTGCGCGAACGCAGGCGGGAGCAACGAGGTGACGACGGTCAGCGCCGTCCCCCAGAACGCGACGAACACCAAAGCGACGCCGAACATGCCGAGCAGCTTGCCGAAGAACACCGATTCGAGCGGCACGGCCGCCGCGAGCACCTCGATCACCTTGTTGTTGCGCTCCTCCGCCATGCTGCCGACCGCCTGGCCCGCGAGGAACAGCGTCAGGAAGAACACGCCGAACACGGCGAAGAAGGCGGCGGCGTTGCGGCTGCCGTGCGTGGGGCGGGCGGCGCGGAGCGGGATCTTTACGGCGCGCGCGGGTGGGCCAAGCCGCTCGGCGGCGAGCGTCGCGCCCGCCAGCGTTCCGAGATAGTCGGCGCTGCGCGTCGAGGCGGGCCGGTACAGGATATGCGGCCGGTCGAGCGGGCCGAACAGCACCGCCACCGTCTCATAATCCTTAGCCGCGAACGCTGTCTGCGCCTGCGCGAACGGATCGGCGGCGGGGTGCAGTGCCGTGAGTTGTGCTGGAGCCTCCTCCGTCCCCCGATACAGCTTGCGCAATCGCGCGTCCGCCTCCGCCAGTGCGCGCGCGTCGCCGCCGGGGACGATCGCGACGAGGCGCGCACGCTCGCCGCCGCTGTTGATCGCGTTGGTCGCGCCGAGGCTGCCCACCGCGCCGAACGAGCCCATGAACACCGGCGCGAACAGGAACAGGAGGAAGATGGGGGTGAACACGGTGGCGATGAAGTCGCGGCGGGCGATCGTCAGCGTCTGGCGCAGGGTACGGCGGGCGGGGCTCACTTGTCCGCCTCCTGGACGATGCGGACGAACGCGTCGTGGAGTCCCGGGCGCTCCATCGACAGGCCGGCGATGCCGTGCCCCGTCTCCAGCAACCGCGCCAGCAGCGGCTCGACACCGGTGTCGGGCAGGGTGAACAGCCACGCCTCGCCCTGCGGGTGCGCGTCGGCGGGAAGCAGCGCGGCCAGCTCCGCGTCGGCGCGGCGCGGTGTGTAGCGTACGCGCATCGGCAGGGTGCCGCGCGCGTCCGCGACCGTGCCCTCGAACCGCCGCCGCCCGCGCGCGATGATCGCCAGCCGGTCGCAGAGCCGCTCGGCATGGGCCATGACGTGCGTGGAGAACAGCACGGTCGCCCCCCGGTCGCGCTCGCCGAGGATCAGCGCCTCGAGCGCCTCCTGGTTTACCGGATCGAGCCCGCTGAACGGCTCGTCGAGCACCAGCAACTCTGGCTCGTGGACCACCGAGCCGAGCAACTGCACGAGCTGCGCCATCCCCTTAGACAGCTTCTTGATCTTGGTGTCGACCGCATGGCCCAGCCCCGCGCGCTCGAGCAACACGGCCGCGCGTTCGCGTCCCGTCGCCCAAGGCAGCCCGCGCAATGCGCCCATGAACGCGATCGCCTCGCGCGCCTTCATCGCGGGGTAGAGCCCGCGCTCCTCGGGCAGGTAGCCGACCCGGTCACTCGCGTCGCGCGGCGCGTCACAGCCCAGCAGCGTCCGCTCGCCGCCGTCGGGCTCGATGATGCCGAGCAGCATCCGCAAGGTCGTCGTCTTGCCCGCGCCGTTGGGGCCGAGCACGCCGTACACCGCCCCGCGCGGGACGGCGATGTCCATGCCGTCGACCACCCGCCGGTCGCCGAAGCGCTTGACGAGCCCGTGGGCGCTGATGGCGAGATCGTTCGGCAATTGGTGTCCCCCGCGCTAGGTGGTAGCGGGGAGAGGTGAACAAAGACAAGCCGCTGGAGCAACGGATCAAGGAACAGGCGGCCGCGCTCGGCTTTGCGGCCTGCGGGGTGGCGCGCGCCGACGCGGCACCGCGCAGCGGCGAGCGGCTGCAGCAATGGCTCGCCGAGGGGATGCACGGCGACATGATCTGGATGGAAGCGCGCGCGGATCAGCGGCAGAGCCCGCGCGACCTGTGGCCCGAGGCGCGGAGCGTGATCGCGCTGGGGATGAGTTACGCCCCCGCCGCCGACCCGCTGGCGCTGGCGGGGGAGGGCGAGCTCGGGCGCATTTCCGTCTACGCGCAGGGCGGCGACTATCATGACGTGGTCAAGCGTCAGCTCAAGGCGCTGGCCCGCTGGCTGGTAGCGGAGGTCCCCGCCGCAGACCTCAAGGTGTTCGTCGACACGGCGCCGGTGATGGAAAAGCCGCTGGCGGAGGCGGCGGGGCTCGGCTGGCAGGGCAAGCACACCAATCTGGTCAGCCGGGCGCATGGCGGATGGCTGTTCCTCGGCGCGATCTACACCACGCTCGCGCTCGTCCCCGACGCGCCCGGCTCCGCGCATTGCGGGTCGTGCGACGCCTGCCGGCGCGCTTGCCCGACCGATGCCTTTCCCGCACCCTACCGGCTCGATGCGCGGCGGTGCATCTCATACCTGACGATCGAACATGCCGGGCCGATCCCGCACGAGTTCCGCCGCGCGATCGGCAACCGCGTCTATGGCTGTGACGATTGCGTGGCGGTGTGCCCGTGGAACCGGTTCGCGAGGGCGGCGGCGGCGAACCGCGCGTTCGCGCCGCGCGCGGAGCTGGCGGTGACTGAACTGGCCGACCTGCTGGCGCTCGACGAGGCGAGCTTTCGCCAGGTGTTCGCGGGCTCGCCGATCAAGCGCATCGGCCGTAATCGCATGGTCCGCAACGCGGCGATCGCGGCGGGGAACAGCGGAAGACCCGCGCTGGTCCCGGCGCTTACGCGGCTGGTCGACGACCCCGACCCGGTGGTGGCGGAAGCGGCGGGCTGGGCGATCGACGCGCTGCGCCGACCCTAGCCGAGCCGGCGCTTGTTCGCGCGCACCTTGCGACCGTAGTGGCGGAGCAGCCCCTGCGTCCCCGATAGCGGGGTCGATCCGAACCGTCCGGTCATGAGGCTCGCCTGCATCTCCAGCGCCGCCTGCACCTTTTCCGTCACCATCAGCTGCGCCTCGCGCCCAGCTTCCGCGTCGCCGATCGCGATCTTGGCGAGCCGCAAGCCGATCACGGCGGAGGCGTCCATGCCCAGCGTCCAGGCGTCGAGCCCGGCGCTGGCCCAGGCATAAGGTGATGTGATCATTGTGGCTCCATTCGGAGGGTCAACGCACCATGTCGCGGTTCGGGCTCAGCGCGCCCGTTCGCGATGGCTGAGCGCGGCGACGCAGCTCGCGCGGTCGATCGGGCTGCCGTCGGGCTCGCGCGCGTCGAGATAGGTGACCAGCGGCTGACCCGTGCCCTTGGGGTAGAGATAGGCGTCGAGCACGCAGATCGGCCCCGCGAACTGGAGCTTCCTCGCCGTGCCCTCGCGCACGTCCGCTTGTGGCTGGCCGAACAGTTGCGTCAGCCCGGCGGCGGGCTGGCCGATGACGCGCTCGAGGCCGGTGGCGCTGTAGGGCATGGCGACCGCCGCCGGACGCGGCGCGACCGGCGCGGCGGCGCACCCGCTCAGCAGCGCGGCCACCGCCAGCAGCCCCGCGC
>CALMGC010000276.1 GCA_937863505.1 uncultured Sphingomonadales bacterium | reverse complement strand
GGACCGGCACGCGCGCGGCGGTGACCCAGGGCGCGTCGGGCGGATCGAGCGTCAGCAGCTCCTGCCGGTGCCCGCGCGCCGCCAGCGCCTCGCCGATGCGCAGCACCCCCTCGATCGGCCCGCCATCGGCGAGGTTCGCGGAGGCGATGATGTGGAGGAAACGCAACCTCAGGCTTTGCGGATGAAGATCAGCAGCGCGGTGTGGAACGCATCGGGCGTCACCGCGTGAATGAGCCGGAACAGCCGGTACAGGAGCAGGTTGTTGAAGTGGTAGGCGGGCTCGCTCGACGTGCCGTAGACCGCGATGTCGCCCGCGCCGGTGAACGCGCGCTGGATGTCCTTGCGGGTGTTGAGCCGGTAGAAGGTGGGGAACACGTCGAAGTCGTTGCGGTCCGGCTGCACGCGCTTGAGCAGATCGACATGCTGGGCGTTGCCCGCGAGCCGTGAGCCGAGCGCGATATAGCCGCGTTTGTTCGGGGTCATCGCGGCGAGAAAGCCGCCGGGCTTGAGGACGCGCATGACCTCGGCGGCGAAGGGGCCGGGATGCTCGATATGCTCGAACACCCAGCTGGTGATGACGCCGTCGAAGCTGTTGTCGGGATAGGGCAGCTTGCCGTCGGGGCCGATCACCGCCGCGCCGTCGAGGAACGGGTTCTCCAGCACCGCGGGGTCGATGTCGCAGCCCTCGACATGCGCGACCCGTCCCTTGAAGTCCTTCATCCATTGGGTGAACGCGTTGCCCCCCGTCTCGATCGTCGCGCCGCGGCCCGCGCCATAGTCGAGGATGCGGTCGGTCGGCTTCACCAGCGCATTGATGCGCGTGAAGAACTCCACCGTGGCGCTGACCCGGGTGAACCCGCCGAACGCCATTTCGGGGTAGAAGCGGTGGAGCAGGGCTTCCGGTGAGGTGGGCATGGATCGTCTCAGTTGTTGATCAAATGTGGCCCGACCTAGGCGGGCACGGCGGAAGCTCTACGGGTCGGGCCCATTGCTAGGACGAGCCGCAGCAGTTGAGATATGATGATGTAGAGCATGGCGGTTTGTGGAAAATCGCGAAATGCTCGTCCAGTCATGGCTGTAACATTATCCTCGATGTAAAGGTGCCCAAACACGGTATATAATGCAGCGAAAGCGACTGGAGAAAAAATCATGATACCGCGGTATCGTGTCGTTAGTGCATCAGCGCTGTTGAAACAAAGAAGGAAAATGAGGAACATGATCGGCAACCATGCAGAGCCGAAGACATCCTTGGAGTGCGTGATCGAGGAACCGGTCAAGAACGATACAGGCGGCATACCAGAATAAAAATTCTCATACAGATCCCCAACTGAATACTCCATACTTCTCTTATCTACATTGATACCTAACAACGACGCTATAGGTGTGGGTAAAAAGGCTAGAAGACGGGTATGCAAATCGTCCTGCAATACACTCCGTTCCCGGTCCGAAAGGTGCTGTGACTCGACCATAGTGATGTCGGTGTATTTAAGATAAATCAACCTGTTCAGAAAGTTCGAAGACAGATAAGCATCTGAATAGGAAAGAGAACTGCTGACGGAGGCATCGTTGTCGCGACGCCAGCGCTCGATCGCGGCTTTATCGCCCATCTCATCCAGAGTTTGGCTAAGGTACTCGAGACCGCTTGCAGAGCCTTTTGCTCCGCGCACGATCTCCATGGCGGTGGTGAGGTCTTCCAAAGCGCCAAGCACAGGCACGGAAGCGACCACCAACAGTGCGCCGCCAATCATGGCGCGGCTGGAGAGCTTGAACCGGCCCATCGCCCCTAACAAGGCGAATGCCAGCAACACGGTCATGCCGACAAGAGAGAAGGCGAAGCGCTTGTTTATCGCTATGGCCAGAATGACGACCGCAAAGAAATAGCCAACCAATAGCAATACACTCAGCGGCGACGCAGCTACCTTGCGCCCTACAAACAAACCACGGAACGGAATCAGGAACGGAAAGGTCAGGAACGAGAAAAGCCCGCCCAGCGCTTTGCCGCCGACATCCCCATATTCGATATCGCCGACGTATAACACCTGAGAGAGCAAGGTGGCGAGAAAACCTAAGCCACCCAGCATCCATAATTCGAAACTGCTGGGCATCGTGAACAGGCCCAGGGGAGCGTAAACCCGCCTCGCCAGCCATCGTCCCGGCGCGTTCAGCACCGCGAGCCGATCGTACGCGGCATGGGCCGCGATGATCACGGCATGGGTGGCGTACGTCCACAAGAACGTGTCCTGCGGTTCGTAGAGATTGTACAGGAGCGGGTGCAACGTCGCCGATTGTCCGGCGAGCGGTATCGACAACATGACCGCGTCGAAACCCAGGATCGCCAGCGTCGACAGCGGGTAGCGATCGAACAGGCCGGGGCGGAAACAGTAAGCGAAGGTCAGCAGGATCACCCCCGCCGACGCCGCGGACCAGGCCAGATTGTCCTGCTCGGTCCCGACCAGCGCCTGTATCAGCAGCGAAAGCAGCAAGGCCGGCACGAGAAACTGGAACAGCCGCCGCCGCCGGCGCGACGCTTCGCGGCGTGGATCGACGAGCGCGTTCACCGCCGTTCTCCCGTCGCCAGCGCATCCATCTCGCGCGCGAGCGTCTCGGCGACCGCGTCGATCGAATACGGCCGCATCGCCGCCGCCGCCCAGTCGAGCGAGCGCGGGTAACGGGCGAGCTCGCCCAGCGCCGCCGCCAGCGCCGCCGCGTCGCCGGGCGGGAACACGCGCACCCGCTCCAGCGCGCCGAAATCCGCCGAGCATCCCGCCGCCGCGCTGACCGCGACCGCGCAGCCCGCTTGCAACGCCTCGTTGACGACCAGCCCCCAGGTCTCGCCCGCCTGTCGCGACGGCAGCACCAGGATGTCGGTCGCGAGATAATAGTCGTCGATCGCGCTCTGGTTGACAAAGCCGGCCAGGTGGCTGCGAACCCCCGTCGCGCGCTCCAGCCCTGCCGTCCGCGCGCCCAACTCGTCCACCAGCTCGCCAGAGCCGACGAACAACAGCGTCGGCGACCAATCGGCCTTCCCGCCGACCCGCTCGACCGCGTCCACGACCAGCAGCGGGTCCTTCTTGCCGATCAGCTTGCCGAAGAAGCCGACCACCACCTCACCCTCGCGCGCGCCGATGCGCGCGCGCGCCGCCGCGCGCCGCCGCGCGCGCTCCTCCGGGC
>CALMGC010000275.1 GCA_937863505.1 uncultured Sphingomonadales bacterium | reverse complement strand
GGATATCGGCGTTGGGGAACATCACCTTCATCGGCACGAACACGCCGTGGTCCCAACCCCGTGACGTATCCGAGCCGCTTTCGATCCCGGCGGCATCGAGCAGGTCGCGCACTCGAACAGCGAGGTCCGGTTCCCCGGGGGCGGGCCAAGTCAGCTGATAAGTATGCGCGGGGAAGCCGCCATAGTCAAACAGGAGTGACGGTGCGACGCCGGCGTTGACGGTGGGGTGCGACTCTTCCCAATGCCCGGACACGATGAGGATCGCACGCGGCGGCTCGTCGAGCGTGTCGGCGAACCCGCGAAGGTAGGTCTCCAGCTCGCTCCAGGTGTCCCGCATAGGACCGGGGTCAAGGAAGAAGCAGGGGCCACCCCCGTGATTGATGAAATATGTCGGTTGCATGGGGCTTATCTAAGCTTCACCGCCGTCTTGCGGGAGCGATCAAATTGTGATCGAACCCATCGGCTGGAGTGATGGCGCATGATCGGTAGCCTCAGCCTCGACCAGTTGCGCGTACTCGTGTCGATCGCCGATCTAGGCAGCTTCTCGGCCGCTGGACGAAAACTCGGACGCGTTCAATCGGCGGTAAGCCAGGCGGTTGCGGCACTGGAAGCGGTGCAGGGCGTAACGCTCTTCGACCGCAGCGGACATCGGCCCCAGCTTACCGAGGTCGGGCGGGTGCTGGTCGACCAGGCAAGGCTGGTGCTGGCCAGTGCGGCCCGCTTCGAGGCGGTAGCAGCGGGCACGCGCGCGGGGTTGGAACCCGAACTGGCGCTCGCGATCGATCCACTCGTTCCAACCGCGCCACTGATCCAAAGCCTGCGCGCGCTGAGCGAGACCTTTCCCGAGCTTCCGGTCAGCTTCTCGACCGAGGGCTTGGGCGGCTCGCTGCGGCGACTGCGCAACGGCTCCGCGGCGCTCGCGATCTGCGTGCTGCTTCCGGACGTTCCCGAAGACATAGCTGCCTACCCGCTCCTGAGGGTCACCATGCGGCCCGTGGTGGCACCCGGGCATCCCCTGACATCGCTAGATCGCCCCTTGATGCAAGGCGATCTGGAGCCGCACGTCCAGCTCGTGCTCTCTGATCCGGTCGATCCCGGAGGCGCGGCCTACGGTCTTTCGAGCGCGCGGCTATGGCGCTTCGTGGATCTTGGCCGTCGGCTCGATTTCCTGCTCGCCGGCTTCGGGTGGTGCCGCATGCCAGATCATCTGGCCGCGGCACCCATCGCGGAGGGTAGGTTGGTCGCGCTCAGAATCGAGGATGACACCGTGCCCGGCGAAGGGCTCGTCATCTATGCAGCGCATCGGCGGGATCGCGTGCTCGGCCCTGCCGGTCGGTGGCTGCTGAACGGGCTGCGAGAGCGTCTCGCAATCGGATCAGCGGTGATTGAAAACCTCCGGACGGGCGATTTCGCATAGCGTGCTTCTCGAGCCGAAAATCCTTTTTGGGGTGATGGCCGACCGACGTTTTGGAGGTTTCGACAACCCTCATTCGGCCATTCAGCGGTTCCCTTCCGGTTCCTGATTTTAGACGCTCAATCAAGTGCGTTGCTGCCAACCTGTCGCCCGCAGCTTCGGCGAAAGGAGTTGAGAGGTCGAATTACAAGGCTTTCCCGAATTTCCGCAGCCGTCATGGAACGGCAAAGTCGGAACCGCGTAGGCTCAGCCTGGAGCGACATGCCCGTCCACGTCCGCAAAGAACGGCAGGAGCGCTTCGGCAAGTTCTCCAGGCGCCTCTTGGGCGATGTAATGGCCTACCTTCGCGATCTGTGTGTGACGCACCGTATCGCTATGGACCGCGTTGAGGGCATCCCGGGTGAACGTGCTACCTGCGCGATCCACGGCAAGCGTCGGCAATGCGACCGGGTGCGCTGCGGTCAGGGCCTTAAGCTCCGCGCCCTCCTTTACCAGGGAGCCGTAGAGCGCGCCGGCACCGCTCCACCCTCCTTGGCGGGAATAGCCCCGTGCGAACTCGGCGACGTCGTCGGACGATACCGACGCTTGATCGGCGACGGCGAACGGCATGATGAACCGGCCGATCAGGTCCGTCTCATGGCCGGCAAAGAAGGTATCCGCAACGTGCGGCGTCGCGAGCGGGCCGATGTACCAGGCGCCGCCCCGGCTCATATCCGCCAAGACCTCCAGGCCGAAGCCCGCGAAACCGGTCTCCACACCGGTCAGGCTGCGGAGGTCGTCCGGATGCGACAAGGCCAGACGCAGCCCCACGCCGCCGCTGATGTCCTGCACCAGCAAGTGAACCGGGCCGAGGCCCAGATGGGCGATCAGCGCGTGCAGGTCCTCGGCGACCGTTGCGCTGTCGTCTTCGGGCTTGGCCGGACTGGAATCGCCGAAACCCCGGAGGTCCATCGCGATGACGCGATGGCTTCGGGCGAGCAACGGGATCAGGCCGTGGAACGCCCACCAGCTTTCGGGAAAGCCGTGGACCAATAGCACGGGCGTACCGGCATCCCCGGCAGTGACGTGGTGGATGCTGGCACCATTTACGACGCCGACATGATGCGTGGCGTCAGGGATCGTGAGGCCGGCGGGTTGGATAGGCATGGCTTTTCTCGCGCAAGAAGACAACCTGGTTGTCCATCCATCTTCGCTTGTACATAGTCAAGAGGGTTGCCTATCAAGGCGTGTGTCCGCTCCGCCACCT
>CALMGC010000274.1 GCA_937863505.1 uncultured Sphingomonadales bacterium | reverse complement strand
GGCATGGTCAGCGCCGCCGATCCGCGCGCGGCGGCGGCGGGCGTGGAGATCCTGAAGGCGGGCGGCAGCGCGGCGGACGCGGCGATCGCGACGATGCTCGCGCTCAACGTCGTCGAGCCGCAGAACTCCGGCATCGGCGGCGGCAGCTTCTGGGTGCGTCACGCCGCAGACGGCAAGCTCTCCACCATCGACGCGCGCGAGGCCGCGCCCGCCGCCGCGAACGAGCGCTGGTTCTTCGGCCCGGACGGCCAGCCGATGAGCCATGCCGACGCGGTGCCGGGCGGACGGAGCGTCGGGGTGCCCGGCGCGCTGCGCGGCATGGCGCTGGCGCACCGCGCGGGCGGCAAGCTGGCCTGGGCGCGACTGTTCGACCCTGCGATCCGGCTGGCCCGCGACGGCTTTGCGGTGTCGCCCCGATTGCGGAACGGTATCGTCCAGTTCGGCGCGCACATGGAGCCGGCGGCGCGAGCGCTGTTCAACGGCCCCGACGGGCAGCTCGTGCCTGCTGGCACGGTCGTCAGAAACCCCGCGCAGGCCGCGTTGCTCGAACGCATCGCCCGGCTCGGCCCGGACAGCTTCTATGTAGGCCCGGAAGCGCAGAAGATCGTCGCCGCCGTCAACGGTGCCGCGCGCAACCCGTCGAAGATGACGTTGGGCGACCTCGCCACCTACGACGCCCGCGCCCGCGCGCCGGTGTGCGGGACGTACCGGGGTTATCGCGTCTGCGGCATGGGCCCGCCCTCTTCGGGTGGCGTCGCAGTATTGCAGATCCTGGGGCAGCTCGAACGGTTCGACATGGCCGCGCTCGGCCCGGCCTCGCCCGTCGCCTGGCACCTGTTCGCCGAGTCGGAACGGCTCGCCTATGCCGACCGTGACCTGTACGGCGGCGACGACCACTACACGAAGGTGCCGGTGCGGGGTCTGCTCGACCCCGCGTATCTCGCCAGCCGCTCCGCGCTGATCGCCCCCGACCGCACGATGGCGAGCATCACCGCCGGCACCCCCTTCGGTGCCCCCGCCCGCACCCGCGCCCCGGTCAGCGAAGTGCCCGGCACCAGCGACCTCGCCGTCGCCGACGCGCGCGGTGAAGTGGTGGAGGTGACGACCACGATTGAGGGCTATTTCGGCTCGGGCCTCGCGGTCGACGGGACGTTCCTCAACAACGAGCTGACCGACTTCGACCTCGCGCCCACGAAGGAGGGCTATCTCGTCGCCAACCGGGTGGAAGGCGGCAAGCGCCCGCGCAGCTCGATGTCGCCGGCGATCGTATACGCGCCCGATGGCCGCGTGCGGCTCGCGGTCGGCGCTGCGGGCGGATCGACGATTATCGCGCAGGTGGCGAAGGCGATCGTCGGCGTGATCGACTGGCACCTCAGCGCACAGGACGCGATCGGGTTGGGCCTGCTTTACGCCCCCGGTCCGGCCACGGTGGCGGAGAAGGGCACGCAGCTCGACGCGATGGTTCCCGCACTGCAGGCGCTCGGCGAGCGGGTGCAGGTCGCGCCGCTTGGCCTCAAGGCGAACGCGATCGAGCGCGTCGGCGGGCGCTGGGTCGGCGCGGCAGACCCGCGCAGCGAGGGCGCGAGCGTTGACGTCGCCGGGCACGTAGTCGCCCCGTCGCGCGTGCTGGCCAATCGCCCACCCGAATAGGCACATCCGCCTCCAGAAGCGGACGATATGAGAGGCTCCATGCGCAGGCTTGAACACTTCCCCAACCTCGTCGCCATGTTCTTCGCGCGCGCGCGGGCGGAGGGCGACAAGCCGTTTCTCCGCCGCAAGGTGCGCGGCGAATGGGAGGCGACCAGCTGGGCGGAGACGGCGCGTCAGGTCGCGAGCCTCGCGGCGGCGCTCAAGGCGATAGGGCTCCAGCGCGGCGACCGGGTGATGCTGGTCGCCGAGAACCGGCCCGAATGGTGCATCTCCGACCTGGCGATCATGGCCGCGGGCTGCGTCACCGTCCCGACCTATGTCACCAACACGACCCGCGACCACACGCACATCATCGAGAACTCCGGCGCGCGCGCGGTGATCGTCTCCACCGCCAAGCTCGCCGCGACGCTGATGCCCGCCGTGGTGCGCGCGAGCCAGGCGCAGATCGTGATCGGCATGGATGAAATGCGCGCGCCGGGCGGGGTCGACTTCCACCACTGGCGCACACTGGTCGATGCGCATCCCGCCGACCCCGCCGAGGCCGAAGCAGCGGCGGACTTCACCCGCGAGGACCTCGCCTGCATCATCTACACCAGCGGCACCGGCGGCGCGCCGCGCGGCGTCCGCCAGCACCACGGCGCGATCCTGCAGAATGTCGCGGGCACGACCGAGGTGATCTGGGCCGACTTCCCGGCAGAGAAGGAGGAAGCGTTCCTTTCCTTCCTGCCGCTGTCCCACGCGTACGAGCATACCGCCGGTCAGTTCGTCCCCATCGGCCTCCACGCGCAAATCTACTACGCCGAGGGGCTGGAAAAGCTCGCGAGCAACATCGAGGAGGTCCGCCCGACGGTGATGGTCGTCGTGCCCCGCCTGTTCGAGGTGCTCAAGACGCGGATCACCAAGACGATCGTGAAGCAAGGCGGGCTCGGCGCGCGGTTGTTTCGCTACGCGCTCGACATCGGGGCCAAGCGCGCCAAAGGTACGCTGCGCTGGACCGACCGCCCGACCGCACTTGTCGTCGACACGCTGTTCAAGCCGCGCATCGCCAAGAAGTTCGGCGGGCGGCTGAAAGCGATGGTGTCGGGCGGCGCGCCGCTCAATCCGGAGGTCGGACGCTTCTTCGAGGCGATCGGGGTGATGGTGCTGCAGGGCTATGGCCAGACCGAGGCCGCGCCGGTGATCGCGTGCAACCGCCCCGCGGCGGGCATCCGCATGGACACGGTCGGCCCGCCGCTCGGCAACACGGAGGTGCGGATTGCGGACGACGGCGAGATCCTCGTGCGCGGCGAGCTGGTCATGCACGGCTATTGGCGCAACGAGGAGGAGACCGCGCGGGTGCTGCGTCACGGCTGGCTCCATACCGGCGACATCGGCGCGTTCGACGAGGCGGGGCGGATTAAAATCACCGACCGCAAGAAGGACCTGCTGATCAACGACAAGGGCGACAACATCTCGCCGCAAAAGGTCGAGGGGATGCTGACGCTCCAGCCCGAGATCGCGCAGGCCATGGTGTGGGGCGACCGGCGCCCGTACATGGTCGCGGTGATCGTCCCCGACGCCGAGTGGATGGCGGAATGGTGCGCGGGTCACGGGTGCCGGCCGGGCGACTTCGCCGCCGACCCCGGTTACCGCGCCGCGCTGTCCGCCGCCATCGACCGCGTCAACCGCGACCTGTCGGTGACGGAAAAGGTGCGCCGCTTCATCCCCGCCGACGCGCCGTTCGGGATCGAGAACGAGCAGATGACGCCCTCGCTGAAGATACGGCGGCATGTGCTGCGCGAGGTGTATGGCGAGCGGCTCGATGCGCTCTATAAGGGATAACTACGATCTAGTAAATCTTCGGTATTCGGTTAGAACGCCAAACACGCCCTCTGTCCGCCGGAGACGTTGAGTGCCTGCTTACTGGCTCACTTACAAAACTGAAGCCGATTCTCCAGAGCGGGGTTGGCCGCTGAATGAACTACGTTTGCTGATTGCAAGAGTAGAGACTGATCGTGACGCGCCCGGAGCTACCGAATGGTGGCGTATTGCGAACAGGACGGCTACGCCCGGTGAGCGAGTTTACCTCTTCAAACAGGGTTCCGATCCCCGGGGCATTTTCGGTGTTGGTACAATCGTACAGCATCCCGAAATGCGGAACACCGTTACGGACTCGAAGATGCAGTGGAGGGCCGAGATCAAGTTTGAAAGATTGGTCGATCCGACGATCGAGTTTCTGCTGCCGTTTCATGCCATCGATGATGTTCTGCCTCGTAACTTAGTTAACGCGCAAAGCAGCGGAACGCGAGTGCCGTCCGAAGTGGAGGCGGAGATTGAACGTCGGCTGCTCGGCGGTATTTTCAGTCAAGCAATCGGTGCGGGAACGGTCTAGCCACTCTCCTACCGCGCCGCTACCGGGACCCCCGCGCCCATCTTCGCCGCGACCGACTTAGGCACCACCTCCATCGTCCAGTCGCGGTCGGGGCGGAGATACTTCGCCGCCACCTGCTGCAACTGCTCCGGGGTGATCGACGCGAAGTCGCTGCCGATCGCCTTGGTCGCCTCGATCCGGCGCGGGTCGGTCGATGCGCCGCTCAGCTGGCGCAGCCAGAACTGGTTCGCGGTTGACGCGCGGATGAGGTACTGCGCCATCGGCAGCATGATGCGTTGCAGCTCGTCCTTGCCGATCGGCGTCGACACCAGCTCGGCGGCGATCTGGCGCGCAGTCTGGAAGAAGAACGGCACCTTGTCCGGCGCGACCTGGCCGATCGCGATCAGCCTGCCGCCGCTCGAAAGCCCCACCGGCCAGCTGCTCGACACGTTGGGGCTGTAACTAGCCCCCGCCGCCTGGCGCAGCCACTCGAACAAGCGGTCGCTGAACACCGCCGCGAGCACGTCGAGGCGGCGGCTTTCGGAAAACCCTGCGCTACCGCCGCCGGTCGGCCATGCGATCACCGCCGCCGCCTGATTGTCGTCGCCCGCATGAGTGCGGACCACGGGTGCGACGTCATGCGCAGGGAAGCGGACGGGCGGCGGCGTGGCCGCAACGGCGGCGCGTGGCGGCAACGCGCCGAAGGTCTTCGCCACCGCCGCGATCGCGTCCGGTGCCTTGACGTCGCCGAACACCGACACCTCGATCGGCCCGGTCGCGAGAATCGGCTCCCACAACTTGCGGAACTGCTCGGGCGTGGTCGCCTCCACTCCAGCGCGCGTCGGCGTCGCCCAGCGCGGATCGCCGTCGTGGAGCAGCCCTTCGAGGTCGCGCGTCAGCACTCCCTCGGGCGAGGCGTCGTACCCCGCATAGGTCGTTCCCACCACCGCCTTGGCGCGCGTCACCGGAGCTGGGTCCCAGGCGGGCACCGCGAGCTTGTCCGCCATCAGCCGCAGCTGGTCGTTGAGGTCGCCGGGCGAGGTCACCGCCGACAGGGTGAACGCGTCGTCGTCGATGCCGAAGTCGAGCCCGATCCGCCGCCCGGCAGTGAGCGCGTCGAGATCGCCCTGGTTAAGCTTGCCCACCCCCGACGCGACCAGCGCCAGCTCCGCCGCCCAGACCGGCGCGGGCTTCTCGGCGGGCAGCGCATTGTACCCGCCGCCCCAGCGGACGCGCACATACACGCGCGACGTCTCGCCGTTATTGGGAAACAGCAGCAGCTTGACCCCATTGGCATAGGCGACCTGCTGCAGGTCGAGCCCCGGCACCGCCGACTGGCTCGTCACAATACCCGGCGCTCCGAGCGGGGGCAGCTTGGAAAAGTCCACCGCCGCCTGCATCTCGCGCTTGCCCGCCAGCTTCGACACCTCGGCTTTCAGCGCGGCGGCGAGCTTGGGGCTCGCATTCGGGTCGGCGACGTGGAGGTTCACCAGCGCGCGGGTCGCGTCGCCCTGGAACACCCGCCGCGTGGAGGCGAGCAAGGTCGCGGGCATGAACATGTTCTTCTTCCGCGCGCCGAGGAACACGTCATAGCTCGCCTGCGGCGTGGTGGTCGTCTCGCGGATGTCGAGCGCCTCGACCATATTGTCCGCCAGCGTCGCGCCCATGTCGACCCGCGCGGTCTCCGCCTGCGTCCGCATCGATTCGTCGAACGCGGCGAGTTCCTGATCGACTTCGGCCTGCGACGCGGGCGCAGCCATTGCATCGGCGATCACCGCGCGCACGTCCTTTAGCGCCTGTTCCCAGTTACCCCCGACCGGCACGATCGTGGCAAAGGTGCCGTTGGCGGAGCGCGCGACGTCGTCGAGGCTGACCGACGCCTGCACGAAGCTCGCGCCCGCGCGCGCGCGGCGTTCGAGGCGGCGATTGATGATCTGCACCGCCAGCATGTCCACCAGCCGCTTCTGGTTAAAGATCACCGTGTCGTTGTTGAAATGCCACGGGCGCAGCACGGCGGTGGAGACGAGCTCGGGAACCGCTGGCTCGACCGCGACCGCGACGGCGGGTTGATGCGGGTCGGGCTTGCCGAAGTTCGGCGCGGGCGGGCGCGGGCCGACGCCCTTCCAGCTGGCGAAGTGCTTGACAACGAGGTCGGCGAGCACCTGCGGGTCCTGGTCGCCCGACACGATCACCACCGTGTTCTCGGGCCGATACCAGCGGTCGTGGAACGCCAGCACGCTGTCGGCGGTCGCGGCCTCCAGCGTCTTGATGTTGCCGATCGGCGAGCGGTCCGCGAGCGGCTGGCCCGCGAACAGGACCTGACGCTGCTTGTCGGAAAAGCGGACCTGCGGCGCGGGCTGCTCGCGCTGCTCGGCGAGCACCACCGGGCGCTCGGCGGTGATCGCGCCGGGAACGATGTTGGGCTTTTCCATCATCCCCGACAGGATCTTGAAACTCTCGTCGAGGCTGGCGGGGGTCGCGGCGGGCAGGTCGAGCTTGTAGACGGTCTGCGTCGGCGTCGTCTGCGCGTTCTGGTCGCTACCGAACGTCGCGCCGAACCGCTGCCACACGCGCTTCGCCTCGCCGTCGGGGACATACTCGCTGCCGCGGAAGGAGAGATGCTCGATGAAATGCGCGAACCCGCGCTCGCTGTCGCGCTCCTCGAGCGAGCCCGCGTCGACGCGGACGCGCACGGCAACCTGCCCCGGCGGCACACCGTTGCGCCGGACCGCGTAGCGCAGGCCGTTGGGGAGCGTACCGAAATGCCATTCCGGGTCGTGCGGAATGTCGCTCCCCTTGTAGAGCCAGGGCGTGGTGTCGACCGCGACCGCCGGGGCGGCGACGGGCGCGCCCGCTTGCCCCAAGGCGGGGACAGCGACGCCGAGGAGCAGGGACGCGAGCAGGGGAGCGCGGATCGCGCACGGCAGGAACAGCATGGCCGCCGATGTAGCGCGCGAGCCTGAACCGCGCCAGAACCGCGCCCAAGCGTTCTTCGTCCCGCGCCGCCATGATTTTGCCGCTGATCGGGATTAGCCGGGGACTGTCCGTCGTCACGGATGCGGCGCTCCGCCGCCTGCCCCTTCGAGAGAGACCCGCCTTGAGCCTCGAAACCGCCAGCGCGCCGCCGACCGTCAGCGAGGCGACGCCTCGCGCAATGTGGCCGGATTCGGGCATGGGGCCTGAGGAAGCGGGCATCCGCGTTCCCGACATCAACGTCATCTCGGGCGCGCCCGCGCCGGGGTCGGAGATGAAGGCGGAGACCAATCGTCCGCTGGTCATCAAGCTCGGCAAGCATCTGCGCGGCGTGTTCGACAAACTGATCGCGTCGTCGTCGCTGGTGCCCAACGACCCGGTGCTCGACGTACGCGACTTCGCCTGGACCGCGCTGCTGCGCGAGCATTGGCAGGTGATCCGCGATGAGGCGATCGCGGTCGCGCTGCGCGGCGAGGCGTCGCCCAGCCTCGCCACTATCTCCCCCGACCACCGCTCGATCGCCAAGGTCAATATGTGGCGCTCGTTCTTCCTGTGGGGCTATGGCTATCGCATCGACGACAACGCCAATCGCTGCCCGCAGACCTCCGCGCTGGTGGAGCGCATCCCCGGGCTCAACAGCGCGTTCTTCTCCATCCTCGCGCCCGGCACGCATATTCCCGAGCATCGCGGCGTGACTAAGGGGCTGATCACCTGCCATCTCGGCCTGATCGTACCGCGCGACGGCGACGTCCGGATGCGCGTTCACGACCGCGTCGTCCGCTGGGCGGAGGGCGAGACATTGGTGTTCGACGACACCTACCAGCATGAGGTGTGGAATGACACGGCGGGCACCCGCGTCGTGCTGCTGGTCCAGTTCGAGCGGCCGCTCCGCAACCCGGGCAAGTGGTTTGCGGACACGTTCCTCGGCTTCGTTCGCCGCTCCGCGTTCGTGCAGGAAGCGCGCGACAACATCATGAGCTGGAACTCGGCGGTGAAGCAGTTCGACTATTGACCGCGAGCGTTTCCGCCCGCGCGGCTTGATCGCCGCGTCCAGCCGGGCCACATGGCTCCCATGCTGATCGAGACCGAGACCACGCCCAACCCGGCGACGCTGAAGTTCCTGCCCGGCCGCGAGGTGATGGCGGTCGGGACGCGCGACTTCGCCACACCCGAGGAGGCGGAAGCGTCGCCGCTCGCCGACGCGCTGTTCGGGCTGGGCGATGTGACCGGGGTGTTCTTCGGGCGCGACTTCGTGTCGGTCACCGCCGCACCCGCGACCGACTGGCGCGAGCTCAAGCCGGGCGTGCTGTCGGTGCTGCTCGACCATTTCAGCGCCGCCATGCCGCTGTTCCGCCCCGGATCGGCGGCGGCGATCAGCGTGCCGCCGCCCGGCGCGGACTTCGCCACCAACCCCGAGGATGCGGACATCGTGGACCAGATCCGCGATATCATCGACACGCGCGTACGCCCCGCGGTGGCGAACGACGGCGGCGACATCGTCTATCGCGGCTTCGACAAGGGGAAGGTGTTCCTGACCATGCACGGCGCTTGCGCGGGCTGCCCGTCGTCGAGCGCGACGCTCAAGAACGGCATCGAGCAGCTGCTGCGCTATTACGTCCCCGAAGTCACCGAAGTACGCGCCGTCTGATATCCTTCCCGTCCGTGTCGAGCATAATCACGACACACGGGCGGACGCTCTGATCGGTCGTGCCTCTACGTCGCTCATAACGAATGGAGTATCCTGTGCCTTCACTTCCCGACGCCAGCCTCGACCAGCTCTTCCGCGCCGCGCGCAGCTATAACGGCTACCTCGACGCGCCCGTCAGCGAGGAGGATTGCCGCGCGATCTGGGAGCTAATGAAATGGGGCCCGACCAGCGCCAATCAGCTTCCCGCGCGGCTGGTGTGGGTCCGCTCGGACGAAGCGAAGCAGAAACTCGCCGCTTGCTGCTCGCCCGCCAACGGCCCCAAGATCCTCGGCGCGCCGGTGACGGTGATCGTGGGCATGGACACCAACTTCCACGAGCATCTGCCCGAGCTGTTCCCGCACGCGGACGCGAAGGCGTGGTTCGTCGGCAACGCCGAACTGCGTGAGGCGAGCGCGTTCCGCAACTCGACGCTGCAAGGTGCGTATTTCGTCGTCGCCGCGCGCGCGCTCGGGTTTGACACCGGGCCGATGTCGGGCTTCGACGCGGGACAGGTCGACAAGGCGTTCTTCGCCGACCAGCCGGGCGTGCGGACGAACTTCATCTCGACGCTCGGCCACGGCGACCCCGCGAGCGTGTACGGTCGCTCGCCACGCCCGGCGTTCGAGAAGTTCAACCGGATTGCCTGACATCGCTCCCTCTCCCGATAGGGGAGCGGGAGAGAAGCGCACCTTGGTCATCGACACCGCAACCGCGGCCTGTTCGGTCGCGCTGTTCGCGGGTGAACGCCTGCTCGCCCGCGCGCACGCGCTGGTCGGGCGCGGCCATGCCGAGCAGCTGCTGCCGATGATTGCCCAGTTGCCCGACGGGGGCCGCGCCGAGCTGATCCTCGTCGATATCGGCCCGGGCAGCTTCACCGGTGTGCGCGTCGGTGTCGCCGCCGCGCGCGCGCTCGCATTGGGTTGGGAAGTCGAGGCAAGGGGATATTCCTCGCTCCCGCTCATCGCCGCCGCCGCGTTCGCGCGCGCGGGCCACCGCGAACTTGTCGCGGTGCTCGAAGGCGGGCATGGCGAGGTGTTCATGCAGGGCTTCACCGCGCCTCCCTTGCTCGCCACCGACGCGCTCGCCTCGCGCCCGCCCGCTGCGGCGCTGGCGGCGATCGGCGACCGCGCCGCGATCGGCGAGGGGACGCGCCGCCTCGCCCCGTTGGCGCCCGACCGGGAATGGGAGCACGCGCTTCCCGATGCGGCCGACGCGCTGCTGCTCCCGCTCGCGTTCCGCGCGCTGCCGCCGCGCCCGCTCTACGGTCGCGCGCCCGACGCCAAGCCTGTCCCGAGCGGCGTCGAACCGTCGCGATGAGCACCAACCTCGACGCGATCGACCTGCGCACGGGGGGCACCGCCGACATCCCCACCGTCGAGCGGCTGATGGCGGACGCGTTCGATCCGCGCTTCGGCGAGGCGTGGACGCGCGGGCAATGCGTGGGCGTGCTCGGCATGGCGGGCGTGTGGCTGACGTTGGCGGAGGTCGATCGCGTGCCCGCCGGCTTCGCGCTCGCGCGCGCGGTCGCGGACGAAGCGGAGCT
>CALMGC010000273.1 GCA_937863505.1 uncultured Sphingomonadales bacterium | reverse complement strand
GTCACGTTCTGCAGGTTCGGCAGAAAGGTGCGCTTGGTCTTGTTGTTCGCGTGGGACACGTTGTTGCCCACCTGCCGGCCCTTGCCGGTCAGCTCGCAGATGCGCGCCATGAAGAAAGTCCTGTTCGGTGAAACTAGCGGAAGCGGGCGCGGATACCGGCGCGCGGCTCCCGCGTCAACCTTGCCCGCGTGCAACCGGCGCGCGCGGCGGCGCGTTACGGGGGCGTATCAACAGGGGAGAGGTCACATGCGCATCGTCTGGACCGTGCTCGGCATCGCGGCGCTGCTGGGTGCGCTGGCGATGATCCTGGGCTTGGTCAACATCGACCAGACCCGCCCGGCGGTGGTGCAGGCCCCCGCCTTTCACGCCAGCGTCGGGAGCGTGAAGCTTACCACCGAGCAGAAGACGGTGCCCGTGCCGACGCTCCGGGTGGAGAAGCCGGGTAACGCAGCCGCGCCGACGCAATGAAGCCGGGCGCGCTGGTCGCCGCGCTGCTGCTGCCGCCGCTTGGTGTGCGGCTGGCGGGCGGGAGCGCACGCGTGTTCTGGACGGCGTGCGGGCTGACGCTGCTGGGCTATGTGCCGGGGGTGGCGTTCGCGCTGGCGACGGTCGCGCGGCACCGCGCGGTGGACAGCGCCGCCATGGCCTAGCAAGGCGCAGGCCGTGTTCCCGCTGCCCGAACCGATGCGCCTCGCGCTGGCCGCCGCGCGGGAGGCGGCGGAGGCGGGCGAGGTGCCGGTGGGCGCGGCTTTGGTGTGCGAGGGCCGCGTGGTCGCGGTGGCGGCGAACGCGCCGCGCGCGCTTCGCGACCCCACCGCCCATGCGGAGATGCGCGTGATCCGGGAGGCGGCGGCAACGCTGGGGCGCGAGCGGCTCGACGGGTGCGACCTGTGGGTGACGCTGGAGCCGTGCGCGATGTGCGCGGGCGCGATCGCCCATGCGCGGGTGGCGCGGCTCTATTACGGCGCGCCGGACCCGAAGGGCGGCGCGGTGGAGCATGGCCCCCGCTTCTTCGCGCAAGCAACCTGTCACCATCGGCCCGAGGTGTACGCGGGCATCGGCGAGCGAGAGGCGGCGACGTTGTTGCGCGGGTTCTTCGCGGGGCGGCGGTAACGGTCGGGGTATGCAGGGTGGTTGCCCCGCCCGCCCCGATCCGCCATTGCTGAAGGCGAGGTCATGCCGCCGCGCCCTTTCCCCTGGATCGACGTCCTGATCATCCTGGCGTTGATCGTGCTCAACGGCGTGTTCGCGATGAGCGAGCTCGCGATCGTGTCGTCGCGGAAAGCGCGGCTGGAAGCGATGGCGCGGAGCGGCAGGCGCGGGGCGCGCGCGGCGTTGGCGCTGGCGGCGGACCCGGGGCGGTTCATCTCCACGGTGCAGGTCGGGCTGACGCTGATTGCGACGCTGGCGGGCGCCTATTCGGGCGAGCAGCTGGGCGAGCCGGTCGCGGCGCGGCTTGGAGCGCTGGGGCTGGCCGCACCGACCGCGCACAGCCTGGGCTTCGCGCTCGTCATCGGCGGCACCACGATCGTGTCGCTGATCGTCGGCGAGCTCATCCCCAAGCAGATCGCGCTTCGCTCGCCCGAGCCGATCGCGGCGGCGATGGCCGCGCCGATGCGCTGGCTCGCGATTGTCGCCGCGCCGATCGTGTGGCTGCTCGACCGGACCAGCGCGGGCATTTTTCGCCTGTTGGGACTGAGCCGCCGTAACGAGGACCAGGTGACGGCGGAAGAGCTCCACCATGTCGTTGCCGAGGCAAGCGCGGCGGGGGTGCTCGAAGAGCATGAGCGCTCGATCATCTCGGGCGTGGTGCGGCTCGCCGACCGACCGGTGCGCGAGGTGATGACGCCGCGCACCGAAGTGTGCTGGCTCGACGCGGACCTGGACGAGGACGGCGTGCGCCGCGCGCTGATCGAGGTGCCGCACACCCGGCTGCCGGTCGCGGAGGGCTCGATCGACGCGGTGGTCGGCGTGGTGCAGACGCATCAGATCGTGTCCGCGCTGCTGAAGGGCGAGCCCCTGTCGCTCCGCGCGTTGATGCGCCCCGCGACGGTGGTGCTCGACCGGATCGACGCGATGGACGCGCTGGTCGCGCTGCGCGAGGCGGAGCTGGCGATGGCGCTGGTGCATGACGAGTACGGCCATTTCGAGGGGCTGGTGACGCCCGCCAACCTGCTCTCCGCGATCGCGGGCGAGTTCGCGTCGGACGTCGACCCGGCGGAAACGCCCTCGATCGTCGAGCGCGAGGACGGCACCCTGCTGGTCGCGGGCACGGCGGCGGCGGACGCACTGGCGGAGCGGCTGGGGATCACCTTGCCCGAGGACCGTGATTACGCGACGGCGGCGGGGCTGGCGCTGGCGGCGTTTCGGCGGCTGCCGGGCGAGGGGGAGAGCTTTGTCGAGCAGGGGTGGCGGTTCGAGGTGGTGGACCTGGATGGGCGGCGGATCGACAAGCTGGCGGTAGGCCCGGCCACGTCCGGGCCGATGCGCGGCGCATAGCGGCGCGCAACCGCCAGCTCGTCGGGCGGGTCGGCGCAGCCGAGCCCGTTCGACGACGCGGGACTTGGTCCCGCGTCGGGCCTGCGCTAGTGTGGCAAAGCGCGCCTGAACCTCGCGCCCCGGTGCCCTTTTCGGGAAGAGCTTACCCACGATCAGCCCCGAGTCGCGCGCCGCGCGCGGTCGCGGAAGTTCGCTAAGTTCGCTCTACGTTCGCTTCGATATGCCCTCCCACACGAGGCTGCGCAGGTCGCGGCGCGGCGGGTCGAGGCGGAACGGAGGCGCATCGGGGAGCTTGGATCATAGGTGATCCAACATTGGTAGGGGACCCGCTCGCGCCGAGGATGCGCTGGCCCGTTACCAGTGGAACGGCTTCGCCCGGCAAGTCCGGCAATAGAGGAACATTTCGCGACGGCCCGGGACTGCCAGCGTACCGACGCGAAGCTGCTCCACCCGCCAGCGCGCAACCCGCCCGTCGGCGAAGCGAACCCGACCGCTCGCAAAGCACGGCGAGCGGTCCAGCGTCGCGTCAGCCGCTTGGGGGTCAACGCTTCCCGCTTTGGCCAAGAATGCTTTGATCTGATCGGATGTTGGGCGGAACGAGCTGCAAGAGGCGGGGCCGTCCGGCTCACGGTATGCCTGTGCGCCGGTGCGCTCGATTGCTATGGCAGCGACAGCGGGCAGGTGTGTCGGACAGAGCGGAGGCTCATACTCGCTGCCGGGGGTGCAGCCGGAGTTGGCCGAAGCAAGCGCGAAGAGAGCCAAGGCTACCATCGGGCGGTGCTCGCTTCCGAGGGTGTTTTACGAGAGAGCTGTGGATGACGGAACACCTCAGTCATGCTGACCCGGAATGTAGCCGCCAGTTGGCTTACCAGCCAGTGCAATGACACGTTCTGACGGTCGGTGACGGTCACGAACTGACCGGTTTTGCTATCAACTTCGCCCACCAGTTCTATACCGATACTATCCATGTTGCTCGGGTAACGAGCGGGCGGCGTCTTTTTCATTTCGCGGCGGTTCTCGGTCGAAGGTGAGAACGTGGCGTAAGCCTTTACGTCCACTGGGCTGCAATTATGCTCGGCGAGACATCTGGCTTTCAGCTTGCCGACGTGCGCCGTGTAGTAAAGCAATGACGCAGTCTGATAGATGGTCCCGTCTTTGTCGATCAGGAAATGGGTACCATATGGGCGCAATGCATAGCCCGAAAATGCGGCTCCCGCTGTTGCACCCCCTGTCTGATGGACCACGATCCCTCGCACCACGCCGAGCTTGCCGCGCGCCAAGGTAGGCACGATGTGCTGTCTTATTCGAGCGTCTCTAACCAACCCTTTCGCATCGAGCGTCAGCATGTCAGGTGTTCCGGCGACGGTTCAGGAGGCATCGCCTTATGCAGCGGCCCGTCACGGGAGTAAATCCCGTGACGTCAGACGGCGCTGTAGCGCCGCTGGCCGGACCGTTTTGTGGCTCGCTTCGCTCTGCCTCTAACCTACGCAGCGCGGCTGCGTAGGTTAGAGACGGCCAAAAACGGCCTCAAACCCTCTCACATCCCCCGCTGCCAGAAACCTGGCCTGTTCCACCCACCGGTCCCTTGCGATCCGCCCGCGGAACGCGCCGAGTTGCGCGTCCAAGGCATCCGCCTCGTCGTCCGACAGCGCCGCGATCTGGTCGACGCGGGTGACGCCCAGCTCGGCCAGCCGCGTCTGCACCTTGGGGCCGAGGCCCTTGATCTGCGTGAGCGGAACGCCGGGCTCGGCGTCCACCACCGCGACGCGCTCCTCGCGCACCGGAACCGGATCGTGGCGCGGTATCGCCGGCGTGTCCGTCGGGACGGGGCGGAGCGCGGCGCGCGCGCGCTGTTGCTCCACGCCGGAGGACAAACCGACGGGCTCGGCCACCGTACGCGGAGGCTCGCCCTCGAACGAGGCGACCCGCGCCTGTTCCTCGCGCTCGGCGGCGCGGCGCTTGTTCTTGCAGTGCGCGCCATAGATGATCGCGATCACCACCAGCAGCGCGAACACCGCGATCAACACGAAGTTGACGGTGGTCATCGCGCCCATCTGGCTGATTGCGCTTCCGGTGGGCGCGGGCGTGGCGGTGGGGACGGCGGACATCGGCTGGGTCGGGGCTCCGGTCGGGGTCGCCTGCGCGGCGGGAGACATCTGCATAGAAAGCTCTATCCTTCCGTGCCTTAATCCGAGGCAACAGCGCGCGCGCCGATATCGCGGCGATGGAACCCGGTCGGGAAACCGATCGCGTCCACCGCAGCGTACGCCGCCGCGCGCGCCCCCGCCAGCGTCTTGCCAAGCGCGGTGACGCCGAGCACGCGGCCACCGCCCGCGACGAGCCGGTCGCCGTCGGTCCGCGTGCCCGCTTGAAACACGCGCGCGCCGGTCGCCTCCGCCGCCGCGATGCCGGTGATCGCGCCGCCCGTTTCCGGCGTCCCCGGATAGCCGCGCGCGGCGAGCACCACCGTCAGCGCAGGCTCGGGCGAGAGCACCGGCGCGGGCAGGTCGGCAAGGTGACCTGTCGCGCAGGCGTGGAGCAAGGCGAGCAGATCGCCCTCATACCGCATCATCAGCGCCTGGCACTCCGGGTCGCCGAAGCGGACATTATATTCGATCAGCTTGGGGCCGTCCGCCGTCAGCATCAGCCCGGCATAGAGCACGCCGACGAACGGCGCGCCGTCCTCCGCCAGCGCGTCGATCGTCGGGCGGACGATGCGGCCCATCGCCTCCGCCTCCAGTTCGGGAGTGAGCGCGAGCGACGGGCTGAACGCGCCCATGCCGCCGGTGTTGGGGCCGGTGTCGCCCTCGCCGACGCGCTTGTGGTCCTCGGCGGTGCCGAAGGGGACGGCGTAGCTCCCGTCGCTGAGCACGAACAGGCTGGTTTCGGGGCCGGAGAGGCACTCCTCAATTACCACCTGCGCTCCGGGCGCGGCGAACAGGTCGCGGAGCGCGGCTTCCGCCTCGGCGCGAGTGGCGGCGACGGTGACGCCCTTGCCCGCCGCGAGTCCGTCCGCCTTGACGACTGCCGCGCCCCCGAACCGGTCGAGCGCGGCGAGGCCTTCTCCAAGCGAACGCGCCCGCCAGAACGCGGCGGTCGGGATGCCGACGCGCGCGCACAGCTCCTTGGTGAAGCCCTTCGACCCCTCCAGCCGCGCCGCCTTCGCACCCGGCCCGAACACCGCGATGCCGCCTTCGCGCAGGCTGTCCGCAAGCCCGTCGACCAGCGGCGCCTCGGGGCCGATCACGACGAGGCCGACCTGCTGTTCACGGCAAAAGTCGAGCACCGCCGCGTGGTCCGCCACGTCGAGCGTCACCAGCTCGGCATGGTCCGCGATGCCCGGATTACCCGGCGCAGCGTACAGCCTCGCCAACCCCGGCGATTGCGCGAGCCGCCAGGCGAGCGCATGTTCACGCCCGCCGCCTCCGATCAACAGGATTTTCATGCCCGTTTCCCCCACCTCGCGGCTGGTAGCCGAGCCTGTGCCCGGCGACAACGCGCTCGCCGTCACCGTCAGCGAGCTGTCGGGCAAGCTGAAACGCATGGTGGAGGGCGAGTTCGGCCATGTGCGGCTGCGCGGCGAGATCAGCGGCTACAAGCGCGCCGCGTCGGGTCATGCGTATCTCTGCCTCAAGGACGAGGACGCGGTCATCGACGCGGTGATGTGGAAGGGGCAGGCGGGCGGGCTCGCCTTTCGCCCGCAGGACGGGGTGGAGGTGATCGCGACCGGGCGGCTCACTACTTATCCGGGCCGCTCCAAATATCAGATCGTGATCGAGCGGATGGAGCTGGCGGGCGCGGGCGCGCTGATGGCGCTGTTCGAGAAACTAAAGGCGCAGCTGGCGGGGGAAGGGCTGTTCGACAGCGCCGCCAAGCGGCCGCTGCCGTTCCTCCCGCGCGTGATCGGGGTGGTGACCTCGCCGACGGGCGCGGTGATCCGCGATATCCTGCACCGGCTGGAGGACCGCTGCCCCAGCCATGTCGTCGTCTGGCCGGTCAAGGTGCAGGGCGCGGGCGCGGCGGAGGAGGTGGTGGCGGCGGTGCGCGGGTTCGATGCGCTTCCGGCAGATGGTCCCGTCCCCCGCCCTGATCTCGTCATCGTCGCGCGCGGTGGGGGCTCGATCGAGGATTTGTGGGCCTTCAACGAGGAGGCGGTCGTGCGCGCGGTCGCGGCCTGCTCGATCCCGATTATCTCGGCGGTGGGGCACGAGACCGACACGACGCTTTGCGACTTCGCCGCTGATCTCCGCGCGCCGACTCCCACGGCAGCGGCGGAGCTGGCGGTGCCGGTGCTCGCCGATCTGCGACTGACGGTCGCCTCGCATTCGGCGCGCACCGAGCGCTGCGCGAACCGTTATGTCGAGCGCGGGCGGGAGAAGCTGGCGGCGCTCGCGCGGGTGCTCCCGACGCGCGACCGGCTGCTCGGGGGCCAGCGTCAGCGCGCGGATGAGGCGGCGCTGAGGCTCGACCGCGCGCTCGAACGACGGGTCACGCGCGAGCGCGCCTCCTTGGAGCGGGCGGGGGGTGCGCTTCGGGTGGCGACGCTGCAACGCCAGGTCGAGGCGGCGCGCGGGCGGCTCGACGCGACGTGGAAGCTGGTGGAGGCGCTCAACCCGCTGGGCGTGCTGGAGCGTGGCTATGCGCTGGTGACGGCGCGCGACGGCGGGGCGGTGGTCGCGGGCGCGGAAGAGGCGCGCGCGGCGGGGGCGCTGTCGCTCCGTTTTCGCGACGGCGCGGTCGACGCGGACGTGGTGGGCGTTGAGCGGGCCCGCCCGCGCGCCTATGGAAAGCGAAAATCGGCCGAGCAGCCGCAGCTCCTCTAGAAGCGATTACCACCCCATGTTGATGTCGAACACCAACCGTCCCGCCCGGCTGCACTACATGGCCAACGGCTTTCGCGTGATCACGCCCGGCGACCACGTCATCTGCGCGCGGTCCAAGGCGGTGATCCCGATGGGGGAGCTGCGCTATTGGAGCGTCGCGCGGCAGGAGCCCTACGCCACCGCCTCGCTCGCGACCGAGGTGATGGCCCCGGCATGAGGTGGGCGGCGCCCCTGCTCGCGACGGTCAGCCTTATCGCCGCTGCGCAGCCGGGTGCGACGATCAGCATTCCCGCGACCGCGAGCCAGGGCGCGCTGTTGACCGGCACCGCCCCGGCGGGCGCGACCGCGCTGACGCTCGACGGCCAGCCGGTGCCGGTCGCCGCCGACTGGCGGTTCGTGGTCGGGTTCGACCGCGACGCGGTGCCCGGCCCGCACTTGCTCGCGGCGACGATGCCCGACGGCGCGACCGTGACCGCGAGCGTGCAGGTGACGCCGCGCGCGTGGGCCATCTCGCGGCTGTCGACCTTGCCCAAATACCCGGTGCCGGCACCCGAGTTCGCCGCGGTGCGCCCGGCGGAGCTGGCGCGGATCGTCGCCGCGCGCGCGACCGTCACCGACGCGGGAGGGTGGCAGCAGCATTTCCGCTGGCCCGTCGCCGGACGGCTGTCGACCTTGTTCGGTTCGCAGCGCGTTTATGCCAACGGCGAAGGCGGCGAGCCGCACAGCGGCGCGGATGTCGCGGTGCCCGAGGGCACACCCGTGGTCGCGCCCGCCGACGGCGTAGTGGTGCTCGCGGCCGACGCGCCGTTCACGCTGGAGGGCAACCTCCTCATGCTCGATCACGGCATGGGGGTGAACAGCGCGCTGCTCCACCTCCAGCGCATCGTCGTGCGCGAAGGCGAGCATGTCCGGCAGGGACAGCTGGTCGCCTATTCGGGCAGGACGGGCCGCGCGACGGGGCCGCATCTTCACTGGTCGCTGCGGTGGAAAGCCGCGCGCGTCGATCCGCTGCTCGTCGTCGGCGCGCCGCCCGCGGGCGGCTGACGCCCGCGACCAGCGGCTGATTGTGGCATTTCGGCTACACCCGCGCGCAAAGCGTTAACCCGTTCCGGGCACGGCTTTACTTGCCCGCATCCGGGCCGCAATCACGCCGGTATACGGGTCAGGAACCATTCATCGGATGGGACCCGATCAGGTTTGGCCGCCGATAGCGCGAGGACATGCCCACGCATGGACCAGACGCCCGGCAATAGGGGAAGTTCCGTCGTGACCAACGCTTTCGCATTCGCGCGCACGCTGACGCTGGGCGTCTCGTCCGCCGCGCTGTTGATCGGCCTCGCCGGCCCCGCCTTCGCGCAGGATCTGGGCCAGGCGCCGACCGGCCCCGCCAATCCCAACGCGGCGCAGTCGCCGGGTACGGTCGCGATCCAGGCGCAAAAGGACGCCAACGACGCGAACAACCCGTCGAACGACGCGGCGCAGGCGGGCGACGTGGTCGTGACCGGCACGCTGTTCCGCCGCACCAACACCGAGACGGCCTCGCCCGTCACCGTGCTGACCAGCCAGAACCTCGAGCAGCGCGGCATCAACACGGTGGAAGATGCGGTGCAGCGGCTGTCCGCCAACGGCGCGGGCACGTTGCCGACCTCCTTCTCCGCCAACGGCGCGTTCGCGGCGGGCGCGTCCGCGCCGTCGCTGCGCGGCCTCACCACCGATTCGACGCTGGTGCTGTTCGACGGTCTGCGCGCGGCCTATTACCCGCTGGCCGATGACGGGGTGCGCAACTTCGTCGACATCAACACCATCCCCGACGCGATCGTCGACCGGATCGAGGTGCTGAAGGACGGCGCGTCCTCGACCTATGGCGCGGACGCGGTCGCGGGCGTGATCAACGTCATCACCAAGAAGCAGATCACCGGCATTCACGCCAACGTGTCGAGCGGCATTTCCGAGCGCGGCGACGCGGGCGAGCGCCGGATCGACGTGACGTCGGGCTATGGTGACCTGACGGAGAACAAGTTCAACTTCTACGTCAGCGGCGAGTATCAGAAGAACGATTCGCTTTATAACAACGCGCGCGGCTATCCGTTCGACACCAGCGACCTCAGCCATCTGTGCGGCGCGAGCGGTTCGTGCCGGAACAACAATGTCGCCAACGGCATCCAGTATGACGGCAGCTATGCGGGCGTCGGCACGACCACGGTGCCGGACGTGCGCGCATACAGCGGCACCAACACCGCGATCCCGGGCAGCGCCTATGGCCTGCTCAACCCGGCGGCGGGCTGCGGCACCCTGCCCACGGTGACGCTCAACGCGGCGCAGCTCGCGGCGGTGCCGACCGCGCGTGCGACCCAGTGCCAGCTCGATCTCGTCAAGAACTATGGCGTGATCCTTCCGAGCCAGCAGCGTCTCGGCGGCAGCGCGAGGTTGACGGTCGCGCTCGGCAGCAAGGCGCAGGCCTATCTCGCGTTCAACTTCGCCCAGAATGATGTCCGTTACACGGGAACGCCGCAGTCGATCCGTAACAACACGCCCGCGGGCGGCACGACGTTCAGCACCACCAGCCTCGCGCTGCCGGTCTATGTCTGCCCGCGCAATGGCGCGTCGGCGGTGGTGATCAACAACATCCCGCAGGTCGCGGGCTGCAGCCCCGCGACGGGCGGCGTGCTCAACCCGAACAACCCGTTCGCGGCGCAGGGCCAGACCGCGCGCATCCTCTACCGGTTGCAGGACATCCCGCTCAGCAACCGTCAGCTCACCAACACCTATCGCGCGGCGGGCGGCGTGACCGGTACGTTCGGAAACGGCTTCAACTTCGCCGCCGACGGTACCTACATGAAGCAGAACCTGACGCAGACTTCGAGCGGCTATATCTATGTCCAGCATCTGCTCGACGAGGTCGCCGACGGTTCGTACAACTTCGTCAATCCGTCGCTGAACAGCCAGGCGGTGCGCAATTATCTGACTCCGACCGACATCACCAAGTCGAGCTCCGAACTCTATCAGATTCAGGGCAACGTCTCGAAAGAGCTGTTCACGCTGCCGGGCGGGCCGTTGCAGGTCGCGATCGGCGGATCGTACCGGCACGAGTCGATCTTCGCACCCAGCGCCAACCCGGTCACGGTCGGCGCGCCGACGCAGCGTTATTTTACCATCAACGGTTTCGGCACCAGCGGCCAGCGCAACGTCAAGTCGGGCTATTTCGAGATCAATGCCCCGATCTTCAACCAACTCGAGCTGAACGGCTCGGGCCGGTATGACAGCTATTCGACCGGGCAGAACAACTTTTCGCCCAAGATCGGCGGCAAGTTCACGCCGATTCGGCAGGTCGCGTTTCGCAGCACCTTCTCCAAGGGCTTCCGCATCCCGAGCTTCGCGGAGTCGTTCGGCCTGCCGACCACCGGCTACATCACCCAGACCCCGACGACGGCGTATCAGAACAGCCCGGCCTGTCTCATACCGGGCACCACGACGAAATATGCTTATTGCACCGCGCAATACAGCCTCGGTCTGACCTCGGTCGGCAACACCAATCTCAAGCCGGAGAAGTCGACCAGCTTTACCGCGGGCGTAATCATCGAGCCGATCCGCAACGTGAGCCTGTCGGTCGACTATTATAACATCTACAAGAAGGGCCTGATCACCGGCGCTAACTACTCGCCGCAGATCGCGGCCTATTATGGCAGCAACGGCGGCGGGGCGTTGACGCCCGGCATCACGGGCATCCAGACCGACCCGAACTACATTGCGGGTCAGGGACCGTACCCGTTGCTGACCAACATCCAATATGGGTTCATCAACGCGGACTCGGCCAAGAGCACGGGCATCGACTTCGACCTCGAGGCTTCGGTCCACCTCACGCCCGGCATCAAGCTGGTCAGCTCGCTTGAGGGCAACTATGTCATCGAGCTCAGCCAGACGATCGACGGCGTGAAGCAGCGTTATGACGACACGCTGGGGCCGTATCAGACGACCTCCGCGTCGGGCACGCCCAAGTGGCGCGCGAGCTGGCAGAACACGCTCGACTTCGGTGCGGCCTCGCTGACCGGCACGGTGTACTACACCGCCGGTTACCAGGAGGGCGCGGAGGATGATGGCGACACGCGCGGCGTCTGCGCGGTGGGGGCTGGCGGCAGCTCGTATGCGCAGTACCGCGACGGGTCGATCGTTCAATGCCGGACGCACTCGTTCATCGACGTCGACCTCACCGGTCAGATCAAGGTCAACGACAAGTTCACCTTCTACCTGAACGTGCTGAACGTGTTCGACGTCTCGCCGCCTTACGACCCCAGCACTTATGGCGGTTACAACTACAACCCCGCCTGGGCGAACCAGGGCATCATCGGTCGCTATTTCCGCGCCGGCGCGCGGGTGAACTTCTAGGCCGCGACGGTCCGACGACACGCAAAAGGGCGGCTCCGCGAGGGGCCGCCCTTTTCGTTTGAGTTTACGTCGACCCCTCCACCCCGGCACGACGCGGGGTGACGCTAGAAGCGGGAGGCGCTCACCCCACGCTCAGCGCCAACCTGCCCTCTCCCTCGTCCACCCCCACCGTCGCGCCGTCCTTCACCTCGCCGCGCAGGATCGCCTCGGCGAGCGGGTCCTGCAAGTGCCGCTGGACCGCGCGGCGTAGCGGACGTGCGCCGTAGACCGGGTCGTACCCGACCCGCCCCAGCCATGCGCGCGCCGCGTCGGTCAGCTCCAGTCGTACCTTGCGGTCGGCGAGCAGCTTGCCGACGCGCGCGACCTGGATGTCGACGATCGGGGCCATGTGCGCCTGCCCCAGCCGGTGGAACAGGATCACCTCGTCGAGCCGGTTAAGGAACTCGGGCCGGAAATGCTGGCGGACGACCTCCATCACCTGCGGCTCCACCTTTTCCACGTCCTCGTCCTCGCCGAGCGAAGCCAGGTATTGCGAGCCGAGATTGGAGGTGAGGATGATCAGCGTGTTGGTGAAATCCACCGTGCGCCCCTGTCCATCGGTCAGCCGCCCGTCGTCGAGGACTTGCAGAAGGACGTTGAACACGTCGCCATGCGCCTTCTCCACCTCGTCGAACAACACGACCTGATAGGGGCGGCGGCGGACGGCCTCGGTCAGCACGCCGCCCTCCTCATAGCCGACATAGCCCGGCGGCGCGCCGATCAGCCGCGCGACCGCGTGCTTCTCCATGAACTCGCTCATGTCGATCCGCACCATCGCGTTCGGGTCGTCGAACAGGAAGGTGGCGAGCGCCTTGGTCAGCTCGGTCTTGCCGACGCCGGTGGGGCCGAGGAACAGGAACGAACCCAGCGGCCGGTTCGGGTCCTGCAACCCGGCGCGCGCGCGGCGGACGGCGGTGGAGACGGCGCGGACCGCGTGCGCCTGGCCGATCACGCGGCGGCCCAGCTCCTCCTCCATGCGGAGCAGCTTGTCGCGCTCGCCCTCCAGCATCCGGTCGACCGGGATGCCGGTCCAGCGGCTGACCACGCCGGCGATATCGTCGGCGGTCACCTCCTCGCGCAGCATCGCGTTGGCGGTCTCGCCCTGCGCCTCCGCGACCTGCCGCTCGAGCTGCGGGATGACGCCATAGGACAGCTCGCCCGCGCGCGCGAGGTTGCCGCTACGCTGCGCCTGCTCGAGCTCGAGCCGGGCGGCGTCGAGCTGTTCCTTGAGCTTGGCCTCCGCGCCGATCTTCTCGCGTTCCGCCTGCCAGCGGGTTGTCAGCTCGGCGGATTGCTGTTCGAGGTTGGCGAGCTCCGCCTCCAGCGTCGCCAGCCGGTCCTGCGAGGCGGCGTCGGACTCGCGGCGCAGCGCCTCGCGTTCGATCTTGAGGCGCAGGATGCGGCGGTCGAGCGTCTCGATCTCCTCGGGCTTCGACTCCACCTCCATGCGGATGCGCGAGGCGGCCTCGTCCATCAGGTCGATCGCCTTGTCGGGGAGGAAACGGTCGGTGATGTAGCGGTTGGAGAGCGTCGCCGCCGACACCAGCGCGCCGTCGGTGATGCGGACGCCGTGGTGAAGCTCGTATTTCTCCTTGAGCCCGCGCAGGATGGAAATCGTGTCCTCCACCGTCGGCTCACCGACGAACACCGGCTGGAAGCGCCGCTGGAGCGCGGGGTCCTTCTCGACATGCTTGCGATACTCGTCGAGCGTGGTCGCGCCGACGCAGTGCAGCTCGCCCCTCGCAAGCGCGGGCTTGAGCAGGTTGCCCGCGTCCATCGCGCCTTCGGATTTGCCTGCGCCGATCAGCGTGTGCATCTCGTCGATGAACAGGATGATGTCGCCCTCGGCGCCCTTCACCTCGTCGATGACGCCCTTCAGCCGTTCCTCGAACTCGCCGCGGTACTTCGCACCCGCGATCAGGCTGCCCATGTCGAGCGACATCAGCGTCTTGTCGCGCAACCCCTCCGGCACATCGCCATTGGCGATGCGGAGCGCGAGCCCCTCGACGATCGCGGTCTTGCCGACGCCGGGCTCGCCGATCAGCACGGGATTGTTCTTGGTCCGGCGCGCGAGCACCTGGATCGTGCGGCGGATCTCCTCGTCGCGGCCGATCACGGGGTCGAGCTTGCCGTCGCGCGCGGCTTGGGTGAGGTCGCGGGCGAACTTCTTGAGCGCGTCGTAACGGTCCTCGGCGGAGGCGGTGTCGGCGGTGCGACCGCCGCGAAGCTGGTTGATCGCGGCGTTGAGCGCCTCCGCGCGCACCCCGGCGGCGGCGAGCGCCTTGCCCGCGGCGGTGGTCGTGGCGAGCGCGAGCGCGACGAGCAGCCGCTCGACGGTAACGAAGCTGTCCCCGGCCTTCTGCGCGATCTGCTCGGCTTGGTCGAGCACGCGCACTAAGTCATTGTCAATGCCCGGAGTCTGCTGCGCGCCCGAGCCGCTCACGGCGGGAATGCGGGCGAGCGCCGCATCGGTCTCAGTCACGGCGCGCCTGGCGTCGCCGCCCGCCGCGCCGATCAGCCCCGACGCCATGCCCTGCTCGTCCTCGAGCAGCGCCTTGAGCAGGTGTTCGGGGGCGATCCGCTGATGGTTCATGCGGATGGCGACGGTCTGCGCGGATTGAAGAAAGCCCTTCGCGCGGTCGGTGAACTTGTCGAGGTTCATGGTTCGTCCCTGTTGGCCTTGCGCCGGAGATGGTGTGATATTTGGGCAACACAAG
>CALMGC010000272.1 GCA_937863505.1 uncultured Sphingomonadales bacterium | reverse complement strand
CCGGGGTGGCGGTCGGCTTTCGCTGGACCACCGCCTTTCGGCCCGGCACGAGCAATAGCCGTTGAAGGATCGTGCTGATGGTGAGCGAGGTCGGTTACTGACGCCCAGATAGCAATCGTCCTAAAAACGTAACTACAGCAGATCAGACCCAGAAGCGACCATTCGGCCGGTCCCTTTCCCTTTCCGACTTCAGACGCTCATTCGTGTGTGTCGCTGCCGGTCCGTCGTCCGCGGCTTCGCAAAAGGGATCGAGAAATGGGAATGCCACGCCATTCTCTAATCCACCTGAGACCGGCCTTTAGGAACGCATCCTCGTAGCAGCGCTAGCTTTTCGCGCCGTAGCGCAGCCCATCCAGCATCAACGTGACCATCCGCTCGGTATGCGCCGCTCCATCCTCTCCGGAAACCACAGCGAGGTTCCCGATCGCTCGCAGTAGATCATAGGGAGCGACATCGGCGCGGGCTTCCCCGCTACGGGCGGCAGCATCCAGCAGCATCGCCACAGCGGGCTCGAACCGGCTTCGGAAATAGTCAGGCAGGGTCGCAAACGCCTGATCGCCGGAATGAAGCGCAGCCGCCAAGCCCTGCTTGGTGGCGAGAAAGCGCGTGTAGCGCATCAGCCAGGCGGCCAGCGCTTCGGCCGGCCCGAGTTCGGCGGCGAGCGGGCCGGCCGCATCGGCGCACGCGTCGACCTCGCGGCGGAACACCGCTGCCACCAAATCGGCGCGGGTAGGAAAACGACGGTAAAGCGTCCCAAGCCCGACACCCGCCTGCGTCGCGATCTCCCGGATAGGTGCATCAACCCCCGAACGGGCGAACACGATCTTGGCGGCTTCCAGCACCGCTTCCTCGTTCCGGCGGGCATCAGCGCGCATCCGCGGCGCGAGCGCGTCCGCAGCGCCGGCAATCGGTGACGCGATCTCGACCGCGTTCCGCGACTTTGCCGACACCATCCCTAGCCCCCTTGCTATCCGGATCAACGATCCGTACTACAGCCTACCGGATCAACGATCCGCCTGCTAATTGGGAGGTACGCCGTCCTATGTCCAGTCCGCTTGCACAGGCCGGTCGCTCCGCTGTTGTCTCGATCGCGCCGATCGTCCTTCCGTCACCAGGGCGTGGTGTGGACCTGCATGTCCGGGTGTCCGCGCCGACAATGGGTGAGGCGCTGCCCATCATCATCTTCTCGCACGGCAACGGCCAGTCGCTGCACGCCTACGGCCCCCTCGCCGACCATTGGGCGGCACACGGCTTTGTCGTGATCCAGCCGACGCATCTGGACTCGCGGATGATCGGCCTCGCCCCGGACGACCCACGTCGCCCGCAGTTCTGGCGCTTCCGCGAGAAAGACCTGAGTGCCGTTCTCGACGGGTTGGATCGCATCGAGGGTGAAGCGCCGATGATCCGGGGTCGGCTCGATCGCTCACGCGTCGCGGTCGCTGGCCACTCATGGGGCGGCCAGACCGCCGGTGCCTTGCTCGGCGCCACCCATCCCGATCCCGATGGTGGATCGGTGGTCAACAGGAAGGATGCCCGCATCAAGGCGGGCGTGCTGCTCGCCGCGCCCGGCAGCGGCGACGACCTGACCGAACACGCAGCCCGCACCTTCCCGTTCATGTACCCAGACTTCTCGACCATGACGCCGCCGACCCTGGTCGTCGTGGGCGACCACGACATGGGCAGGCTTTCGACACGCGGTGCCGACTGGTGGCGCGACCCCTATGATCTGAGCTCATCCCCCAAGGCGCTGTTCACCACCTTTGGCGGCGAACATGCCCTCGGCGGCATCCCCGGATATGAGGCGCGCGAGACGACGGACGAACGGCCCCAGCGCGTCGCCGCCATCCAGCGCCTCTCGACCGCTTTCCTCCGCAGCGCGCTCTATCCCGGCGATCCCGCCTGGACCGAAGCTGTCGCGGCGCTGACGGTCGATGCCGCGCCGGAAGGCAGCATCGAGACGAAGTGAGCCGGTCGCACCCGCCCGGCCTCGCGGTCGGACGTCCAACCTGACGACCCGGTCACACCATGGCACACCATCACAGGAGCTATCGCATGAACACGATCCTCGTCACCGGCAGCTCGTCCGGCTTCGGGCTTGAGACCGCCCGTTATTTCCTTGATCGCGACTGGACCGTCATCGCCACGATGCGCACGCCTCGGGAGGACGTGCTGCCTGCGTCCGAACGGCTGCGGGTCGTGGCGCTCGACGTGACCGACGCCGTCAGCATCGCCCGCGCCGTGGAGGAAGCAGGGCCGATCGACGCCCTCGTCAACAATGCCGGCGCCGGGCTCATGGGTGCGCTGGAAGGCGTGTCGATCGACGCGACGCGCCAGCTGTTCGAGCTGAACACGTTCGGCACCATGGCGATGACCCAAGCCGTCCTGCCCGGTTTTCGCGCGCAAGGGTCGGGCGTGATCGTCAACGTGTCCTCGGCGGTGACGCTCAATCCCTTGCCGATGCTGTCGGCCTACACGGCCAGCAAGGCGGCGATCGAAGCGTTCAGCGAAGACCTCGCCCTTGAGGTGGAGCCGTTCGGCGTCCGCGTACGGCTGGTCATTCCCGGACGCGCCCCGGAAACATCGTTCAGCGCGACCGCCCGCGCCCGTTCGCAGAACGGCATCCCCGAAGCCTATGCCGGCTGGGCCAAGCAGGTGTTTTCCGCAGCGCCCCAGCAGCCCGTAGAAGTCACCACGGCGAGCGATGTGGCGGAAGCAATCTGGCGGGCTGTAACCGACGCGTCCTCACCGCTCCGCATTCCTGCCGGCGCGGACGCGGTGGCCCTTGCTGCACAGGTCGCCTAACGGCCTATTTTGCTCTTTCCGTTGGTCGGATGTACCGCCTCCGGCTATCCGGCCGGCAGCGATCTGCTAATTCGGGTCGGGTAGCGCGCGCCTGAACAGCTCGAGCATGGCTGACCAACCCCGCTCGGCTTGTTTGTGATCGTAAACGGGCAAGTCAGGCTTCATCCTTCATCCAGTCATGCGCGGCCGGGTAGGTTTCAGCGCGGTACCGCACGCCCGCATCGGCGAGCGCCGCTTCGAACCGCTCCGCCATCTCGGACGGGTAGGAGCCGTCGTTCTCGGCTGCGGATATGTAAAGTTCGGCCTGGATGCCGGGCGCCGATAGGTGCGGGCTGGTCGGCTGGTCGGTCGCAAGGCGGCCACCATGGAAGCTCGCCACCGCCGCGAAGCGCCGGGGCCAAGTACCCGCTGCGGCAATCGCCATGCCGCCACCCATGCAGAAGCCCACCGCGCCAAGCTTGGTGCCGGCCACATCGCGGCGCGTGTCCAGATAGGCCAGGAACGTACCCGTATTTGCGGTCGCCTTGATGCTGTCGGTAGTCGCCATAAGCGGCCCAAGGACCGCCCGAAAGTCGCCGGCGAACACGTCTCTGGGCACGAACGGCCCGTAGGGGCCATAGCGGTAGAAGAGATCGGGCAGCAGAACGGGGTAACCCGCGTCCGCCAGCCGTTGGCTCATGTCGCTGATGGCAGGACGTATGCCGCCTGCATCCATGTAGACGATGATCGCGGGCCAGGGTCCCTCGCCGGTGGCGGGCGTGAAAAGCCGGCATGGCAATCGCCCTCTTCCGTGCGGATCGTCAGTGGTTCATGCGCCATACCTGTCCCTGCTCTGCTTAGGTGCGCTCATGCCTGATCGTGTCCTCGTATTCTACGGTTCCTACCGCTCAGACCGGCAGGGTATCCGCCTGGCCCACTATCTCGTGCGGGCTCTTCGCGAGCGAAACGCGGGGGCCGAGCTGATCGACGCCAAGGCAGTTGGTCTGCCGATGCTCGACCGCATGTACAAGGAGTATCCGGCCGGCGAGGCACCCGAAACATTGGAGCAGCTCGCGGCCAAGATCCGCGCCGCGGACGCATTCATCTTCGTGACGGGCGAATATAACTGGGGACAGCAGGCAGGTTTGAAGAACCTGACCGACCATTTCCTCGAAGAGTGGTATTGGCGGCCGGCCGCGATCGCCAGCTATTCGGCGGGTCGCCTCGCCGGCGCCCACGCCAGTGTCGCTTGGCATGGCACCCTTTCCGAAATGGGAATGGTAGTGATCT
>CALMGC010000271.1 GCA_937863505.1 uncultured Sphingomonadales bacterium | reverse complement strand
GCGCGGGAGAGACCCCCACCACGCTCGCCGACCGCGTCGCGAGCCCGGGCGGCTCGACGCGCGAGGGGCTGAACGTCCTCGACCGCGACGAGGCGCTGTCGGCGCTGATGCGCGAGACGCTCGCCGCGAGCGCCCGCCGCAATGCGGAACTGGCCGGGGTGGCGGGGCGGTAGCGAGGTCGGGATAGGGGCTGCGTCTGGCTTTGGTGGTGAGCGGTCGGTCCGCTTACGATGCTCATGGGCGTGAGGAACACGTTGACCCTTCCTTTCGTCGAAGGCATCTGCCTCGGATGAAGAGGTGGATTTTTATAGCCGCGTGCGTGTCAGGTTCCGCCGCAGGTCAAGTCCCTGCCGATCCAACACCGGCTAATCTGGCCTATCGTCTCGAATACGCGACACGCGATGCCGACGCTCACCACGATTGTCCATTGTCACGCGGCGACGATTACGCAGCGGACTTTAGAAAGCGCTATGGACAACGCATTGAGCATCTAAGGCAGGTCCACCTGACCCGATCAGGTCCCGACCCAGATTTCGTCATACTGTCAGATTGTCGAGGGTTTACCGGGTCGATGATGGAACGAGATGCTCGACATCGTAAAGCGATGAAGCGCTTTGAGCCCACGCTGCGCGCACTTGAACAGGAGTTTGGCGGCTACTGAGGGACTACGAACGGTCGCTCCTAGAGGTACATTCAGTGTCTCTTAACGGCCGCTACTGGGCGAAATCCACCCCCTACCAATGTTGGATCACCTATGATCCAAGCTGGCCGATGCGCGCGCTTTCCGCCTCGACCCCTCCCGTGGCTTGCCGGGTAGAGCCGTGCGGGAGGGCGATACAAAGCGGACGTAGAGCGAACTTAGCGAACTTCCGCGCTGCTGGGGGTGCCAGCGACTCGCCGCGCACGGGACGGGTCACGCCGCTTCCGCTTGGCGAGAAAGTCAGGGCGTTTCATCCATATGCCGGAACCTTTGGAACCTTTACGGCCGCAAGCCGAGTTTCCCACAGCGGTTCAGCCCTACCGGTCCCGCGCAAGCGCCCGTCTTTATCTTCGCAGCGCCTCCAGCTGCGCGCGCTCGCTCTCTGGGATCAGCCCCTCCAGCACCGCCCAGAAGCCCGAGACCGCGTGCTGCCCGGCGCGCGCGTACGCCGCGCTCATCCGGCGGCGCACCGCCTCGAACAGCTGGCTTTCGAGCGCCAGCCCCTCTGCGGTCAGCCGCAGCAAGCGTTGCCGCCGATCGCGGGTGCCCGCGCGCGTTTCGACCAGCCCGCGCTCGGTCAGCTCGCCCAGCACGCGGCCCAGCGATTGCTTGGTGATCGCCAGCAGCGCCAGCAGCTCGCTGACGGTCATGTCGGGCCGCCGGGCGATGAAATACAGCGCGCGGTGGTGCGCGCGGCCCAGCCCCTGCTCGCTCAAGCCCCGGTCGATCGAGCGGGTGAGGTGGCTATGCCCGAAATACAGCAGCTCCATGCCGCGCCTCAGCTCGGCCTCGCGCAGGAACAGGGGGGAGGCGGTCGATGCCGGGGCAGCCATGTTGACCGCCCCTGCCAGCGTCACTACCCCGCCGCAACCCCGGGGCGAGGAGGACGACACGGCATGGCGGATGCGGAACCCACCTTCGCGCTGGAGCGCAATCCCGCCCCGGTGCCCGCCGACCGGCGCGCCGAGCTGTTGCGCGATCCGGGCTTCGGTCAGGTGTTCACCGACCATATGGCGGTGGTGGACTATGCCGCCGACCGCGGCTGGCACTCGCCGCGCATCGTCGCGCGCGCGCCGATGACGATCGACCCCGCGACGGCGGTGTTGCATTATGCGCAGGAGATCTTCGAGGGGCTCAAGGCATACCAGCTGGCCGATGGCGGCGCGGCGCTGTTCCGCGCGGACGCGAACGCGCGCCGCTTCCGCGGCTCGGCGCGGCGGATGGCGATGCCCGAGCTGCCCGATGCGTTGTTCCTCGATGCCTGCCGCGCGCTGGTGCGCGCGGACGCGGACTGGATCCCGCCCGGCCCCGAAGGCGCGCTGTACCTGCGCCCGTTCGCCATCGCGAGCAGCGTGTTCCTCGGTGTCCGCCCCGCGAGCGACTATCGCTTCTCCGTGATCGCGTCGTCGGTGGGGCCATATTGGCGCAAGGGCGCACCGCCCGCCGTCTCGATCTGGGCGACGCGCGACTATACTCGCGCCGCGCCCGGCGGCAGCGGCGCGGCCAAATGCGGGGGCAATTACGCCGCCAGCCTGATCGCGCAGGCGGAAGCGACGCGCCACGGGTGCGATCAGGTCGTGTTTCTGGACGCGGTCGAGCGCCGCTGGGTCGAGGAGCTGGGCGGCATGAACGTGTTCTTCGTGTTCGCGGACGGGTCGATCCAGACGCCGCCGCTGACCGACACGATCCTCGCGGGGATCACCCGCGACTCGCTGTTGACGCTGGCGCGCGACGGCGGGCTGACCGTGCGCGAGGAGCCGTATTCGCTCGACCAGTGGCGCAGCGATGCGGCCAGCGGGCGCCTGACCGAGGCGTTCGCCTGCGGCACGGCGGCGGTGGTGACGCCGATCGGCGAGGTGAAGTCCGCCGACGGCGCGTTCACGATCGGCAGCGGCGGGCCGGGGCAGCTGACCGGGCGGCTGAAGGGCGAACTTGTCGCGATCCAGCGCGGGCAGGCCCCCGATCCGCACCGCTGGCTGGAGCGGCTGTAACCGCTTTCCTTACGGGCGCGCGTCGCTATAAGCTGCGCTTCCCGCGCGATGGGGCGTCGCCAAGCGGTAAGGCAGCGGCTTTTGATGCCGCCATTCGCAGGTTCGAATCCTGCCGCCCCAGCCAGGCGGTCCGGCCCATTCCAGCAGACGCACATGTAGTCGTCTCGACGGGATGGGCCGTTGCTCGATACCCTGTCCGACATGGGCAGATCAAACCGCACCGCCGCGCTTGAGCGCAAGATCGAACTTCTCCTCGGGGAACGCGAACAGAAATCGGAGGAGATCGAGAAGGCCGAGAGCCTAGTCGAGCAGCTTCCGGTCCTTCGTGATCGCCTCTGGGAGATCGATGAACTCGTTCGGGCCTGCGAAGCCGTCATCAAGAGCGACCAACCGGATTGGGATCGCAGCGGCATCACGCCCTCACGCCCCTTCGTTCACAAAATCCCGGTCCGGCTCGGCAACGCAAGCAAGACGGCGCTCGATGTGCTCCGCGTCGCGGGCAGCCCGATGCGCGTCAAGGAGATCGCTATCGAGGTCCTGAGGCGTGAGGGACACGAGAGCCCAACGACCGACACAATCACGAAGGTCGCCAACACGGTAGGCGCCTCGCTCAAGAAGAAGCTGTCACGCGGGTTCGTGGCGACCGATGCTGGATGGCCAGCTGCATGGTGGGCGGTAAAGCCAGAAACTGAGGATCGGCGAAACAATTAAGGCCACCACTTTGTAGCGTCACAAAGTAGAGCGAATTGCGCCTAAAAAGGTCCACAAGTTGATCTGGGGGTTAACGTAGGTCTTCACGACCAGAACTAATGTTTTTACTAGAACAGTGTTGACCCGTGTTCGAAACAAGGTAATGACGCGGAGTCCCACCGAGAGGTGGGGCCGGTAAGCGAAGATTGAGCCCCACGCGAACCGACCCCCGCAACCGCCCTCTGGCTTAGAGAGGAGGGAAACGACCGTGCAGATCAACTGCCCGATAATACGTCCTTAGCCGAAATCGCAACGGGAGTCGAGTCCTAATCGGACTCGGCTACCCGAATGCTCGTCACCTTCATGGCCGCAAGGCACTGAAGAAAGAAGTCTGCTGTGAAACTGCCCCTGCTGAATTTATTTCGCAGGCTCTGGTTTGTTTCAATGACTTCCTGTGCAGCCAGAGCAGCCACCAGACCGTCGTAGCTGAGTTCTCTCCTCGCCATTTCGGCTTTGAGGATGCGTCGCGCGTCGCCGTCCCGAATGTAAGACATCCGTTTTCCTTATGCCACATTTGTCCACAGATACGACACGAGGTCTGTTGTGGATGTGGGACATACGTGTCATATCCGGTGCGAGAGTAACGCATCGGAGACCGAATCGCCACAGTTCCTTGCCTCGTCGAAAGCCGTCGATTTCAGCCTTTTCGACATCATGGAGATGTCCGAAGAGCAGTTGGAGACGCGCTTCGAGGCGATCCGGTTCGCAAGGACCGGTGGCGAGCCAGCTTGCGTCTGGTGCTCATCCACGGCCGTCAATCGCATCACGCGCAACGTGAAGAACCGCAAGACCGGCACGATCACCCAGCGCCGCCTTTTCACCTGCAAGCTCTGCCACAAGCAGTTCTCCGTCACCTCGGGGACGGAGTTCCACGGGCGGAAGCTATCCTTCAAAAAGATCATGGCCGCTACCCTGCTATTCTCGAACGGAGCGGCCGGGACGGCAGCCCTTCGCCTACGCCGCGATATCCGCTGCAACCACAAAACGGCGTGGCTGCTTGAGCAGCGCATCCGCCACTCGATGTTGGGCTACGTGACATCGCGTCGCGTAAACGGCACGGTCGAGATGGATTCGACTACCATCGGCGGAAAGATCAGGCCCGCAAACGAGGCATCAGCCCGAAAGGGTCAGCCCCGTCGCGATATGACCAAAGCAACCGACTTGTCTGTCCTGCGCGAGCGAGGGCCGGGCGGTTACGTCGTGCCCTTCCTTGGCAACGAGGCGGCTCTGGTGCGTAGCATTGAAAATCTTGCCGAACGCGACGCGCGGTTCATTGTGGACGAGCACCCGGCTTGGAACGCCCTGTTCGCTCAGTTCAAGGTCGATCAGATCAAGCACAAGAAGCGCTACTCCGACCTAAACGGCATTTCGACCAATCTCGCCGAGTCATATTTCTCCCGCTTCAAGCAGATGTATCGTGGCACCTACCGGCATTTTTCCGGGCTCTACGCTCAGGCGTACAACGGTGAATGTGCGTGGCGGGAGGAGCACCGTCGTCACTCGAATGGCGAGGCATTCCTGCTGATGCTGGCAGGAGCACTGCATCACCCGCCGTCTCCGGTATGGCGGGGCTATTACCAACGGACCCGGCGGAAGGCAGCCGCGTGATGACCACCTTCCGCTTCCACCTGATCGGGGCGCAGCCCTTTGAAATCGACGTGGATGCCCGCTCGATCGAGGAGCTGGGTGAGATCGTCACCCAGCAGCGGTTCCTCGTGGGCAGGCGGACCGAGCCGGACGAGGATGGGGTCCTACCGGGTATGCTGATCGCTACGGCGCGCATCCAGTGCGTGGTGGAAACTTGGTAAAACGCTAGTCGCCCATGCAAGGGATTGCGACCTGCTGCGCAGCCTGAAAAGCTCTAGCAGATAGTGCGCTAAGACGCTCGGCTGAGACACCAGACAACAGCACCTCCCGAGGACTTCTGCTGCTATCGTAGTCACCGCTTCCATCTTGGCTATAGAAACGGACAATCCTTCCGGAGGGAGACAAGGTAATGACCGATTTGTAAGTAGTCGGATCAAAGGCAAACGAGGTAAATCCTGCGTAGCCGCCGAAAGAGTTCTTGGTATTGTACTCACCGCACAAAACCGACTCTGACACACCATTCACCATTACATTCTTCAAGCGTAGATTCCGAAACTGTAAACTTCCCGGATCAACAAGCCTTTCGGATAGTATCTTTTTAGCTGAAGTGGTCATGTCTGTGAGCGGTTGTGCCGAGACCAGCGTAGCACTGACCAAAAGCGACGAGGTAAGCAATCCCAAGGTAAGTCTCATACGTGTCCCCGCGTTCGCCCGGCTGGTGCCGGGACGGTTGATCACGCGCGATCACGGGGAAGCACGCCCCACATATTCAGCCCGAAGGGCCTATTGTATTCTGCGGGCCGCCCGACGTGAGCGGACCCGTGATCAGCGCGTGTTTGCGCACCTCGCGCCGGTGATCAAGCCATTGCGAGGTGAGTAGACGGTAGAGCGACGACGGCTCTAGGCGCAAGCATGAAATTTGATTGAGCTTTAGCTCGGTGCTGACCCTGACTCCTTCAGCACACCAGAGTGACGCACCGATCGGGGAGCGTCGACCGCTCGATCGGCATTGTAAGCCACGTGATCAAAATACGATCGTCTGGCGTAAGCTCGCTTACCACGCCTAGCGGGCCACCGCTATTCAACCGGACGAATGATCCGGGAAGAACCAGAGGACCGGGGGCGTAGCGCTTGACAATGGTCATGTGGTCCGCGTTGAACTGAGCGCTACGGAGCATGTGATCGAGCAACCTTTGGGAGGTAGAAATGTCGGAAGAGATCGTTGCTGGTGATGTGATACGGCTAAAGTCTGGAGGCCCGACGATGACAGTTGCGAGTGTCGGGACCACTCAGCTCGGTGATGGGCTATTAGTATGGTGCGAATGGTTCGATGAACGAAACAAGGCCCAGAAAGAGACCTTCAGCTTGATTGCTGTCGAGAAGGTCGTACCTTTGATCACACCACAGCCGCCGAAGCGGCGCGCCCCAAGGATCATCAAACATTAGTCGTATTTCAGGCTTCTGCTGCCTGATCTGACCTTGCCTCGTACATTCCAGCAAACGCCCACATGTGCGTCTGCTGGAATGGGCCGCAGGCGGTCGCTGACGGGGGCCCCGTTCCATGCGCCGCGATACCCGCTGATGAAGATCAGCGACGGTTCGGCGTGGCCCGGCTAGGCGCGGCGCTTCCGTGGTTCTCGACAATCGGGCGCGGTGGCAGGATCGAGCGCGCCCATGACCGAGTCCGTGCTCTTACGCAGGCCACGCGCGACCACCCGCGCGGCTTCCGGTAACGCCGATGTGGTGCTGCGCGTCCGCAACATGCTCGCGATTATCCGGTCGGTGTTCGAGCGGACGGTGGCGACCGGCACGTCGCTGGAGGATGTGGCGCAGCATTTCACCGGGCGGCTCGACGCGCTCGCCCGGCGTCAGTCCTGGGCGGCGGTCGGGGAGGGGAGCGTGGAGCTGGAAGATGTCATCCGCGACGAGCTGCTCACAGTTCGCGGCGTGGAGGGACCTCGGCTCGTCCTGGAGGGCCCGTCGGCGCCGCTGGACCTACGCCAGGCGGAGCTGATCGGGCTCGCCGTCCACGAGCTCGTGACCAATTCGATCAAGTTCGGCGCGCTGGGCGGCGACGGCGGGGTGTCGATCGAATGGAGCGTCAGCGATGGGCCGCCCCGTTCGGTGACGTTGCGGTGGACGGAGACGGGGGTCGCCGTGGTCGGGCCGGCGCCGATGCGAAGCGGTTTCGGGCGCGAGTTCATCGAACAAGCGTTGCCCTACCAGTTACACGCCGAAACACAGTTTGACATTCTACCCGGCGGAATTTGCTGTATGATAATTTTCCCACTCGCTCTGGAGTATAAGACCCGTGTCGGCCTAGCCGATTGATCGGGAGGGCGGCGTTAGGGGAAAGCCGATGCCATTGTCCGCCGTTCATCTGATCGAAGAGCCCGCGATTCGCCGATTGGACGCGCTGGCCCCGCTCGCCGACGCCGACCGGCAGGCGCTGGGCGTCGCGGTGGAGAGCAAGCGACGGGTCGCGGCGCGCAAGGAGGTGCTGGCCGAGGGCGAGCCGATCCGCCGTGCGTCCGTGCTGCTGTCCGGCTGGGCGTGCCGCGTGCGCGAGCTCAAGGACGGGCGGCGGCAGATCCTGGGGTTCGTCCTCCCCGGGGAGATGATCGGGCGTTACCAATATGCGCAGCCGCGCGCGCCCGCCGCGATGCTGGCGCTGACCGAGCTGGTGCTCTGCCCGGCACCCGAGGCGGTGCCCGGGTCGGCGCTGGCCGAGGCCTATGCGATCAGCGCCGCGCTCGAGGAGACCGCCTTGCTGCGGCAGGTGACGCGGCTGGGACGGCTCAGCGCGCTGGAGCGGACGGCGGACCTGCTGCTCGAGCTGCACGACCGGCTGATACTCAGCGGCCTGGCGAACGACCGCTCGTTCTCGCTGCCGGTGACGCAGGAGACTCTGGCGGATGTGCTGGGGCTGACCAGCGTGCACGTCAACCGCACGTTGCAGGTGATGCGGCGCGACGGCCTGCTGACGCTGAGCGGGGGAACCGTTTCGCTGGCCGACCGCGCGCGGTTGGCCGCGCTGGTCGACTATCGCCCGGCGCTCGCCTCCGCCGCTTGACCACGTAGCGCGGTGAACAGCCGCTTGGGCACGACGACGTGGACGCCCTTGTTGCGGTCCACCAACTCGGTGATCTCGACATCGCCCGCAACGCTGATAAGCATATAGGCGTCATCGCGCGTCATCCCGCGCGCGGCGACGAGAAAGTCGATCATGTTGCGTACCGCCTTGCGGGTCGCATTGCTTAGATCGTCGTCGAAGCCCATCGCGATATACGCATCGGGCGTCTCGGCGCGGGGATAGGGCGTGGCCTGCCCCTTGTGGAGGATGAACTCGAACGTGCCGGTCAGCGAGGTCTCGAGCGCGGTGATGTCGACCTCGCCATTGCCCTGCGCGGCATGGCCGTCGCCCGCCTGGAACAGTGCGCCGGCGGCGTGGACGGGGAAGAACATGGT
>CALMGC010000270.1 GCA_937863505.1 uncultured Sphingomonadales bacterium | reverse complement strand
CGACCGCGTGCGCCGGCCCCAGCCCCTTGTGGATCGCCGCCCCGCCCGCGCACGCCGCCGCCATCAACGACGCGCGCGCCGCGTCGCCGCCCGGCTCCAGCGCGGCGTGGACATCCGCGAACACCCGCGCCGCCCCGTCGAGCGCGAGCGCGTCGATGATCGGGTTGGCGGGCTCGGCAAAGAAGCCCTCCACGCAATGCGAGAGCGCGTCGACCGCCGTTGCGGCGATCAACCGCCGCGGCAGGGTGCGCGTCAGCTCCGGGTCGCACACCGCCACGCGCGGCACGAGCAGCGGGTGGCGCGTCCCGAATCCCGGCCCGCCCGCGACCAGGTGCAGCGCCGCCACCGGCGAGCACTCGCTCCCCGTGCCGAGCGTGGTGGGAATGGCGACCAGCGGCGCGACCGCGCGGACCCGTTCGGGATGGCCGATCAGGTCGGCGGCGGCGAACTCGCCCCCCGCCCCGGCCAGCGCCGCGAGGATCTTTGCCGTATCGAGCACCGATCCGCCGCCGAGCGCCACCACCCCGTCGCACGCGCCTTCGTTGTACGCGGCGAGCGCCGCGTCCGCGCCCGCCGCGGTCGGGTTCTCCGGCACGTCGAGAAAGCGCGCCGCAAAGTCGGGCACCGCCCGCTCCACCGCCGCGACCAGCCCCGCGCGCTCGATGCCGCGGTCACTGATCAGCAGCGCGCGGCGCACGCCCAGCAGCGCCAGCTCCGCCGCAAGCGCCGCAACCGCGCCGGGCGCGAACACCAGCCGGGGGAGCACCAGAGCGGGGGCCATCAAACGTCCTTTCCCATTCGCGCCGGTTGCCAGCGTCCGCCCGTTTCAATAGTAAGGCGGCAGAATGATGTCCAGATCGGCGCGTAACGCCGCCGGCCCGAGACACGAGGAGAGCGCGATGAACCTGATGACCAGCATGACGGGCGGCACCCGGCAGACCACGCATTTCATCAATGGTCGGTGGACGGAGCCCGGCGGGCGCACCTTCGCCGATCGTAACCCGCTCAACGGCGAGGTCGTCGCCGAGATCGCCGCGGGCGGACGTGCGGAGGCCGAGGCGGCGGTCGCGGCGGCGGCGGCGGCGTTCCCCGCCTGGGCGGCGATGCCCCCCGCCGAACGCCAGCGACTGTTCCTCAAGGCGGCCGACATCTGCGAGCGGCGCCTCGACGAGATCTGTCAGGTGATGGCGGCCGAGATCGGCTCGAGCAAGGTCTTCTCCGCATTTCAGATCCGGCTGTCGGCGGCGATGCTTCGGCAGGCGGCGAACTATGGCTACATGCCCTATGGCGACGTGATGCGCTCCGACGTGCCGGGCCGCCTCGCACTGGTGACGCGCAAGCCGCTGGGCGTGGTTGCGGGGTTCACGCCGTGGAACGGAGCCTTCTATCTCGCCTGGCGCGCGTTCCTGCTGCCGATGGCGTTCGGCAACACCACCGTCATCAAGCCGTCGGAGGAAGGGCCGATGTCCGCCGGGCTGATTCATGCGGAAATCCTGGAGGAAGCGGGCTTTCCGGCGGGCAGCTTCAACGTCGTCACCCACGCGCCGGGCGAGGCGGCGCAGGTCGCGGACATCTTCTTCGAGAGCCGGGCGGTACGCTGCATCAACTTCACCGGATCGGACAAGACCGCGCGCATCCTCGGCGAACGGGCGGGCCGCGCGCTGAAGCGGATGGTGCTCGAACTCGGCGGGTTCAACCCGATGATCGTGCTCGACGATGCCGACCTGGCGCATACGGTCGACGCGGTCACGTTCGGCGCGTTCCTCCACCAGGGACAGGTGTGCATGAACACGCGCAAGGTCTATGTCGACCGGAAGGTGCACGATGCGTTCGTCGACCAGCTCGCCACTAAAGTGCGTAGTCTCAAGATCGGCGACCCGCGCGACCCGTCGGTGATCGTCGGCCCGCTAATCAACCAGCGCGCGGTCGATCAGGTGACCGAGCGGGTGCAGGATGCGGTGAATCGCGGCGCAAAGGTGGTCACCGGCGGCAAGGCCGAGGGCATGATCTACGAGCCGACGATCCTCACCCATGTCCCCGCCGAAGCGGTCTGCACCACCGGCGCGGACGAGACGTTCGGCCCGCTGCTCGTCATTCAGCCGTTCGACGACCCCGAACAGGCGCTCCGCGACGCGCAGGACACGCCCTACGGGCTCAGCGCGTCGATCATGACCGGCGACCATGCGCGCGGGTTCGACATGGCGCAGCGGTTCGATACCGGCATCGTCCATGTCAACGCGCCGACCATGGCGAGCGAAGCGGCGCTGCCGGTCGGCGGGGTCAAGGACAGCGGCTGGGGCCGGTCGGGGCATTACTCGGTCGAGGACTTCACCGAGTTGCGGCTGACCACCATGTCGCAGAACCCGGGGCGCTACCCGTTCTGACGGTGGCGGCACGATTAGGCGCGCGATGCCCGGAACGCATCGTTGCCCGGTATTTCGTCTCTCCGAGCGCCGGCGTGAAAGTGTAGGCAGGAAGTTCGCCGAGGCCGAAAACGGCTGGCGAGCAAGTGACCGGGTCAAATGGCCCGACAACATGGGAGAGGGCGATGAAGACGTATCTGCTCGGGTGCGCCGCTGTGCTGGCGATAGCCTGCGCGCCTTTCGCGGCATGGGCGCAAGCCGCGCCCCCTACGCCGACCGATCCGACGACCGTCGATCAGCCCTCCCCGCCGGCTGCCGCCCCCGCCACCGAAGTCGGCGAGATCGTCGTCACCGCGCAGCGCCGCGCGGAGAACCTTCAGCGGGTGCCGATCGTCATCACCGCGGTCAGCGGCCAGCAGCTCGCCGCCGCGGGCGTCACCAGCCTGCCCAATCTCCAGACGGTCGCGCCCGGCCTCAACGTCCGCACCACCGCAGGCGGCGTGTTCCAGCCCTCGCTCCGCGGCATCGGCACATCGAGCAACGTGGTCGAGAACCCGGTCGCGCTTTACATCGACGGCGTCTACCTGCCGCAGCAGCGCGAGGGCAATCGCGAGTTGCCCGACGTGGAGCAGGTGGCGGTGCTCAAGGGGCCGCAGGGCACGTTGTTCGGCCGCAACGCGACGGGAGGCGTGATCCAGATCACCACCCGCCGCCCAAGCCAGGAATTCGCGCTACAGGCCAAGGCGGAAATCGACAATTACGCCACCTTCCGCGCGAGCGGTTTCGTGTCCGGCGGGCTGGCGACCGGCGTGGCCGCGAGCCTGTCGGCGGACTTCGCGACCCAAGGCGACGGCTATGGCAAGAACCTCACCACCGGGCACGGCACGTTCCAGATCGCGCACGCGCTCGGCCTGCGCGGCAAGCTGCTGCTCGAGCCGGACGCGAAAACGTCCGTGTTGCTGATTGCCGATTACCTCGACCGCAAGGACTATACCTACAGCTTCGTCCCCTATCCCGGTACGGCGTTCAGCGTGCCGCTGCCGGGCGCGCTGCCGAACCGGCGCGACACCTATTCGGCGATCAACCCCTATGCCGCGTTCCGGGGCGGCGGCATCAGCGCGACGATCGAGCGCGACCTCGACTTCGCCAAGCTGGTGTCGATCACCGCCTATCGTCAAGGGAGCAGCGACTACCAGTTCGACGACGTGCCCGTCGGGCGACCGGTCTTCTATGTCGGCGTCCCCGCGGGCGACCAGCCCAACAAGTCGTTCAGCCAGGAGGTGCAGCTCATCTCCAAGGGAGACGGACCGGTAAGCTATACGGCGGGCGTGTTCTATTTCTACAACCGCAACGCCAACGAGCCGATCGTGCGGCAATTCTTCTCGCCTTTTTACGGCAACCCGCCCGCCGCGGTGCTCGCCAACCTCAACCAGACCACCGTCACCAACGGCTCGGAGAAGACGCAATCGGTTGCGCCGTTCGCGCAGCTAGGCATCCGGCTGTTCGAGGGCACCAACCTCACCCTTGGCGGACGCTTCACCTATGAGCAGCGAGTGCTGAACGGGCAGGTGACGCTCAACCGGTACAACGGCATGTCGCCTGTCATCAACTACAACCCGCCCGCGCTGACGATCAACAAGCCGACCTGGCGCATCGCGCTCGATCACCAGTTCACGCCGGACGTGCTCGGCTACGTCTCGTACAATCGCGGCATCAAGAGCGGCGGGTTCAATATCCTTAACCCCGCCAACCCGGCCTATCTGCCCGAGCGGCTCGATGCCTACGAGGCGGGGCTCAAGACCGAATTGTTCGGTCGCCGCGTCCGATTGAACGCGGGCGGCTTCTACTATGACTATAGCAATCTCCAGGTGATCCAGTTCGTCGGCGTATCGCAGACGATCGTCAACGGAGCCAAGGCGCGGCTGTACGGCCTCGACGTCGACTTCAACGCGCGCGTCACCCCCGAACTGTCGCTGAGCGGCGGGTTCGAGGCGCTGCACACCAACTTCGTGTCCTATCCCGGCGCAGTGGGCAGTATTCCGAAGCCGACCGGCGGCGCGACATTGCTCTCAGTCGACGCGAGCGGCAATCGCATTCCGCAGGCGCAGAACTTCGCGGGGACGCTGGCGGTGGACTACGAAAAGCGGATGTCGTTCGGCACCATCCACGCCAACGTCATCGCCAATTACAATGGCGACTACAAGATCGAGGCGGACAACTTCCTGACCCAGGGCGCATACACCCTGCTCAACGCCTCGCTCGCGTGGCGACCGCGCGGCGACCATTATACGCTGACGCTGTTCGCGCGCAATTTGCTCGACGCGACCGTGATCAACAACAGCTCCAGCCAGGCGATCGGCTATCCCACCTCCTACGGCCAGCCGCCGCGAACCTATGGAATTTCGGGCCGGGTGAACTTCTGAAGCGGGAGTCCAGCGATGAGCTTCATCCGTAACGCGTGGTACATGGCGGCCTGGTCGCACGCTGTGACCGACAAGCCCGTGGCGGTGACGGTTCTGGGCGATCCGCTGGTGGTTTTTCGCGGCACGGACGGGACGGCAGGCATATTGCTCGACGTCTGCCCCCATCGCGCGGTGCCGCTCAGCATGGGAACGGTCAGCCATGGGCATCTCGTCTGCCCGTACCACGGTATCGAACTCGACACGGCGGGCGTGTGCCGCAAGAACCCGCATGTACAGGGCTCGCCCGAGCGCTTGCGGGCGCAATCCTTTCCGGCGGCGGAGCGGTTCGGCGGAATCTGGGTCTGGCCGGGCGACGCAACGCTCGCCGACCCCGCGCGCATCCCCGATTACAGGTTGTTTGACTCGCCGGCTGAGTTCAGCACGCGGCGCGGCTATACGCATGTCCAAGCCAATTACCGGCTGGTGATCGACAATCTGATGGACCTCGCGCACGCCGACTACCTGCATCCGGGCACGGTGGGTCAGCCGGGCGCGGCGGAAGCGCAGCAGACATCGGCCGTGCGCGACGGCGAGGTGATCGCGGTGAACACGATCTGGCCCGACCTGCCGCCCAGCGCGCTCCACCGGCAGGCATGGACGCGGACGCCGACGGTGGACAAATATCTCGACATGAGCTGGCGTCCGGCGAGCAACCTGCTGCTCGACCTCGGCATCATGGCCCCGGCGAGCCCGCGCGAGAGTGGCCTCCGCACCCCGAGCGCGCATATCCTGACGCCCGAGACGGAGCGCTCCACCCACTATTTCTGGGCGGTCGCGCGCGACTTCGATCTCGGCAACGATACGCTGTCCGACCGCATGTTCGCGATCGTCGACCGGGCCTTCTCGCAGGAGGACAAGCCGATCATCGAGGCGACGCAGCGAAACATGGAACGGACCGGCGCGATCCTCACCAATTTCACCAAGGGCGACGCGGGATCGACGATGGTGCGGCGCGAGATCGACCGACGGATCGCGCTGGAACGGGCGGACGCGCCTAGCGCGGGCTGACCTCGCCGTACTCCGCCCCGCCTGCTAAGGCCGTCACCATGGCGGAAAGCGAGGAAACGGGGCTGCGCGAGCAAGCGGAGCTGATGCGCGGCGAGCAGGCGCTGGGCCGCTCGCCCGCGCTTGTCCGCTTGTTCGACTTCCTGCTGGACTGCGCGCTGGAAGGCAGATCGCCCAAGGAGGTCGAGATCGCCGACCGCGTGTTCGCCCGCGCGGGCGAGGCGGCGGAGCAGGACGCGTCCGTCCGCGTCTATGTTCACCGCCTCCGCCGCAAGCTCGACGATTTCTACGCCGGGCCGGGCGCGGCGCAGCCGGTCCGCCTGGTCATCCCGAAAGGCGGCTATCGGCTGATGCTCGAACGGGTGGCGGCGGAGCCTGCCCCGGTCGAGGCGACCGCCCCGCCCGCGCCGGTCCCGCCGCGCCGCCACTGGCGGCTGCTCGAATTCGCGGGCGTGCTCGCGCTGATGGCGCTGGCCGCGCTCGTCGGCTGGGGCGTGGCGAGCCGCGCCGATCCCGTCGACGCGCCGCTGCGCGAGGCGCGCGCCAACCCGCTCTGGGTCCCGGCGGTGTCCGACTCGCGGCGGTTGGTGATCGTGGTCGGCGACTATTACATCTTCGGCGAAACCGACGCGAACGGTGACGTCGCCCGGCTGATACGCGAGTTCGACGTCAACGCCGCCGGCGATCTCGACCGCGTCGCCGCGCGCCGCACGGACCGGGCGAAAGCGGTCGATCTCGGGCTCGACTATCTGCCCCTCGGCGTGGCGAGCGCGTTGCGAGTCGTGGTGCCGGTCGTCCGCCGCAACGAGCACGAGCTACGCAAGCCGCTGGTGGTGCCCGCCTCCCAGCTGACCCCCGACATGGTGAAAAACGCCGACCTCATCTATCTCGGCTACCTAAGCGGGCTCGGGTCCTTGCGCGATCCGGTGTTCAGCGCGTCGCGCTTCACCGTCGGCGGGACGTATGACGAGATCGTCGACCTCAAGACCGGGCGGCGCTACATGGCGGGAACGCATCTCGACGCGGACCAGCGGCGACCGAGCGAGGATTATGCGCTGGTCTCCAGCTTCGCCGGCCCGACCGGCAACCATGTGGTGGTGATCGCGGGAACGCGCGACGCCGCGCTGATGGAGGCGGCGGAGTTTGCGACCCATGCCGACACGTTGGCGCGGATCACCGGTCCGCTTCACGGCGCGCCCGCGTTCGACGCGCTGCTGGCGGTGGAGGGGCTGGGCAATGTCGGCCTGCGCGCGCGGCTGCTGGTCGCGGCACCGCGCCCGCGCGAGGCCGACTGGTCCGGGCGGCAGACTCAGCCCTTTCCCGACGAGCTGGACGAGGGCACCGCCCCCGCGCGCTGACGCTTCGATCGGAGGGCGCGCGACGCGAAACCTGTCAACTGCGCAGATGAAAGCGGGCGTGAATATCACACGAATGAAAAGGCTTCTCAATCAAGCAAACAACGGCGATCAAGAACTCGCGCCTGATCGCCGCGACTATTCTCAATGAAGCAGCCGTCCCGACAAGATGTTTGACAGCCGCACCGGTCTCATGCAAAGTATCAACATTCAATCAGCAGGGGCGTTTCTCACATGAGCTTCAAACCATTTCTCGCCATCGGAGTCTCTGTCGCGGCGCTCCTGGCGGCTCCGACGGGCGCGCAGCAGGCACCCGCACCGACGGTGCTGACCGTGCACCCGCTTCGCGGTGGCGCCTATTGGGTGTCGGGCGGGCGCTCCAATGCCGGGTTCGTCGTCGGCGACAAGGGCGTGGTGGTGATCGACACGCAGACCTCGCCGCCCGACGGGCAGAAGCAGGTGGAAGAGATCGCCAAGGTGACCCCCAAGCCGATCAACACGATCATCCTGACACACAGCGACCCCGACCATATCGGCGGGCTGCCTTCCTACCCCGCGGGCGTGGCGATCATCGCGCATGAAGACACCCGCGCGACCATCCTGGCATCGGATGCGGACCCGAACGCGCCGCCGATGTACAAGCCGCTCTATCGCCTGCTCGCGACCAAGTACCTGCCGACCCACACACTGTCCGAGAGCGAGACGACCGTGATCGACGGCGTGCCGATGCAGTTGATCCACGTCGCGCCCGCGCACAGCAGCGGTGACGTGTTCGTCTACCTGCCACGGCAGAAGCTCGTTTATGGCGGCGACATCCTGCTCAATCAGGCCGACCGCTATCCGGTGGTGCATATCGGCGGCTCGTCCGCGGGCTGGATCCAGTCGGTAAAGGCGATGCTCGCGCTCGACGCGGACCTGTTCGTGTCCGGCCACGGCGCGATGATGACGCGCGCTCAGATCGAAGCGCAGCTCCATGCGGTGGAGCAGCGGCGCGCGCAGATCGAGACCATGGTCTATGCGGGCAAGAGCCTCGCCGAGGTGGAAGCGGCGCTGCCCGAGCCGGGCGCGAACGCGATGTTCCCCGACTTCGACCAGACCGTCTATAACGAGCTGCTCAAGGGCTATCCGCCCGCGGTAGCGCCCTGGGCGAACCTCACGCACCGGTAATCCGCGCGGCCTCCCCGGACGCCCATGCGCGGCCGGGGCAGCCCTCGCGATCACAGCGTGGCCGGGTCGGTCGGCAGCTTTTCGCGCTCCACCGCCGCCAGCTCACGCGCCAGCGTCCGCTGGAAACTCGGTCGCGCGCGGACCCGCTCGGCATGGGCGAGCAGGCGCGGATACTTGTCGAGTGGGAAACCGCCGATCCGCGCGGTGCTGTACGCCCAGTAGACATAGGTGTCGACGATCGACCAGCGGTCGCCATACCACCAGCCGTCCTCGCCCACCCGCTCGGCGATGTACGCGCATTCCTTGGCGAACTTGGCGAGGCCGTCCTCCTTGACCCCTGCGGGATCTCCAAGCGTCCATTTGAACGGCGCGCGCACTTGCCGCACCTCGGGGTGGAGCGTGCTCGCGCACCAGATCACGTCGCTCAGGCCTTGCGCCACCGCGAGCTCGTCCCCGTCGCCTGGCAGCAACCCGGCCCCGGGGTACGCGCGGTGGAGATAGGCGAGGATCGCCGCATTCTCGGTCAACAATTGACCGTCGACCACCAGCGCGGGCACCTTACCCTTGCGGTTTACCGCCAGATAATCATCACTCGTCTGCGCGCCGGCGGCGAGATCGAGCGTGCGGTCCTTATAGGGAAGCCCGATCTCCTCGAGCGCGGTCATGGTGACGCGCGAGCAGGCTCCCGGTGCCATGTACAGGATTGTCTCGGTCACATGCCTCTCCTCGCGGGCTCGTCAGCCCTGCTCGTCCTCGACCGGGTTGCTGAGCCGCCCGACGCCCTCGACCTCCGCCTCGATCACCTGCCCGGGCTTGAGCCAGCCCGGCGGCGTCATCCGCGAGCCGACCCCGCCCGGCGTTCCGGTCGCGATCACGTCGCCCGGGCGCAGCCGCGTGACGACCGAGCAATAACTGATCAGCTGAGCGATGGAAAAGATCATATGGCTGGCGGTGGACGATTGCCGCCGCTCGCCGTCGACATAGCTGGCCAACGCGATGTCGCGGTCACCTATTTCGTCGGGTGTCACCACCCACGGCCCCATCGCCCCCGAACGCCAGAAATTCTTGCCCGCGGTGACGCTGTGCTTCTGATATTCGCGTACGCTCCCGTCCATGAACACACTATACCCGGTGACATAGGCCATCGCGTCCTCGACCGCGATGTGCCGCCCCTCGCGACCGATCACCACCACTATCTCCACTTCATAGTCTAGCGTCTCGGACACGCGGGGCCGGATGATCGGCTGGCCATGCGCCACCAGCGTCTCGAGCGTGCGCTTGAAGATCACCGGATGCGCGGGCACGTCCGAGCTGATCTCGGTCAGGTGTGCGTGATAGTTGAACCCGGCGCAGAAGATCTGCGCGGCGGGGTCGATCGGAACGGCAAGCGTCACATCGGCCAGCGGAACCGTCTCCGATAAGGTGCCGAGCGCCGCCTCGATCTCGCCCAGCGCCATGCAGCTCAGCGTGAAGGGCGCGGCGTCGGCGGGCCCGGGGACCCAGCCGCCGACCACGCGCACTTCGTCGTCCACCAGCACGCCCTGCGCCGAGGCACCACCGCGTTCGACCTTGACCAGCTTCATTCGCCGCCCTTCCGCTCAGAACTTCGGAAATCCGACGGCGCCGCCCGCGTCGGTGCTTTCCTGGTTGTTCTCGAAGCAAGACGCGTCGTCGAGCACCTGCCAGCGCGGATCGGTCTTGCGCGCCCACATGTTGGTTTCGCGCACGGGTGCGGTGAACGCATCCTTGTCCTCGAAAGTGAGGTCGATTCGCAGCGTGTCGGGCCCGGTGCGCTTCACCGTCCACAGGATGTGCAGCTTGTCGCTGTGCGGCCAACGCTGCGAGGACAGGGCGGTGGTGCCCTTGATGCCGACGGTGTCGACGTGCAGCGTGTCGCCTTCCCAATGGCCGATCGAATGGCCGTTATAGCTTGGCTGGAGGTCCGCCGGATGCCCGCGCCCATCGGTCCAGATCACGATGGGGAAGGTGCTGTTCATCAGGAACGTCACCTGCCCCGGCGTCTGCACGATCTCGTCCGGGTAGAATTTCGACGTCAGCATCTGCGGCAGCCCGAAGGGCAGGCAGCGCGCGCTGATGTCGCCCAGCGCGCGA
>CALMGC010000269.1:11000-13294 GCA_937863505.1 uncultured Sphingomonadales bacterium | reverse complement strand
ATGCGCTGGAGCGCGCGGGCGCGCGGGTGCGGGTGGAGGCGACCAAGCGCGACGCGGTCCGCGCCTGGCTTCACCGCAACGCGCGCGCGGTGGCGGACGGGTCGGTCCGGCCCGCCGACGTGCCGCCCGAGCCGCGCGCGCCGGTGATCTGGGACCATGGCGACCCCGATCGCTCGCGCAAGGCCGCGGGCGAGATGGCGCGGCGGCTCGGCACCGAACAGCCGCTGCCCGAGGGCTCGCCGCACTTCGACGGACACGTCATCAGCATGGACGTGCGCTGGTCGGGGCCGATCGACGTCGTCGACGGTTACGGCGCGACCCGGCGGCTCGACCAGCCGCGCGACGGCGCGCTCAACCCGGTGCTCCACGCGATCGGCGAGAGTTACGGCGTCGGCAAGGCGGCGGACCCGCTCGACTGGTCGGTCGAGGGCTGAGGCGGGTCAGGCCGCCGCGAGATAGCGTTCCAGCTCGTCGCTGCCGCCGACGCGCTCGCCGTCGATGAACACTTGCGGCGTGGTGGCGACACCCTGTTCCGCCTCGAACGCGTCCGCCTCCTCGCGCGAGCGGAGCAGATGCTCGTCGATCCGGTAGCCCGCCGTCTCCAGCATCGCTTTCGCGCGAACGCCGAACGGGCAGATGTGGTCGGGCAGCACCATCCGGTACAGCGTTGCGGTCTTGTCGGTCGGCATGGTTGCGGCTCCTTGGCGTGTTAAAGCGTCGGAGCCGCGCGCTCGTTCCGCCGCGCCAGCGCCGCTTCCAGCATCGCGCGCACGTTCACGCGCGCGCGCAACCGCGCGGCGAGCAGGGCGGTGCCGCTGATCTTGCGCTGGACCAGCAGCGTCCCGATCGGGGGCAGGTGCCAGGTCGCGCGATCCGCCGCAAGCGTCGCGCCTTCCTCGCGCAGCACGCCGATGAATGCGCGGTCGCCGAAGTCGAGCGGGCCGGGGCGGTGGACCTCGACCAGCACCACGTCGATCAGCCGGTCGACCAGCGCGCGGTGCGCCGTCACCGCCGCCTCGCCCAGGAAGCCGCCCGCCACCGCCGCCTCGCGCACCGCATCGCGATCGTTCGCGAGCGCCGCGGCGAGGACGCGCGCATAGGCCTCGCTCGTCTCCGCCGACACCGTCCGCGCCGCGCCGAAATCGAGCAGCGCCAGCCGCCCCGTCTCCGGCTGCCAGCGGTAGTTGGCGAAGTTAGGATCGGTCTGCATCGCCCCGAACGCGAACAACTCGCGCAGCACGAGGTCGATCAGCGCGCCCGCCGCGTCGTCACGCACCACTTGCGGCGCGTCGACCAGCGTCTCCACCGCGACGCCCTCGACGAAACTCATGGCCAGCACCCGCGCGGTGGTGAGCTCGGGCACGGGCGCCGGCACCCCGTACCGCCCGTCGCCCGCGAGCAGCGCGCCGAAGCGGAGCATTTCGTCCCGCTCGCGCAGGTAATCCGCCTCCTCGCGCAGCTGCGCCTTGGCTTCGGAGAGCAACGGGGCGAGGTCGATCTCGCGCGGCATCAGCCCCGACATGCGCAGCAAGGTCGCGACATTGTCGATGTCCGCGTCGATGCTGTCCGCGACGCCCGGATACTGGACCTTGATCGCCAGCAGCCGCCCGTCGCGCGTCGTCGCGCGGTGGACCTGACCGATCGAGGCGGCGGCGATCGGCGTCGCGTCGAACCGGGCGAACCGCGCGCGCCAGTCGCGACCCCATTCCGCCGCGAGCACGCGGTTGAGCTGATCGGGCGGCATCCGCTGCGCGCCCGATCGCAGCCGCGCGAGGATGTCGGCCAGCTCGGGCGGGAGCAGGTCGCCCGCGTCCATCGAGATCATCTGCCCAAGCTTCATCGCCGCGCCGCGCAGATGCGCGAGCTGGTCGGCGACGCGCGTCACGTTCGCGGGCGTGAGCAGCAGGTCGCCCATGCGCGGCCGCTCCCCGCTCGCGATCCGCCGCGCGCCCTCGCTCATCACACCGGCCGCGACACCCCCCGCCAACCGCCCGAACGCGCCGAACCGGGCCAGCCGCCCGCTCGGCACCGCGCGGCCACGATCATGAGAGTCGTCGATGGGTCACCTCGGTTGAGCTCGCGTGGCGGAGAATGCGGCACTTCCACCTGTGTTCCGCGTCCGATCAGGGGTGCGACGTTTCGTCCACCGAGCCGATCAGCTCCTCGTGCGTATCCTTGATCGCCTCGAGCACCGCTTGCGGGTCGGCGGGTACGGCGAGCGCATTCGCCTCGTGGTCGACCCGGTCCTTAATCAGCGAATTGTCGCGCCGGAGTTCCTCGATCAGTTCGATGAT
>CALMGC010000269.1:0-10990 GCA_937863505.1 uncultured Sphingomonadales bacterium | reverse complement strand
TGGCGCTTTTCTGTTCGTTCAAAATTGCCAGTTCGAGCGTCAGCTGTTCGCGATGCTCGGCGATCTCGTCCTCGCGGCGCTGGGTGATGAGGATCAGCACGGTAAGGTACAGGCCCAACGCCTCGCCCAAATCCTGCAGGACGGGAAAGGGCGGCGCGTCCGCATGGTAGCCGTGCAAGCTGAGCGCGGAGTTGACGACGATCCACAACAGCAATGCGGCGGTCAGCACGCCCACGAAGCGTGGGCGCGACAAACCGCACCGACCGCCCCACCATCCGCTCGATCGCGGTCGCCTGTCGATGATGCTCCGCGTGGAGCTCGGCGATCGCGCGCACCGTGTCCTCGATGTGCGCGGGCAGGATGCGGGTGGGATAGGTCATGGGCTGCGCCAGATATAGCGGTCGTGATTGCGACATCAACGCCGGGCCGGCTATTCAGGCAATCAGCGATCACCGAACCGCTCTACAAGGTGGTGCCGCCTACAGGACTCGAACCTGTGACCCCCGCATTACGAAGGCTACTCAAGCGGGACAAAAGAGTGATTAATTCCAACGACTTCGGTCTCGGCAACGCGGTACGGCGCTGAGCGACCCAGCCGCTTCCCAGATCGGAGCGAAGCCATTCGACAGCGGTTTCCTAGCCAACGCGCCCTCGTCAGGAAAATTGGCAAAACACGACCTGCGCTATACCGGCGGAGGCCTGCGCGGATCACCAGTGCAAGCCGCCGAACTGACGCCCGCAACTGCCCTAGCCGCCTATCTCGGTTCGAAATCGGATGAGCCGGAAACGCTTAATCCCGGCCGATTGCGACCGAGAAGCGTACGCTAAGAGCTGCTCGCGAGCTTTCGCAACATGCTGGTGAAACAGTTCGGCTTGCCAAAGAGCGATCCGGCAAGCTACAATGCTCAAAGCAGAAAACAGGTAATTTTGTCTATAGCGCGGTTGGCCTTCGCAAACTATCTCAATGCACGCCTATAGAGTGAGGTTGACAGATGTTGGATGCCGAAAACGGTAAGAAGTTTGCTGCTGCCGAGCAGGACACAAGGAATGCTGTCGATTTTCTGAATCGATGTTACGACCAAGAACGTGAAAAGCTGCTTGGGATGGAGTCTGCGGGAGCGGCTCAATCTTTAATCCGAGAGGAACTTGAACAGGCTAAGCTTCGATACGATCGCGAAGCCGATAAGCTGCTGGAAAAGATTGATAGCGTAGGGCAGATGCTTGGGCTTCCGCCTAGTGGCTGGAGAGAGCGCTTTTACAGCACTGCGCGTGAAAGCAGTAATGGTACTCCCATTTTCTATTACAACGCGGATGTACGCGTCCGCACAGCGCCAACCGGCCCTCTATATATATACCTTAACTCCCTGGATCACCTGCCGGGGTGGCTTGAAGGAGAGGCTGGTCCTCGGCTCACGGTTGCGAGCAGCTTTCTAGGTACGTCGGACGGCACAATGACGCCTGACGAAGTACGGCAGTTCGACTCGAACATAGATCGAACGCCGCCAGGGTTCGCGAGGCTTGGTCGGGGCGCACGTCGCATTTCGTTTCACGACGTATCTCTTAATGGTCAATTCGTAAAAGAAGCCCATCATACGGACTTTGATGAAGACGCTTGGCTCATGTGTTTTGCTACCGAGTTAAGTGCCAGTGTAGCAACTCGCCTAAGTACTCCTACCGCCCTCAAGCGCACTGCAGTTGAGGTAGTTGATTTTGATTCGTTAAGGGAAGCCCTCGATGAGCAAGTCGGCTTTAGTGGCTTTTTTGGACCGGTAAGATATTCAGTGAACCCTCAGAGACACCATCACCTCAAAGGAATGTCTGAAGCTGATCAGCTGGAGTATCGGCTGGTTTGGCCGGCTGAACCGCCAGTGGTGCCGAAACCAGTGTGGATCCCCCGAGGCCTAGTAAAGTGGACAGGTTCGAAGTTTTAGTCCGAACACAGGCGCTGCGAACGTCGAAGCCGAGTTTTGCGACTGCGCTTGGGTGCGCGCCGGTGACGACGACGGTGTGCTAAACGGAAACGTGACTTCGGTGGCGTTGATGTTCATGTCGATGCTCCGAAAAGAGATAGGGAGGAAGCCCGACCCGCGCACCGGCGCGAGGCCAGCACGGGGTCGGGGGGAGGGGAGGGCAGGATTAGGCGGGTTGAGCCTGCTTCGCCGCGCCAGCCTCGACGGCGGCGAGCAGCGTGTCGTTCGCGAGGTGGGAGTACCGCTGCGTCGATTGGTAGCTCGCGTGGCCCAATACCTTGCCCACGGCGAACAGGTCGACGCCGTTGTTTACCATGAACGACGCCGCCGAGTGGCGAAGGTCATGGATGCGGAGCCCCGGCAGCCCCGCCGCCTCACGCGCGCCCTGCCATGCGTGCTTGATGGACACGAACGGCTTGCGCGTGTCCGGGTTCGGCAGCAACCACGGGCAGCCGTCGAACCGAGGTAGGGTCGCCACGATCGCCAGCGCGGGCGTGGAAAGCGGGACGTGCCTAGGCTTGCCGGTCTTGCTGGTCGGGATGAGCCAGGCCTGCCGCTCCACGTCGACGTTCTCCCATCGGGCATCCAGCAGCTCCCGGACGCGCGCGCCGGTGAAGAGCAGCAGCCCGACGATGTGCTGAAGCTGCGGGTTCTTCGACGCCGCCACCGCAACGCGGAGCCGCGCCGCCTCCTCCGCCGACAGGAACCGCTCGCGGGCGTTGTTGAGCGGCTTCCGGGTCACGCCCCGTGTCGGGTTCTTATCTGCGCCGGGGATTTCCCAGCGCGCGCCGAGCGCGAACGAACGACCGAAGATCACCCTGATCTTCTCGACGGTGGCTGGGGCCAACCCGTCCGCCCGCTTGTTGGCGAGCCATTGGGCGACGGCCCGCGCGTCGATGTCGGTCAGCCGCACCTTGCCCCACCGAGGCAGGATGTGTCGCCGGACGTACATTTCGGTCGTGCTGTAGGACCGCTGGTGCAGCTTGGCATCGTCAAGGTGCATGGCGGCCAGCTCGGCGTAGATTGGCACCGCCTTTGCCGCCGCCTTGGTCGCGGCGGGATCAACGCCAAGCGATACCTCCGCGCGCAGCCGTTCGGCTTTCTTCTTTATCTGCGCGAACGGCGCGTCGCCGAACGCGGCCAGCTTCACAGCCCGTTGATGGCCATTCTGATTATAGCGAAGGTAGAACGTCTTTCCGCCGTTGGGGCGGCATTCCAGCACGAAGCCGGTCACTCCTTTGTCGTAGTAGTCGGTCTTCTTTTTCCCTTCCTCGCACTGGGCGGTGAGGGCGAACGCGTGGTCGAGCTTTGCCTTGGGCATGGTGGTGGTGCTTTCTGAAGGTGAGTTCGGAATGCGCCGCAGAGTGGCCCGCTGGGGCGCGCGGCGGGGCGGGCAGGGGGTGGGGACCCGCGACGCCGGTTCGGTGCCGGTCGGGGCGCGGGCGGGGGAGGTTGAGACAGCCGCCGGGGGTGGCCGCGTTCTGCGGGCACGAGGCGCGGGGCAGCGCAGCGGCGGCAGGGCCGGTGGGGGGTGGGGGGCGAGTGGGGCGTCGTCTCCGCCGTTTCGCCCTTTCTCCCTTTTCGGTCAGCTAGTGATTTTCCCCTACCCCACCTCCCCCTGTTCGGTGGTCCCCGCCCCGACGCCGGATCGGAGCGGGGCCTTCGTCAGTATCTGTCCTCGGGCTCTGCGCTTTTCGGCTTACCGTACGGGTGGAGGATCGCGTCTCGGGCGGCGCTGGCGTGGTCGTCGAATGGTACTCGCCACTTCATAATGCCTTGCAGCTTCTTCGGCCTGCCAATCAGCTTGCGCAGCGCCGCGCCCGCCTCGCGCGCCGTCGCCATCGTCGGCGTGAACTCGAGTTTCTCGACGACCTCGGTTGCAGTGAAGGCGGGAAGTCCCTCCGCACCGATGCGATCATGGTCGATCGCGACGGCAAGCTTTTCTGCGATCGGGCTGACTACAGCATGGCGGCTGTTCAGCTCCTCCAATATGGCCTCCTCTCCGTCGGCCAACCACCAAGTCTCGCCAGCCTCAATCTCGCGGGCGAGCTGGGCGAACACCTGCTGCATGTCGATCCCGTGCTGCCAATGAAGCTTGGCGACCGGAATGGTCCAGAACCGCGTGTTGCCCGTTGGGTCCTGTAGAAATGTGTGGTCGTTGACCGTCGCCGCGAACACGGTGCGACGCGGGTAGCTCGCCTCCCGCCGGTCATACGGACGCCGCACACGGTCCGTGTCGTCGGTCAAAAATCCTTTTAGCCGGGCGAGGTCCTTGCGAAACGAGCTGTCGATCTCGCCCATCTCCGTGATAACATAGCTGATCGCGCCGATGAGCGAGTCCTTATTGGACGGGTCCATGTGATGTCCGAGCTTGACCAATGCGTCGGCGAGTGTGGCGTCGGAGATCAGTGCCTTGATCCACGAAGATTTACCGATGCCCTGGTCGCCCTGTAATGTGAGTACGCCCCGGCTGCGAAAACTGTCCTGAGTCGCTGCCGCTGCTACGCTGCGCAACCACTTGCGCAATAGCACCTCTTTAAGGTTCACCGGGAACTCGTCTTGCGGAATAACCGTGGCGTACACCTCCGCCATTCGATCCAAGCCGTCCCACGGCTTGCTGCCGATCCACTCCCGCATTGGATTATAGGCGTCCCGGTTCGCGATCGCTTCGACGAACGCGGCTACATTGCCGGTGGGCAGATGATGTTCGGCGGCTAAGCTGACGATGTGGCTTAGCGTCACGTTGTCGATGTTGTCCCGCGACCCTGCCCTGCCGGGGATCGTGATCTCATCACGCTTGCTGACCTCGTTGTAGCGGACGGTGATGCCCGCGTGGCGTAGTATGTGGTCGACGTTTGCGATTGTAGCAGGCGGGCGGTCTGACTTGCCTGCGGGGCTGTCCGGAAACGGCCCGATCTCACTATCTTTTGTTTTCATGCCCTGTCCTCACAGGATCGTCCGGCCTTATAAACCGGCACGCTGTCACGCGGCGGGATTGCCACGAACCTAGCGCAGGCGTGATCGTACCAGCGGTGCCTTCCACAGCCGCGCGACGTGCGATCGCGCTCTGCGCGATTTGCTGGTCAACAATGTCAAACAGCGATGCTGTCCCGAAGACTGGCACCGCCGCTGCAAGGTGGACATCGCTGTGAGGAGGTCAGCTACCTTCCGCGCGAGCGACGCCACCTCGGCAGGGAGGTGAACGGTCTCAGGGCCCGCACTTGCGGAAGGCATACACCCGACCAAAGCCGGATGGCACCACCTATATGCTTACGCCCGATTGCGGTTTCAACCCGACCGACTTGGTCGCTTAGCTGTTTCGGTCGGGTCGGGGCAGCAGTGGCATCGGCATGGGTAACGCGGGCGGCTTGCGACGTAGAAAGCAGCCCGCCGTGACCGCAGTGACGCCCATCGCCCCGATCGCGGCGGCGCAAGCGGCGGGAGCGCGGAGCGCGAGAGCGAGCAGCCCAAGCGCCCCGATCAGCTGGAACGTGCGTTTGGGGAACGCGACCACGCCCATGACGGCGAACATCAGCAGGGCAACGGCCAAGGCCGCGTAGAGGGTCTGAGCGATCGCGAGGATCGCTACGGCTGTTAGGAGGGTCAGGAACTCGCGCATGGTGGTTTCTCCTGGGTTGGTTGGGTCAGGCCGCGTAGGTGCGACAGAGGTGGAGCAGGTCGGGGAGGACGCCGGGCGCGTCGGGCACCAGCAGCACGGCGGCGAATGTGCTGCCGAACGTGAACACGATGCGGAACACGCCCCCGCTCGCGGTGAGCAGGTCCCAGCCGGGCGCGAAGCCGGGTTCACCGAACCGCGCCCCCTCGATCGGCTCCACGAGCGGTGAGAAGCCCGTCTCGCGCCAGATGTCGGTTTCGGCGTCTCCCGGCTCGATCAGGTGTATGTCGGTGTGGTCGGTCAGGTCATGCTCTTCGGAGGTGAGCAGGGCCAGCTCCGCCTCCAGCGCCGCGCGCAGGCGGGGCTCCAGCTCGCGGGCGAGGGCGAGGGCGGCAGAGTCGCGGTCGTAGATTGCGATCATGGTTTGTTCCTCTCTGGACAAAGAAAAAGCGCCCGAGGCGGGATGCCTGGACGCTGCGGTCGGTCGGGTTGTGGTGGTGGTCGGGTCAGCCGTCGCGGAGCAGGTCGGCGAGGGCGGGGCAGGCGTCGTCGGGCACCAGCAGGACCTGCGCGGGGCCGTCGTCGGACAGGACGAACACGACTTCCGCGACGGTGCCGTGCCGCTCGGTCCACTCCCAGCACGGGGAGCCGTCGAGCGTCATGGGCCAGCCGACCGCCGCCTCAGCGTCGGCGAGGGCGTCGCCCCTCTGGACGACGTGGAAGTGCGCGCCCGTGCCGCCCATCTGCTCGAACCGGAGCTTGAGGACGGCGCGCAGGAGCGGGTCGAGAGTGGGGTCGCGGGCGGCGGCGCGGATCGAGGGCCGGTCGGTGAGGGTGAGCATGGGGCATCTCCTTGGCTGAAATCAAAAAGCCCCCGCGACGGGTGTCGCGAGGGCTGGGTTGGTTCGGTAGTGGTACTCGGTCCGCGCGGGGGCGGGCGGGTCGGGAGGCTAGGCTTTCCTAGCCGAGCGCATCGAGAGGTCGCCGTCTTACCCTCAAAAGGAGCAAGCCGGGCCAGTCTCCTTAAGGTTTGGCAGACATCATCGTGTCGTTGGACATCATCTTATCATCGGACGATCCGTTGTCCGCGTAATCCTTACGACAATCCTCGGGCGATTGGTCGCTATCGGCTTCATAATGCCATCCGTCCGAGTCTTTAGTCAGATGGCTTTGGCTGTCGCCGGTGTAACCGCCCATCGAGTTCTTTGCGTTTGTGGTGAGGCACCCCTTCCCGGTGCTGCTGTTATAGTAGAACTCGCCGAACTTGGCCGAATCCGGGTCTTTCAGCGCCTCGCGGACGGCCTTTTCGGCACCCGATCGACCGCTGCAAGCGGCGAGCGCGAGCGGTATCGCCAGCGCGCAGAGTTTCTTTATGTTCATGGTGTTCTCCTGTTGATGGCGAATGGACGTGCGGCATCGCGTCAGGGCGCGAAGGCGCGCTGACGGTCGATTGGTGCTGTCATGGATGTCACCCCCGTTTGCGGAGCAACCTTCGGCTTGGACCTCGTGCCGCCCCTATGTTCCTCTCGGGGCGACGGCCAAAGCCGGATGTTGAGAACCTGACCGTAGGCGCAGGCGGATGCGCCTTTAGGCCGAAGCCTTGGACATCCGCGCACCCCACCCGGCCTCGGCTTGCGCTGCGACCGAGTTCCTACGAGTTGGGGTTCTCACGCCCCGCCCCCCGGCTTTCACGGGAGGCAAAGGGACCTTGGAAGGGTTGGGGGCGGTTCGCAATAGCCGTTTGAAGGCTGTCGCGGCGTGCTGGTCAACTTTCCAGATAAGGTGGCACATTGCGCGCGCTGCGCAGCAAGGGTGCTTTGCGGTTCTGGAAACAGATCAAGATGATCGCTAAATGTCCTCGCAAGAGGGGCATAACCATGACCAGAGATTACGTCGAAGCGATCAGGGCAAGCCGACTCACGATCTACGACCCGATAGAGATCGGCGACCTCGCTCTCTGGATACCTACCCCTGAGTTGGAGGGCATACTGAATGAGGCCCTTGCCGGTATTTCCCTTACGGGGCTGCCGATCCGCACTCGCTCAAAGGTCGCCAAGGTGCACGTCTGCAAGGCGTTAGGTTACCCAGTGCCTCCGAGTTTCAGAAAGACGCAGCCGCGTTTCGTCGGTCAATTGTTTGATACTTACGTCCAGAAGTCGAACAACCTTCAAGTCTGGAACGAGCAGTTATCAGCAACGCGGCGCTATGTCATAATCCGGACTGACGAGAGCGATGTGATCTGCCGGGTTAAGGTGGTGACGGGCGATGAATTGGCGACTCTCGACACAACGGGTACTCTCACGCAGAAGTATCAGGCGCGCCTTGTTCCCAAAGAGGCCAAAACCGAGCTTGTCGCCGATGTCGACACAGACAGGCTCCAGCCGTTCGTTCAGGCCGGAGCCAATCTGGCCGAAACCGTTAGCCCAGTCGACCACCCCTGCGCCAAACTGATCCTGCCCATTGCTGAGGCGTTCGATCGCCTTCGTGGTCTTGTGGGAAAGAGCTTTCGGGACGCGGGGCATGACCAGGAGCGCAATCGCGGTGCGGCCCTCCATGAGTTGGTCTGCCGGGAGCTGGGCTATGCCGACTACCGCGATGACGGGCGGTTTCCGGACGTGCGCCAGCAGCTGCTGGAGGTGAAGCTGCAAACCTCCCCCACGATCGACCTGGGGCTGGTATGCCCGAACAGCGAGGCTCCTTTGGATGTGCCGAAGGTTGCGGGGCAACAAATTCGGCATTGCGACGTTCGCTATGCTATCTTCTATGCCGCAACGGACGGCGCAACCGTTACGCTTACGCACTTTTATTTGACCACCGGTCAGCGGTTCTTCGACCGCTTTCCACAATTCCAGGGCAAAGTTCTGAACAAAAAGCTGCAAATACCGTTGCCCGCAAGTTTTTTTGCAGAGTAAGATGGCTAGGCGGGGCGGTCCACGCCGGTGAGTGCAGTCCAGATCATCATGTCTAGCTCTTGTTCCAGCGCCCTGCCGTTTTCCGAAGGCGTGATCTCATAAATTAGCTTTGCTTTCGCGATGATCGCCTTCCCAATGTCACTGGCAGGGTCTGGCAGAGGAAATTGCTCGACATACTGGGTAATGAAGCGCCGTCGCCCTGCATAGAGCTTATTGTTGAAGCGGCGGTCATAAAATTGTTCGATAAATGTTGAGTTGGCGACTGCTAGAGCGAGCCATAATACGTCGGCCATCCCTGATCTGGGTTTGAGCCAGTAGCAGTCACCATTTACAATGGTATCATCTTGGTCAATCCAGAACGTCGGATGCTCGCAGATGTCGCGGAACACCAGCTTGGGGCCGCGCCAGTCATCAGGATTTTGCGGTACCCATATCTCGTACCAATCGCGGCCCGCGTCGATCACATAGCTCCGCCTCTCCAGAGTCGCCCTATGTGACTCAAGGTAGGCCCGGCTGGCGGGGTACCGCCTCAAGTCAGATGCAACGCGACGGCCATCAACTATCTCGTGCGGGTATAGGATTTGCATCGGAAACGCGGCGGCGTCAGCGCGGAACCTGCGGGCAACCTTATGTGTGGTGAGCGGCCTCAGCAATTCCAACGGCTCTGGCCACTGCCGTCGAGTGAAGACCTTATCGGCACAAGTTTTCACACCGACTCGAACCTTTCCGACGTCAGAAAACCGCGCCCATGTATTGGCATCGACCTTATCTAACCATGCGCTGACGTCGTCAGAACCGAGACGCCAGACGCCGGAGAGGTCTGTGCCATTGTGCAGCGTGCCGTGCTGCACCTCAAAGCTCCGCCCATCAGGCAGCCCAATTACGCCCGAGTGCTCCAGCGCCGTTATGGCGCTAGCCGCTTGATGCGAAGCGCTCTTGGTCTTCGTCTCATAGATCGAGGTGAAGCGCGCGGGCGACACGGCCTCCGCCTTCCCTCGACCATTCGCAATGATTACAGCAGGCAGCACCGCCGCATCAAATAGCTTGGTGTCGCCTAAGTCGACGATTCCGCGAAGGTGAAGGCTCCGTGACAGTGCCTCTCGAATGGTGCTTCCCGCGCGCGTCGTCATGAAGCGGTTAGACACGATTACTCCCGCGCTACCCGTTGGAGCAAGGACGCGTGTAATGCCGAGTAGAAATGCGAAATAAAGGTCTACCCGCCCTGTAAGTCCAAACTGTGACGCAAGCGCCTGAGCTCGTTCCGCCCCGATGATTTGGGTGCGGACGTAAGGAGGGTTGGCGATAATGAAGTCGTACGTCTCGCCGCGCGGGAACAGGCCGTCCGAAAAATCATCTAGGACGTGGTCCAGGAAGCTGCCTTCGAGTAGATTGAACCGGGCGTTGGGAAATTGACGTGTGAGCCGTGTGACAGCCAACGCGAGGGCAGCGCCGTCTGTCTCAAACCCAACAACCTCGACTTCCTTTGGAAGGCGGGCAAGCAGGCTGTGCAGCAACTCCCCATCGCCGACAGCGGGATCGAGAACACGTATTGTCCCGCGTCTCGTGGGGTCAGACACCCTCATAAGTTGCTCGACGACGTAATCGGCAAGCTCCCGGGGCGTGTACGTCACGCCGCCTGCTTTGGTGTCCGATACCTTCCCGTACCGTTTGGAGAAGTGCGGCACTTGCAGAGTCTGGACCATTCGTTTCCTCACTGACGAGCCACGGTGGCGTATGCAGAACGAATGGGCAACAACGCTTGTCGCCAAAGCTGGTTACCTGCGGAGATGGGCAGCTTGTCGGCGGGCCGTTTGGCATCTCAGCCGTTGCCGCCGAACATTCGCTTGAGAAGCAGTGCCATCCTTACTGAAGCACCCCACGCCGGACCCACCTGAGCCACCCACGCGATCGGGCCTTCGCCTCGGACGCGACCGCTAATCTGCTGAGAACGCCTCTGATTGGGTGGTGCCGCCTACAGGACTCGAACCTGTGACCCCCGCATTACGAATGCGATGCTCTACCAGCTGAGCTAAGGCGGCGCGGGCGCTGGGAAGCGCCGTTGCTAGGTGAGCAGAGGTAGCAGCGTGGGCGCGGGCTGGCAAGCGGCGGGCTCCATGCGGCTTAAACCCCGCCTTTACCAAGCCGGTCGCACACCTGCCCCGGGCACGCAGAACGGGACGCGGATGGACAGGGCTGGTTTTGACGACGAGCTGATCGACGCGGGCGTGGACGACCCGGGGCTGGCGATCGGCACCGACGAGCGGCGGATGCACGTGCGCGCGTACAATCACTGGGTGTCGCTGTTGCGCGGACGCGCCTACCCGGCGATCGAGGACCTCGACCCCGCGAATATCGCCGATTTCGGCCCGCATAGCGTGCTGCTGGACTTTTCGGGTGGGGTCGACGACCCGGCGATCAGCTTCCTGGGCCGGGCGCTCCGCGACGAATGTGGGCTCGACGGCAGCGCGGCGCGGATCGCGGACGTGCCGAGC
>CALMGC010000268.1 GCA_937863505.1 uncultured Sphingomonadales bacterium | reverse complement strand
GGTCTTGGGCCAATGCACCGTCGACAGCCGCACCGAGCTAGCGTCGGGTGTCGTCGACAGCGCCGCGGTTACCGGCTCGCTCATCGGTCAAAGCTCCCGACGCGGCGGATCTTGCGCTGCAGCGCCAGCACCCCATACAGCAACGCCTCGGCGGTCGGCGGGCAGCCGGGCACGTAGATGTCGACCGGCACGATGCGGTCGCAGCCGCGCACGACGCTGTAGCTATAGTGATAATAGCCGCCGCCGTTGGCGCAGCTGCCCATCGAGATGACGTAGCGCGGCTCGGGCATCTGGTCGTAGACGCGGCGCAGCGCCGGTGCCATCTTGTTGCACAGCGTGCCGGCGACGATCATCACGTCGGACTGGCGCGGAGATGCACGCGGCGCGAAGCCGTAGCGCTCGGCATCATAGCGCGGCATCGACGTGTGCATCATCTCGACCGCGCAACACGCGAGGCCGAAGGTCATCCACCACATCGACCCGGTGCGCGCCCAGTTGAACAGCTCCTCGGTCGTCGTCGTCAGATAACCCTTGTTGCTGACCTCCTTGTCGATATCGGTCAGGAACCCGTCGCGCAGGTTCGCGGGCAGCGTCAGCGCCGACGCCGGGCTGTCACCCAGCGCGCGCGCCTGCTGTTCCTCAGTGAGCATCACTCCCAATCGAGTGCTCCCTTCTTCCATTCATAGACAAAACCGATCGCGAGGATGCCGAGGAACACCATCATCGACAGCCAGCCGAACACGCCCGTCCAGTGCAGCGACACCGCCCACGGAAACAGGAACGCGACCTCAAGGTCGAAAATGATGAACAGGATCGACACGAGATAAAAGCGCACGTCGAACTGCTGGCGGCTGTCGGTGAATGCCGGAAAGCCGCTCTCATATTCCGACAGCTTGGCGACATCGGGCTTCGACGTGCCGGTCAGCTTCGAGACCAGCACCGGCGCGCCGACGAAGATCACCGAAAAGGCGATGCCCACGGCAATGAACAGCAGGATCGGCAGATACTGGTAGGCGACGGCGGGCATGGGTGCGGGAGCCTTTGCGGATGCGACTGATCTAGGCTTCGGGGGGTAAGGGTGCAAGCTTGGTGCGGTGCGGCATACTTGATCCTCCCCGCCTTTGGGGAGGGGGACCATGCTCTTGCATGGTGGAGGGGCGGAGCGACCGGGCTGAACACCCTCGACACACCCCCGGTACTTAAGAAAGAGCGCGAGCCCAGCTGGGCCACCCCTCCACCGCGAAGACGCGGTCCCCCTCCCCGAAGACGGGGAGGATAGCTTCCTTCCCGTCTTCTAGGAGGAGTCTACCGCAATGCCCCCGCCACCAGCTTGTGCAGTTTCGAATGCACCTGATCGTTTCCCGCCACGATCTCCGCCCGCTCGACCGGCTTATCGCCGCCCCGGAAGTCGGTGACGAACCCGCCCGCCTCGCGCACCAGCAGGATGCCGGCCGCGACGTCCCATGAGTTGAGGTGGCTCTCGAAATAGCCATCGTAACGCCCTGCCGCGACCCACGCCAGATCGAGCGCCGCTGCCCCGAAGCGCCGGATACCGGCGA
>CALMGC010000267.1 GCA_937863505.1 uncultured Sphingomonadales bacterium | reverse complement strand
CTGGTGGTGATCCTCAACGACAACGACATGTCGATCGCGCCGCCGGTGGGGGGCTTGAGCGCCTATCTGTCGCGCATCGTATCGAGCCGCGAGTTCCTCGGCGTCCGCGAGCTGATGAAGCGGATCGCGCGCAAGCTGCCGCGCCCGTTCCACGAGGCGGCGCGCAAAACGGACGAGTTCGCGCGCGGCATGACGATGGGCGGCACGTTGTTTGAGGAGCTCGGCTTCTACTATGTCGGGCCGATCGACGGGCATAATCTCGATCACCTCATCCCCGTGCTCGAGAATGTGCGCGACGCGGAGGAAGGGCCGATCCTCGTCCATGTCGTGACCAAGAAGGGCAAGGGCTATGGCCCCGCCGAAGCGTCGGCGGACAAATATCATGGCGTCCAGAAGTTCAACGTCGTCACCGGCGCGCAGGACAAGGCCCCCCCAGGGCCGCCGCAGTATCAGAACGTGTTCGGCGCGGCGCTGACCCGCGAGGCGGAGAGTGACCCGCGCATCTGCGCGATCACCGCGGCGATGCCGTCGGGGACGGGGCTCGACAAGTTCGCCGCCGCCTATCCCGACCGCTTCTTCGATGTCGGCATCGCCGAGCAGCATGCGGTGACGTTCGCGGCGGGGCTGGCGGCGCAGGGAATGCGCCCGTTCTGCGCGATCTATTCGACCTTTCTCCAGCGCGCCTACGACCAGGTGGTCCATGACGTCGCGATCCAGAATCTGCCGGTGCGCTTCGCGATCGACCGCGCGGGGCTGGTGGGGGCGGACGGCGCGACCCATGCGGGCTCGTTCGACGTGACGTACCTTTCGACCTTGCCCAATTTCGTTGTGATGGCGGCGGCGGACGAGGCGGAGCTGGTGCACATGACGCACACCGCCGTGCTCCACGATACGGGGCCGATCGCGGTGCGCTACCCGCGCGGCAACGGCACCGGCGTGGCGCTGCCCGAGGTCCCCGAGCGGCTCGCGATCGGCAAGGGCCGCGTCGTGCGCGAGGGCAAGACGGTGGCGATCCTGTCGCTCGGCACCCGCCTCGCCGAGGCGCTGCGCGCGGCGGAGCAGCTGGAGGCGAAGGGGCTGAGCACCACGGTCGCCGACCTCCGCTTCGCCAAACCGCTCGACGTGGCGCTGATCCGCCGCCTGCTGGCGACGCACGAGGTCGCGGTGACGGTGGAGGAGGGCTCGGTCGGCGGGCTAGGCGCGCACGTCCTGACGCTGGCGAGCGACGAGGGGTTGATCGACGCGGGGCTGAAGCTGCGCACCATGCGGCTCCCCGACGCGTTCCAGGACCAGGACAAGCCGGAAAAGCAATATGTCGAGGCCGGGCTGGACGCCGACGCGATCGTCGACACGGTGCTGCGCGCGCTCCGCCACAACAGCGCAAGCGTGAGCGAGGGCGCGCGGGCCTGAGGCTTGCTGCCGAAAGCAATCGGGGCTATGTGCATGGCATGAACATGGCGGGAGCGTGACCGTGGCGACGCAAGCGGCCGATGTTAGAAGTGACCGATTGGTGGTGTTGATGTCACCGGCGGAGAAAACGATACTTACCGCGCGCGCCAGGGCAAAGGGTCTCACGGTCAGCGATTATGTGCGCGCCGCGACCGAACGATTCGAGGGGGAAGAGGAGTTGCCGGCCGACCTCCAGGAGGAACTGCTCCGGCAGATCGAGCTGATCAAGGCGCGCATGGCCGCCACCTTCGCCGAGCTTGACGAATATCTGGCCCAGCGCCGCGAGCCCGATCAGGACAAGATCAGGGCGCAGGCGATTGCGGAAGCCGAAGCGATGGACATCAACTGGGATGATGTCCGCGCACGGCTGGGTCTCGCGGCATGATAGGCGACATCATGCGCGGGCTGCGCGACATCATGCTGGTGGCCGAGAAGCTGGACCGCACAACAACGCTCGCCAAGGAAGCGGACCAGCGCTCGATCGCGCTGGGCGAGAGGGTCGCGCGGGTCGAGGCGGTGCTGGATTATGCGCTGCACGGCAGCGTGCCCATGCGCGGCGGTCGCTACACGCCGCCCGCGTTGGGCCAAGACTGACTACTGTTTTTTCGGCCTATGCTGAAATCCCGCGTCGACCAGCTCCTCGTCGAGCGCGGTCTCGCCGAGTCGCGGACGCGCGCGCAGGCGTTGATTATGGCGGGGCTCGTCTTTGCGGGTGAGCGCAAGGTGGCGAAGCCGGGCGAGACGCTAGCCCCCGACGTGGCGCTGGAGGTGCGGGGGCGCGACCACCCGTATGTGTCGCGCGGCGGAGTGAAGCTCGCGCATGGGCTCGACCGGTTCGGATGGGACGTGACCGGCGCGGTGGCGATCGACGTGGGAAGCTCGACCGGCGGGTTCACCGACGTACTGCTCCGGCGCGGCGCGACGCGGGTGTACGCAGTCGACAGCGGCACCAACCAGCTCGCCTGGTCGCTGCGTCAGGATCCGCGTGTCGTCGTCCACGAACAGACCAGCGCGCGGGTGCTGACGGCGGAGCACGTCCCCGAGCCGGTCGACCTCGTCGTATGCGACGCGAGTTTCATCGGGCTGGCCAAGGTGTTGGAGCGGCCGCTCGCCTTTGCCAAGCCCGAGGCGCGGCTGATGGCGCTGGTCAAGCCGCAGTTCGAGGCGGGGCGGGCGGAGGTGGGCCGCGGCGGCGTGGTTCGCGACCCCGCCGTCCATGCGCGCGTCTGCGCGGAGGTGGCGGCCTGGGTCGAGGGGCAGGGCTGGCGCGTCGAGGGCGTCGAGCAGAGCCCGATCACCGGGCCTGAGGGGAATGTCGAGTTCCTGGTGGCGGCGCGGCGGGGGTGAGGAAATGCGAGAGCTGATACTAACCCATGTTGTCCCGCAAGGGCACGGTCGTGCCTTCCCTGGACACTCGCGGAACGCTCCGGTGCACCTCGCGCTTTACGTTCCGCTTGCGAGGCGGCAGGACGCCGCCCGATGCCGAAAGGACGAGCGTGAGCGAGGTCGCGTCGAGGGCGCAGTTGCGGATGTCCCTGCTGCGCTGGGCGCTGGTCTGCGTGCCCGCGGTGCTGCTGCTCGGCTTCGTGTCGGGGCGGAGCGTCCCGGTGGGCGACGAGAGCCGCTGGTACGTGGCGCTCGACAAGCCTGCCTTCACCCCGCCGGGCTGGGCGTTCCCCGCCGCTTGGACGTTGCTCTACATCCTGCTCGGGCTGGCGCTGGCGATCATCCTCAACGCGCGCGGGGCGCAGGGGCGGGGCGTCGCGGTCGCGCTGTTCGCGGGCCAGTTGCTGCTCAACCTCGCCTGGACGCCGGTGTTCTTCGGCGCGCACCAGGTCCGCGTGGCGCTGTTCATCATCGCCGCGATGATCGGGCTGACGATCGGAACGATCGGTGCATTCCGGCGCGTGCGCCCGTTCGCGGCGGCGTTGTTGGTGCCGTACCTGCTGTGGATCGTGTTCGCCGCCGCGCTCAACTGGAGCGTTCTCAGCCGCAACCCGGACGCGGGGCGGATTGCACCCGCGTCGGTGAGCACCCAGATAATTGGCTGAGCAACGCGGGACCAGTGAATGCAGACCGAGAATAACCTGTTCGCTGACCTGTCCAGGTTCCTAAACGGCGCGGCGGGCACGCTGGCGGGCGTCGGCCGCGAGGCGGAAGCGAGCGCGCGCACCCGGGCCAAGGAGTTCCTCGGCGGGCTCGACTTTGTCAGCCGCGACGAGTTCGAGGCGGTAAAGGCGATGGCGGTCGCCGCGCGCGACGAGGCGGACGAGCTGCGCGCGCGGCTCGACAAGCTCGAGCGGGGGACCACGCCCGAGCCCTTGGCGATGCCGACTGCCGACGACCTGCCCGCCGGAGCGGACGCGCTGCTGTCCCCCGCGCCGACGATCGACGAGGTGGACGGCTGAACGCGCGACCGACCCCTGCGGGTTTCCCGCGCCCGCGCGCTGTGGCAGGGTGCGACTGATGCTGGACGAAGCCGATTCCGGGCGTGAGGCCGAAGCGCCGATCGACATGCTCGAGCAATATTACGCCGCGCACGGCTGGTCGTTCGAGCGGCATGACGAGGAGATCGTCGCTTCCGTGAAGGGCAGCTGGACCGAATATGAGCTGCGCGCGATGTGGCGCGACGAGGATGGAGTGCTCCAGTTCCTCGCCTTTCCCGATATAAAGGTCGCGGACGACCGCCGGGCGGCGGTGTACGAGGCGATTGGCCTCGTCAACGAACAGCTGTGGATGGGTCATTTCGAGCTGTGGTCGTCGAGCGGCATCCTGCTCTATCGCCACGCGGTGCTGGTCGATGGCGAGGACGAAGAGGGCACGCTGTCGCTCGCCGCGACCGAGCTGCTCGTCGACACCGCCATTGATGAGTGCGAGCGTTTCTACCCGGTGTTCCAGTTCGTGCTGTGGGGCGGCAAGACGCCGCGTGAGGCGATCGCGGCGGCGATGGTCGAAACCCACGGGGAGGCGTGAATCCGGGCAGCATCCTGCTGGTCGGCTGCGGCAACATGGGCGGCGCGATGCTGCGCCGGTGGGTCGCCGCGGGGCTCGCGCCCGAGCGGGTGACGGTGGTGAGCCCGAGCGGGCGCGCAATGCCTGACGGCGTGCGGGTGGTCGCGCAGGTGCCCGACGAGGCCGCCCCGGACGTGGTCGTGCTGGCGGTGAAGCCGCAGCAGCTGGCGGACGTCGCCCCGGCATTGGCGAAGCTGCGCGCGCCGCTGCTCGTGTCGATTTTGGCGGGGGTGACGGAGGCGGCGCTGGCGTCGCGGACGAACGCGGCTACCGTCGTGCGGGCGATGCCCAACCTGCCGGTCGCGATCGGCAAGGGCGTGACCGCGCTTCACACGGGCAGCGGCGATGCGGACGCGCGCGCCACGGCGGAGGCGCTCGCCGCGCCGCTGGGCCATGTCGAGTGGATCGCGGACGAGGCGCTGTTCGACGCCGTGACCGCATTGTCGGGCTGCGGGCCGGGCTTCGTGTTCCGCTTCATCGACGCGCTGGCGGCGGCGGGCGCGGCGCTCGGGTTGCCGGGCGACCAGGCCGCCCGGCTCGCGCTCGCGACCGTGGAG
>CALMGC010000266.1 GCA_937863505.1 uncultured Sphingomonadales bacterium | reverse complement strand
CGGTGCAGATCGGCACGGGCTTCTTGCGCTGCCCGGAGGCGGGCGTCAGCCGCGCCTGGGCGGCGGCGCTCGCACGAGCCGCGCCCGAGGACACGGTGCTGACCCGGGCGTTCAGCGGTCGGGCGGGGCGGAGTCTCGCGACGGCTTACGTCCGCGCGGCCGCCGCGTCCGACGCGCCGCCGCCCGCCCCCTATCCGGTCCAGCGCGGGCTCACCGCCGCGATGCGCGCGGCGGCGGCGGGCGGCGACGACCTCGACCGGATGCAGGCCTGGGCAGGGCAGGGTGCCGCGCTCGCGAGCGGTGCGCCGGCGGACATGTATGTCGAGGAGCTTTGGGCGGGTGCGCGCGCGCTGATCGGCTGACCGAGGGCGGCGGCGGGAGCCCGGGCCCGGCCATCGTTAACGTCCCGCTTTCGGACGCGCGAAACTTAACCCTCTTTGACTCTGGCGGGAAACGTAAACATCCCGTTAACGCGTCGCCATGACACGACGACTGGTCCTCACCAACGAAGCCGCCCTCCACCCGTTTCGCCGAACGCTGCCGCCGCCTGCGCCTACGCCCGTTCGGCGCGACGACGACGCGGACTGGAAGCTGTTCTGCCTCAGCTTCGCCGCGTTCTTCACCTGCTTCTACACGCTGATCTTCTGATCGGGGGCGGCGTTAGTCGCAGGCGCGGTGCAGCCTCTGCGCCAGCCATGCGGCGACGAGGCACATGGCGGCGACGAGGAACAGCATGTTCTCCGCCGTCACGCCTAGGCTGCTGAGCCCGATCACCACCCCCGCGCCCCCCACCATCGCGGCCGAGTTGACGACGTTGTTCGCCGCCACGGTGCGCGCGGTATGGTCCTTGCCGACCGTGGTCGTCAGAAACGCGTAGAGCGGCACCACGAACATGCCGCCGGTGATCGCGGTCGCGAGCAGCACCAGCATCACCAGCGCCGCGCGCGGCTGCGCGATGAACTCGCGCCAGTCGTACAGGTGCCCGGGCGCGGCGGGGGTCCAACTGCGCACCAACAGCGAGAACAGCACCACGCACCCGCCCATCGCGATGATCGAGGCGGGCGCGAACTTCGCCGAGATGCGCCCCCGCAGCATCGAGTTGATCACCACCGACCCGACCGCGATGCCGATCGACAACGTCGCGGTGAACAGCCCCGCCACCTCCTTGGTGGTGGTCAGCACGTTCTTCACCAGCGGCGGGAAGATGATGATCAGCACCGATCCGATCGTCCAGAAAAAGCTGATCGAACAGATGGCGAGGAACAGTCGGGGGATGTGCATGGTCGCGCTCACCAGCCGCCAGGAGGAGCTGAACGGGTTGGCGTCGATCGCCAGGCGCGGGCCGACGCGCGGCGCGGGCGGCACCGCGCGCCCGGTCAGCCAGCCGACGCCCGACACCGCCAGCACCAGCACCACCGCCACCTCGACATGGTGGAGATAGCTGGCGAGCAGATTGCCCATCAACACCGCGAGATACGTCCCCGCCTCGACCAGGCCGGTGCCGCCCAGCACCTCATCCTCGCGCAGCTGCTGCGGCAGGATCGCATATTTGATCGGGCCGAAGAACGTCGAATGCGTGCCGAGCAGGAATACGCAGGCGAGCATCAGCACGATGCCGACCCCGGTATGCCCCGCCCGCGCCAGCAGCAGCCCGCTCGCGCCGACCAGCATGATCGCGATCTCCACCGTTTTGACCAGCCGGATGATCCGCGCCTTGTCGACCGTATCCGCCAGCTGACCTGCCAGTGCCGAGAACAGCAGGAAGGGCAGGGTGGACAGCCCCGTGGCGAGCGCATTGAAGCTCTGCTCGCGCTCGACATCCTTGAGAATGCCGTAGATCACGAACAGCACCATCGAGCCGCGGAACAGATTGTCGTTGAACGCGCCGAGGAACTGGGTGGTGAACAGCGGCAGGAACCGCCGCTTTCTCAACAACCCTAGCGCATTGATCATCGGGAAAAAGCAGGTCCGTGGGTGCGTCCGGAGGTGACCTTAGCCCGCCGTGTCGTCCACGCCAACGGATGATTGGGGTGGCGCGGGGTTGCGCGGGTCCGCCGGGCGGCGCACATTCTCAGGCGATGTGGTCGTTGCCCAACCTTCTGACGCTGTCGCGGATCGTCGCGGTGCCGCTGCTGGTCGCCCTATTGTGGGACCCGCACTGGCACCTCGGCTACGGCATCGCGTTCGCGCTCTACTGCCTGATGGGCATCACCGACTATTTCGACGGCTATCTGGCGCGCGCGCAGGGGGCGGTGTCGCGGCTGGGCGTGTTCCTCGATCCGATCGCGGACAAGATCATGGTCGCCGCCGTGGTGCTGATGCTGGTGGGCACGCGCGACATCAGCGGCGTCGACGTGATTGCGGCGCTGGTGATCCTCCTGCGCGAGATCGCGGTGTCGGGGCTGCGCGAGTTCCTCGCCCCGCTACGGATATCATTGCCGGTGTCGCGGCTGGCGAAGTGGAAGACGACGCTGCAGCTCGTGTCGCTCGGCGCGCTGATCCTCGGCGGGGCGCTGCCGGAGGCACCGTGGATCGCGGTGGTGGGCCGCGTGGCGCTGTGGGGCGCAGCGGCGCTGACGCTGGTGACGGGGTGGGATTACCTGCGCGTCGGCCTGAAGCACATGGACTAGTGCGTTGGTACGGCTGCTCTATTTCGCCTGGGTGCGCGAGGCCGTGGGGACGGGCGAGGAGTTGCTCGACATCCCACCAGACTGCGCGACGGTGGAGTCGCTGATCGACTGGCTGGCCACGACGAGCGAGGGACACCGTGCTGCCTTCGCCGACCGCGCGCGGTTGCGGGCGGCGGTGGACGGGGCGTTCGTACCGCTCGACGCCCCGATTGAGGGCGCGCGCGAGATCGCGATCTTCCCGCCGGTGACGGGCGGGTGATCCGCGTTTCGGTTCAGGCGGAGCCGATCGACCTCGCCGCCGAACTGGCCCGCGTCGAGGCGAGCGGGGCGGGGGGCGTTGCGACCTTTTCCGGCTATGTCCGCGCCGATGACGGGGTGGGTGTGCTGGAGCTGGAGCATTATCCCGGCGTGACCGAGGCGGCGCTGCATGCGCTGGCGGAGGCGGCGACCGGGCGCTGGTCGCTGCTCGCGGCGTCGGTGGTCCACCGCGTCGGGCCGATGCGCCCGGGCGAGCGGATCGTGCTGGTCGCGGCGGCGGCGGCGCACCGCGCGGCGGCGCTGGAGGCGTGCGCGTTCCTGATCGACCGGCTGAAGACCGACGCGCCGTTCTGGAAACGGGAGGTGCGTGGGGGTGAGGCGCGGTGGGTGGAGGCAAGGGAGGGGGATGAGGCGGCAGCGAAGGCCTGGCTACGCCCAGGCCGGTGCGCGTAGCGCATCGCGCCGCCCGGCCAGCGAGGCCGCGCAGCGGAACCCGTCTGACGTCACGCCGGCGGCTTCGCCGTCGGCGCGGTGGGTGAGTTGATCGTAAGGACGTCAGTTCGGATATTTTCCTAAGAGGCATGTCCGCCGTGGCGCACCGTCAGGTAGCCTTAGCCTTCCGAAAGTTTCGCTGCTGGATCGGCGAAGAAGAAGGTTTCGAGCCGTTTCTGAGTTGCGGGACGGCTACTGTGAGAGGCGAGACTGTAACGCCACTTCGACGCGACTTCACATGCCCTTCGATCGAGCTTCCCATTGCCGGAACCCCAGCGCACTTTGCAGCCTACAACCGTGCCCTCGGGCGAAACGTCAAGATATAAGCCTAGGTTCACCCGCTGCCCCGGCGCAAGTTCCCCGTTTACCGTCCTGTTCACACCACGCGACGCATCCGGAACAGGGGTAAGGTTCGAGTTTAAAGTTGAGGGTCGGTCGAAGCGCCACCTCAATGGCAGCAGAAAAGGGCCAGCTGCCGCACTCGAAGCAACGAAGGTCATCCGAGAGATCGCCTCGCACGACGCTTTGTCTAAGCTAGAAAAGCCGCTCGACTCCACTATAGCACATCGCGAGGTCTGCCCAGCCTTTTCGATCCAAAAGGAGGCTTGAACGGTACCTTCCTCATCGAGTCTAAGCGACTGTTCTGGATAGACTATCTCGATCCTCGCAACAGGTGGTAGAAGCGAACGGAGATAGGCCTGACTGTCACTTGACGCGGCGCTCGCAGGTCCGGCTATGAATGCGAACAGGCCCGCTAATACGAGATGACCTTGGTTCATACGTTCCCCCCTCAACGCAAGTCATACGCTGTCGCCGCCAAGGTAGCCACCTCACCCCACTCCCGCCAGCACCTCCGCCAGCAGCCGGAAATCCCGCTCCCGCGGGCTCGCTTTCCGCCACACCAGCGCGATCCGCCTTGCCGGCGCATCCCCCGCCAGCGCCCGCGCGACCACGCCCGTGTGGTCGAGGATGCCTGCGCGGATCGCCATCTCGGGCAGGATCGTGACGCCCAGCCCGCCCTCCACCATCTGCACCACCGTGTGCAGCGAGGTGCCGAGCATCGCCGCCTCGCTGCGCAGCTCCGGCCGGCTGCAGGCGGCGAGCGCGTGGTCCTTGAGGCAATGCCCGTCCTCAAGCAGCAGCAGCCTGGCGGGGTCGATCTCGTCCGCGCGCACCGCGCCGTCGCCGGGCGGCGCGGCCCCGTCGGGATATGCAACGAACAGCCGGTCCTCGAACAACGGCGCGACCGCCACTTCGCCGACCGGGTAGGGTAGCGCGAGCAGCACGCAGTCCGCGCGCCCGTGGTGGAGTGCCTCGCAGGCGGGGCCGCTCGGCTCTTCGCGCAGGTACAGGCGCAGGTCAGGGAAGTCGGCGCGCAGCTGCGGCAGGACGCGCGGGAGCAGGAATGGCGCGATCGTCGGGATGACGCTCATCCGGAGCTCCCCCGACAGCGGCCGCCCCGCCGCGCGCGCGAGATCGCCCAGCTCCTCCGCCTCGCGCAGCACACGGCGCGCCTTGTCGGCGATGCCGGTGCCGAGCGGCGTGAAACGCACCACCCGCCGTGTCCGCTCGACCAGCGTCACGCCGATCAGCGCCTCCAGCTCGCGCAACCCCGCCGACAGCGTCGATTGCGTCACGAAACACGCCTCCGCCGCGCGCCCGAAATGGCCGTGGTCGGCGAGCGCGACGAGGTATTGGAGCTGTTTGAGCGTGGGGAGGTAGGTGGCCATGAGGTTCGCCGGATGTACGCTGCGAGCGGCCCCCGCGCCACCGCTGGCATATCGACGGGGGCTGCCCTACATCAGGCATCGTTCAGAGGAGTCTCGCGCCATGTTCGGTCGGCTCGCCAGCTATCTCGACTCGATCCGCGCGCGCGACCCGGCCCCGCATTCGCGGCTGGAGATCCTGACCTATCCGGGCGTGTGGGCGCTGGCTTGGCACCGCGTCGCGCACCGGCTGTACCGGCGGCGGCTGTATCTGCTCGCGCGGATGGTCAATCACTGGTCACGGATGACGACGCTGATCGACATCCATCCGGGCGCGACGATCGGGCGCAATTTCTTCATCGACCACGGTTTCGTGGTCATCGGCGAGACCGCGCATATCGGCGACGACGTGACGATCTATCAGTGCGTGACCCTGGGCGGGACCAGCCCGGACAACGGCATCGCGGGCAAGCGCCACCCGACGCTGGAGCGCGGCGCGATCATCGGTTCGGGCGCGCAGGTGCTGGGGCCGATCACGGTCGGGCCGGGCGCGCGGGTCGGCGCGAACGCGGTCGTCACACGCGACGTGCCCGCGGGCGCGGTGATGGTCGGCATCCCCGCGCGCGCGACCACGGTGCAGGGCGGCCGCGCGGGCGACGCGCCGTTCCTCGCTTACGGGACGCCCTGCTCCGAAATATTCGACCCGCAGACGCAGAAGGTGGAGCTGCTCCGCTGCGAGCTGGAGGCGATGCGCAAGCGGCTCGACGCGCTGCTCGCCGAAGACGAACGGCGGCAGGCCTGATGGGCACGGTGACGCCGCTGCCGCTGCCCTCGCGCGGGTCGCAGATCGGCTTCGAGCGTGCGGAGCTGACGCGCATTCTCGACCTGTACGGGCGGATGGTGAGCGCGGGGCATTGGCGCGACTATGCGATCGAGCTGGGCCGCGACGCCGCCGTCTTCGCCGCCTTTCGTCGCGCGGCGGAGCGCCCCGAGTTCCGGATCGAGAAGCGCCCCGCCTTGCGCGCGCGGCAGGGCATGTGGGCGCTGGTCGGCGAGCACGGCGCGGTGGTGAAGCGCGGGCACGAGCTGGGCCCTGTGCTCGCCCCTGTCGAGCGGCGGCTGATGAAGCTGGTGGAATAGGACCCGCGACCGGCGTTGCGGCGTTCGCGCTTCCGCGCCATGACGTACGACTAAGTTATTCGGAGAAAACCCTTGTCGCTCGCCAACATGCTCGGCCTCATCAACAACGACCTGAAGGAGGCGTTTTCGCGCAAGCCGTTCGACGCCGCCGCGGGGCGGCAGCGGCTGCTCGACGGGATCGAGCGCACGCGCGAGCAGTTCGCGCGCGACCAGCCGGTGCGCGGGCGCAAATGGTTCACCGTCAACAACGGCATCGTCGCGTTCAGCCCGACACAGGGCAATAGCGGCGCGCTGACGATCAACGGCGTCACCACCAACTTCATCGCCGCCGAGGCGTTCGGGCAGTTCCTCGACAACATGCGCGTGGCGGTGGAGGCGGGCGAGTTCGATGCGGAGCTGGAGCGTGTGGCCAAGCATGGCGGCATGGTGAGCGGCACCGCCGACGTCGCGATCCCCCGCGCCGCGCCCAAGCGCCGCACCGGCGCCGCGCCCGCGCGCCGCGCCGACTGGGACCAGCTGAGCTTTGCGGAGAAACAGCGGATCAGCGCGCTGCGCCGCTATGGCAAGACCCCGGACGGCAGCCTGATCGCGGACGTGGGCGAGCGCCCCGACGCGCCGCTGTTCGTGGGCTAGCCGATACGCGCTAGCCCGCGTCGACGCGGGCCTGGCCCCGGCGGCGGTGGAACAGCCCGTCGATCGGCACGCCGATGATCGCCTTCAGGATCAGGCGATCCGGGTTGGCCCCATAGCCGCGCCCGACGCCCAAGTTCAGGTCCCATTTGCCGAACGAGGTGTCGGCGGTCGCGAAGATCGTCTGCTCCGCGTCGCCGAACCGGGCGATGCTCTTGACGTCGCCGAGGCCATTATAGCTCTCGATGCCGAGCGCGAGCTTCTTCGACAGGGCGTAGCTGATCTTGGTGTCGCCATCGAGCGAGGCGGGGGAAGGTTGCGGGCCCGACACCACCCAGTCGAGGTTAAGATTGAACGCAACCGTCCATTTGCCCTGCCGCGTGCCGACGATGCCTTTCAGCTCCGCGTTCCACGGGTTGATGTCGAGGCGGCGCGCGACGTGGCCGAGCTCGAAGTTCGCGCCGTACCACCACCGCTCGCCCTCCTGGCGATGCGCGATGTATTTGAGGCGGCCCTTCACCCCATAGACACCCGCATGGCCGTCGCGGTCGAGCGTCGCCAGCGGCAGATACAGCCCCGCCTCCAGATTGCGCGTGACACCATAGGAGAATTCCGGCGTGACGCGGAGCCGATGGAGCGACTGCTGCTCGCCCGGATAGTCGTCCAGCAGCGCGCCGGTCGGGACGTAGTTGAGGTGCGTGTCGAGCCCGATCTCGCCGGGGTCGTCCATCTCGTCCATATAGACCTGGATTTCCTCGGGCGCGGCCCGGGCGGTTGCGGGCGCAAGCGCGGCCGCGACGAGGAGCAGGGCGCGCCGGATCGTCACCTAGCCCAGCCCGCCCAGCACCTTGCCGATCAGCACCGCCTGTTCGGTGCCCGATTGCGGCACGATCTCCTTCTTGCGGTCGGTGATCGCGCGCCAGTTCGCCGCGACCGCCTCGGGCGTCAGCTCGGGCAGCGCCACGCCGGGGGTGAGGGTAATGTACGACGCCTGCACCACGCCCGCGCCCGTGCCGACGATCTGGCCGGTGGGCGCGTCCTCGGAGACGAGGAACAGCGCGGCGGGCGCGACCTTCTCGGGCGCGAATGTCTGGAACGCCGCATCGGGGAGCAGCCCCTCGGTCATCCGCGTACCCGCGGTCGGCGCGATCGTGTTGACGCGGATGTTGTTCTTCGCGCCCTCAATGGCGAGCGTCCTGGCGAGGCCAAGGATGCCGAGCTTGGCCGCGCCGTAATTGGCCTGGCCGAAATTGCCGAACAGCCCGCTTGAGGACGAGGTCATCAGGATGCGGCCATAGCCCTGCGCGCGCATCCCCTCCCACACCGCCTTGGTCGCATGGGCGGAGCCGAGCAGGTGGACGCGGACCACGAATTCGAACTCGGCGGGGTCCATCTTGGCGAAGCTCTTGTCGCGCAGCACGCCCGCATTGTTGATGAGGATGTGGACCGCGCCCCAGCGCTCGGTGGCGCGCGCGACCATCTCGGTCATTTGCGCATGGTCGGAGACGTCGCCGCCGTTCGCCAGTGCCTCGCCGCCCGCCGCCGTGATCTCGGCGACGACCGCGTCGGCCTGGCCCAGATCATTGACGACGACCTTCGCGCCGCGCCGGGCGAGCTCCAGCGCATAGGCGCGACCGAGGCCGCCGCCCGCGCCGGTGACGATGGCGACGCGGTCGTCGAAGCGGATGGGATCGGACATCGAAAGGGGCGCTTTCCGCTTGTTGAAGCGCCCCTTTATCGTCGTTCGCCGCGCGGGCAAACGACCGCGGTCAGCGTCGCGTCAGCGGCGACGCGAGTGGATGCGTGCGCCCGCGGCGTTGGACCGCTCACGGCAATGGTCGGTGACGCCCTTGCCGCAAACGGGATAGTTGCCGTCCGACTGCGCGGTCTGGGTCTGGCCCATCGAACCGTTGGCCATCTGGCCGTTCGACATGCTGCCGTTGCTCATGGAGCCGCCGGTCGAGCCGCTGCTCATCGAGCTGTCGGTCGAGCCGCCCGACATCGAGCCGCCAGAGGAGCCGCCGGTCGAACCGTTGCCCATCTGGCCGGTCGACATCGGCGCGCTGCTCTGGTCGGTCGGGGCGGTGCCGGTGGGCGCCGTGGTGGTCGAATCGGTCTGCTGGCCCGAGGGGGCGGTGGTCTGCGCCAGCGCGGGGGCGGCGATCGCGGCGACGGCCGCAAGCAGGATGATCTTCATGGGACGTCTCCGAGATTGACAGCGCAAGTTCATGCGGTGCGCAGCAGGGGAACGCACGACCTGCGGCTTGGGTCCCCCGCTTGTTTCGGAGCCGAACCGTCGGCGGGTCAGTCGTCGCCCGCGTCGAGCGCATAGCCCGCCGAGCGAACGGTGCGGATCAGGTCGGGCAGCTCGCGCTCGCCGTTGATCGCTTTGCGCAGGCGGCGGATATGCACGTCCACCGTGCGGATCTCGATTTCGCTGCCATGCCCCCAGACCGCGTCGAGCAGCCGCTCGCGCGAGAACACGCGTCCCGGGTTCTCGAGGAAATGCCGGAGCAGGCGGAACTCGGTCGGGCCGAGCGGCACCGGCTCGCCCGCGCGGCGGACGCGGTGCGACCCAGTGTCCATCTCGATATCGAGGTAGCTGAGCTGCCCTCCCGCCAGCGCGGGACGGACGCGGCGCAGCACGGCGGCGACGCGCGCGACCAGCTCGCGCGGAGAGAACGGCTTGGTGACGTAATCATCCGCGCCCGTTTCCAGCCCGCGCACCCGGTCCTCCTCCTCGCCCCGCGCCGTCAGCATGATGATCGGCACGTTGGCGGTGGCGGGCATCCGGCGCAGCTGACGGCACACCTCCAGCCCCGACAAGCCCTCCACCATCCAGTCGAGCAGCACGATGTCGGGCGGCGTCTCGCGCGCGAGCAATAGCGCCTCCTCGCCATCGGGGGTGTGCGCGACCGCGAAATCCTCGCGCTCGAAATGGAAGCGGAGCAGCTCGGCGAGCGCCGCGTCGTCCTCGACCAGCAGCATCCGCGCCTGCGTCACCGGTCAGCCCGCCGCCGTCCCGCGCTCGCGCTCGGCCATCTGCGCGCCGGTCGCGGCGAAGTACACCATGTCGGCGATGTTGGTCGCATGGTCGCCGATCCGCTCCAGGTTCTTGGCGACGAACAGCAGGTGCGCGACCTGGCCGATCGTGCTCGGGTTCTCGACCATGTGCGTCACCAGCACGCGGAAGATGCTGTCGTAGAAATCGTCCAGCGCCCGGTCGCGCGCGCTCACCGCCTGCGCGGCGGCGGCGTCGCGCGCGGCGAACGCGTCGAGCGCGTCGCGCACCATCTCCGCCGCCATCCGCCCCATCGCGGGGAGGGTCGAGATCGGCTCGATCCGGCTGTCGCTTTCGAGCAGCGGTACGCGCTTGGCGATGTTCTTGGCGTAATCGGCGATGCGCTCGATCACCGCGGCGATCTTGAGCGCGGCGATCGCCTCGCGGATGTCCGCCTCTGCCGGGCTGCGGCCCGCCATCATGCGGACCACCGTGCGCTCCACCTCCGCCGCCATCGCGTCGACGCGCGCGTCGTCGGCGCGGATCGCGGCGGCGAGCTCGGCATCGCCGCGCCGGAGCGCGGTCATCGCGCGCTCGATCGCCTGCTCGGCGAGCCCGCCCATCTGCGCAATGAGGCCGCGCAGCTCGCGCAGGTCCTGGTTGAAGGGGGTAACGGTGGCGGTGCGGCCGAACATCTGGGGAATACCTTGCAGTCGCGGGCGCTATGCCGCGTCGCCGTTGCCGTTTTGTGACACGCCCGGAAGCAGCACGGTGACGGTCGTCCCGACGCCGGGCGTGCTGGCGATGCCGAGCCGACCTCGATGGCGCTCGACGATGTGCTTGACGATCGCGAGGCCGAGGCCGGTGCCGCCGCCCGCGCGGCTGCGCCCCGCATCGACGCGGAAGAACCGTTCGGTGAGGCGGGGCAGATGCTCGGGCGCGACGCCCTCCCCCTGATCCGCGACCGCCAGCCGCCACAAGCCGGGCGCGTCGGGCGCGAGCGACACGGTGACGGGCGTCCCCGCGCGGCCGTATTTCAACGCGTTGGTGAGAAGGTTGTGGAGCAGCTGCGACAGCTGCGGAGCGTCGCCGAGCACGGGCGCGGGGGCGTCGGGGAGGTCGAGCACGAGCCGCTCGCCGCGCGCACCCGCGCGCAGCTCGTCGGCGACAGTGCGGACCAGCGCGGCCAGGTCGACCGCGCGGTCGGGGGCGCGGTACTTGGTCGCCTCGATCCGGGACAGCGAGATCAGGTCCTCGACCAGCCGCTCCATCCGCCGCGCCTCGGCCTCGATGATGCCGAGGAAGCGTTGCTGGAGCGCAGGGTCGGTCGCCCCCGGCTCGCGCAACGTCTCCACATAGCCGAGGATGGCGGCCAGCGGGGTGCGCAACTCGTGGCTGGCATTGGCGACGAAGTCGACGCGCGCGCGCTCGGCGGCGTGGGCGGCGGTCTGGTCGATCAGCTGCACCACCCGCCGTCCGTCGGGCACGGGGCCGATCAGCATCCGCCAACGCCCGCCGCGCCCGCCCAAGCCGACGAGATCGACCGGCGCGCCGTAGGGAGCGTCCGCGCGCAGCTGCTCGGCGGCGGCGGGATGACGGATCGCGACGCGCACATCCTCGCCGACGATATGCTGCCCCAGCAGCGCGCGCGCGGCGGCGTTGGCGTCGGTCACCTCGCCGTCCGCGACCACCAGCACCGGCTCCGTTATCGCGTCGAGCACTTGCCCCAGCGGCGCGGCGGCGGGCTCGGCGGGCGACGGCGCGGGCGCGCGGCGGGCGAACAGGCGGGGGAACAGGGCCATGACGGTGCGGTAACGCTTGGCGTCCCGGTTCGGAACGTGTGCCTGTCGGTTGCGGCGGGTTTACCGATGTGAAACACCGACGAGTGCTATAGGGGGGTGTGATGGGCGAGGAACCCGAACAGGACGGCGCCCGCACGAGCGTGCCCACGACGCGCCGCGCGCTGATGCTCGGCGCGGCGGGGGCGGCGTCGGTGCTGTCGATCCGCCCCGCGCTCGCGCAAACGCAGGCGTCGGTGATGCTGTGCCAGATCCCGGTGCCCGACCATGCGCGTGCAGGGAGCTATATCGCCAGCGATGGCTCGACCGTCCCCGCCGGCACCGCGGGCGCGTTCCCGCCGCCGGGCCGGCCGTTCACCGGCGACGAGGTGCGTCATGCGCTGGCGAATGGCGGCACGCTGTCCGGCGTCGATTACCAGCGCAGCCAGGCGTATATGAACTACATCCGCCGCCTCCAGCGCGGCACGCAGGGCTTCACCTGCTTCGCCTCCTTGCAGATGCCGCGCGGCTGAGGCCGTGCCCGACCCGCGCTTCCGCGCCGCCGCGCCCGACACGCTGCGGGTCGAACAGCTCGACGTGCTGACGGCGGTGTTTCACCGCGCATCGGGCATCACCCATCTGCTCGCCGAGCCCGCGCCGGAGATCATGGCCGCGCTGGCGGCTGAGCCGCTGACGGTCGCGGCGTTGCTCGCCCGGCTCGGCGAGGCGTACGCGCTTGGCGATGCGGACGAGCGCGCGCTGGCGGCGCGGCTCGATGAGCTGGTCGCGGCGGGGCTGGTCGAGGCGGTGTGAGGCACAGCTTCACGGTCCGGGTCGGGCCGATCGGCTTTCGCGTCGGCTCCGCGTGGCGCGCGCCGGTCGCAGCGTTGGAGCTGCTGTACGCGGGCTATCCGACACCAGCCATCCCCGACCACAATGTCCGGCTCGAACCGGCGCGACCGTGGCGGCGGATCGTGCGACCGTCGGTGACGTTGGCAGGCGACTATTGGTTGCCCGAGGCCGCGCCGCTGCCGCTGTCTCAGGCGCTGCTCGCCGCCGAAATGGGGATGAACCTGCAAGTCGCGCTCGGCTGCCGTCGCTTCCTGCTGCTCCATGCGGGCGTGGTCGAGCGGGACGGGCGCGCGCTGGTGATGACGGGCGAGTCCGGGTCGGGCAAGTCGACGCTGGCGGCTTTGCTGTCGACGCGCGGCTGGCGGCTGCTCGCGGATGAATTCGCGCTGGTCGAGCCCGCGACCGGGCTGATCCACCCTTTCCCGCGCCCGGTCAGCCTCAAGAACGAGTCGGTGGCGGTGCTCGGCGCGGTGCTGCCCGAGGCGCGGTTCGGGCCGCTGCTGCGGGGAACGCCCAAGGGCGACATTTGCCATCTGATCCCAGACGCGGCGGCGCTCGCGCGGGTGGACGAGCCCGCGCGCCCGGTGCTGCTGCTGTTCCCGCGCTACGGCTTCGCGCCCGCGGTGCGCGAGGTGCCGGCGAGCGAGGCGTTTGTGCGGCTGACGGGCGCATCGACCAACTATCAGGCGCTGGGCGAGGCGGGGTTCGTTACGCTGACCCGGCTGGTGCGCGGGGTGCGGGGGGCCGCGGTGGATTATCCCGATACCGCGACCGCGCTGGCGCAGGTGGAGGCGTTGTGGGGGTAGACGCCCGCCTGCTCACCCGCGCGCTGGCCGAGCCCGGGTCGGTGCTCACGTTAGATGCGCCGTCGTGGACCGCGCTCATCACCATGGCGCGCGCGGAGCAGCTGTTGGCTTCGCTCGCCTGGCGCACGGACGGGCTCGTCGTGCCGCCCGCCGCGCGCGCGATCCTCGATGAGGCGCGTGTCGGGGCGGAGGTGGAGCGGGTGGCGGCGTTGTGGGAAGCGGAGATGGCGCGGCGCGCGCTTGCCCGCGTTGACACGCCGGTGGTGTTGCTCAAGGGCACCGCGTTCCTTGCCGCCGGACTGGCGGCGGGGCAGGGGCGGCGCGTCGGCGATCTCGACTTGCTCGTCCCGAGGGCGGCGCTTCCCGACGTGGAGGCGGCGCTGCTCTCGGCCGGGTGGGAGTGGGTCAAGGAGGACGCGTATGACGACGGCTATTACCGCCGCTGGATGCACGAGCTCCCGCCGCTGATCCATCGCGAGCGCGACCGCATGATCGACGTCCACCACACGATCCTGCCGCCGACCGCGCGGATCACGCCCGCGGCGGCGGCGCTGATCGCCGACAGCGTTCCGCTCGGCAACGGTCTGCGCGTGCTGTCGCCCGTAGATATGGTGGTTCATGCCGCGCTGCACCTGTTCGCGGACGGCGACTTGTCGGGCGGCTTGCGCAACCTCTGGGACATCGACCGGCTGCTCCGCGAGTTCGACGGTGAAGGCTGGTGGGAGAGGCTGCACGCGCGGGCGGCGCTGCACGGCGCGTGCGGGCCGGTGCGGCGGGCGCTGCGGCAAGCGGCGGCGTTGTACGACACGCCCGTGCCCGAAAGCTGGCGGGTGGGGGACGAGTTCGACCGGCTGATCCGCCGCCGCCTGCTCGCCCGCGACGGCTGGGGGCGGCTGACGCGCCCGGTGACGCGGCTCACCTTCTACGGTCGCTCGCACTGGCAACGGATGCCGCCGGTACTGCTCGCCCGGCATCTGTGGACCAAGTGGCGCAAGCGTGGCAGTTCGTGATCCGAATGGGAAAGACTATGCGGAAACACTGGCTGGCGGTGGTCGCGGCATTGGCGCTGAGCGGATGCTCGATGGCGCGCGACGTGCCCGCTGCGACCACGGCGATCGACGCGTTCCACGCGCAGCTCAACGCGGGCCGCTTCGACCCCCTGTGGCAGGGCGCGTCTCCCGACTTCAAGACCGCGTCGCCCGAACCCGCCTTCGTCCACCTGCTTGGCGCAGTGCATCGCAAGCTGGGCCTGTTCAAGTCGGGCAAGGGGACGGGCTTCAACGAGAATGTCTCGCCTGCGGGCACGTTCGTGACGATTGGCTATGCCAGCGCGTACCAGCGCGGGCAGGCGCTGGAGCAGTTCGTGTACCGGATGGATAGCGGTCGCCCGACGCTGGCGGGCTACCATGTCAACTCGGACGCGCTGATCCTGAACTGACGCGCCGCCGCACCGCCGCCGCGATCAGCAGCGCGATCGCGACCGCTATCGTGTCCGCCACCCAGTCGCGGATGTCGCAGTCCCGGTGCAGCGCGGGAATCGACTGCGCCACCTCGATCAGCGCGCCGACGAACGACAATCGCTCGCCGATCCGCAACAGCGCCGCGCGCGGAAAGGCGGGCACCGCCAGCGCGGCGAGCGTCGCAAAGGCGAGCATGTGCTGGAACTTGTCGCCGAACCGGTCGATCGGCGTCGCGGGCGGCTTGGGCAGCAGCGCCATCACGACCGCAAAGGCGAGCGCGGCCCAGAACAACAGGAGGAACAAGCGCCGGGTCATCGCGCCAGTCTTTCGAGCGCAGGGAGGAGCTGGTCGAAATGGTCGATCACCGCATCCGCCCCAAGCTCCGCGACCGGTTGCGACAGGAAGCCGAAGCTGACCGCCACCGCCGGGAGCCCGGCGTTGCGCGCGCCCTCGATGTCGTAGATCGTGTCACCCACAAACGCCGCGCGCCCGCCGCCGCAACGGCGCACCATCTCCAAAATCGGCGCGGGCGCAGGTTTGCGCTCGGCGGTGGTGTCGCCGCCGATCACCGCCGCGAACCGGTCGAGCAGGCCGAGTTGGCCCAGCACCTCGCGCGCGAGCCGCTCGTTTTTGTTGGTCATTATTCCGACCGTGACGCCGCACGCGCGCAACGCGTCCACCGCCTCCAACGCGCCCGGAAAGGGGCGGGTGTGGACGGCGATGTTCGCCTCGTAATGGTCAAGCAATCGGCGCTGGAGCACGTCGAGTTCGGCCTCGCTGCACCCACCCGTCGCGCTCATCCCCTGCGCGAGCATATGCCGCGCGCCGCCGCCGATCATCGGGCGGATCTCGGCCACGCTCAGCGTCGGGCGGCCCGCGCTCGCCAGCGCGTGATTGACCGCCGCCGCCAGGTCGCCACTGGTGTCGAGCAAGGTGCCGTCGAGGTCGAAGCCGACCACATCGAATGCAAAGCGGGTCATGCTGCATCGCGTCATCCGGGAACGGGCTGGCGAAAGCAAGCCGCGCGTGGCACTCGCCCGTCCCATGTCCGACCACGCCCCCCGTCCGATCGCCGCCATCATCCTAGCCGCGGGCAAGGGCACGCGGATGAAGTCGGACACGCACAAGGTGCTCCACCCCATCGCCGGGCGTGCGATGATCGAGCATCTGATGGAGAGCGTGGAGGCGCTGTCGCCCGAGCGGGTCGTGGTGGTCGTCGGCGACCGGCGCGAGCAGGTCGAGGCGGCGCTGGCCGGGCGCGCAACCTTCGCGGTGCAGGAGTTGCAGCTCGGCACCGCGCATGCCGTGCTGCAGGCGAGGCAGGCGCTGGCCGGGTGGGACGGCGACGTGCTGATCCTGTCGGGCGACGTGCCGTTCATCCGCCCGGAGACGATGCGGCGGATGCTCGACGCGCTCCACGCCGATCCCGCGCCCGCCACGGTAGTGCTCGGCTTTCGGCCGCCCGACGCCGCCGCCTATGGCCGCATCGTCGCCGACCCGGCGGGTGTCATCGCCAAGATGGTCGAGCACAAGGACGCGAGCGAGGAGGAGCGGCGGGTCGGCCTGTGCAACTCCAACCTGTTCGCGATCCGCGCCGCGGACCTGTGGCCGCTGCTCGACCGGGTCGGCAATGACAACGCGCAGGAGGAATATTACCTTCCCGACATCGTTACGGTCGCCACCGCCGACGGGCGGACGGCGCGCGTTATCGAGGGCGAGGCGGGCGAAGCGATCGGCCCCAACTCGCGCGCCGACTTCGCGCTGGCAGAGGCGGAGTGGCAGGCGCGGCGGCGGATGATCGCGATGGCGGACGGGGCGACGCTGGTCGCGCCGGAGACGGTATGGTTCGCGTATGAC
>CALMGC010000265.1 GCA_937863505.1 uncultured Sphingomonadales bacterium | reverse complement strand
ATCCGCGCGTCGTCGAACGCGAGCACGTCGGAAAGGTGCCGCCCGCGCCCGTCGTCGCGCTGCCCCCGCCCGCGCCGCTGGCGAGCGACTGGCGCGACTGGCCGCAGACGCCGGGGGATTGGAACTACCTCGCGAAGGGCAACGGAACGGTCGCCATCTTCCGCTCGGCGGGGTCCTCCCCGGTTGCGCTGAGCTGCGACCGCGACTCCCGACGCCTGTTCCTCAGCGTGTCTCCGTCCACCGCGCGCGCGGTCACGGTGCGCACCTCCACGCAGACGCGCGCGCTGGCGGTGGACGAGACCGGCATGGCCACGCTTTCCGCCACCGATCCCCTGCTCGACGCGATCGGCTTCAGCCGGGGGCGCTTCGTCGTCGAGCAGCCGGGCCGCGCGCCGCTCGTCCTGCCCGCCTGGGCGGAAGTCGAGCGCGTCGTCGAGGATTGTCGCGGCTGATTCATCGCAACGCGATCCGCCCTTGCAACCGCCTCGGATCATGGGCACATTGCGCCTCGCGGCCCAGTCGGGTCGCGTTGGCTATTCACAAGCGAAAGGAGGTGATCCGATGTCTCATGGTTCAGCAATGGGGTCGGTTCAGTTCGTTCGGGGGACCCACCGCTAAGGGATTTGCGCGGGGCGACAGCCTCGCGTGACCCAGGCGGTTCATGGTCTCCCGGGCTGGAGCTCTCCGGCCGCTGACCATGCAAAGGAGGTTGTCGGGTCGCCGCGAGGTGCCTGGCAACCTCTTTTCACATCCGGAGACGGGCGTTCAGCGCGCGTGCCCGTCCGACGCCGACCCGCGGCTGATCGCGCGCGTCATCCGCTCGCGCTTCGCCAGCGCGCTGTCGGTCGCTGCGCCCGCGTAGAGCGAGCGGAGATACCCTGCGTCGAAGCCGGTGAGCCCGCGCGGCTTGTCGCCCGCCGCGCGATCGAACAGCGCCAGGATCGTGTCGTCGCCGCCCGCCGCCGGACGCGTCTGCGCCAGCGTCCGCATCGCCGCATAATCGGCAATCTGGTTGATCGTCTTGCCGATCACCGCGTCGACGTCGATGAGCAGCACCGCCGCGTTGATGTCCTGCCGCGTCGGCAGGTGCAGGATCGAGGCGTCGCGGACCTGCAACTCGGGCACGTCCTCGCGCATGGTGCCGATGCGCTCGCGGTCGCCGTCGCGGCTGCGGATCTCGGTGGCGGTCCAGGCGTGAACGGGGCCCGGGTCGGCGAGCATCCGGTCGACGCGCCCCGAATCGAGCCCGGCGAACATCCACGCGCGCGACCGCTTGATCTCGCGCACGATCGCCTGCCCATTCTCGACCACCAGCACGGTGACGTTGGGGCGGCATCCGGGCGGCGCGACCCGCACCCCCGCCGCCGCCGCGTCCGCCCTGATCCGCCGGGCGACCCGCTCGTCATAGTCGAGCGGCATGCCGACGCTGACCGGGCAGACCGCGTCGGGAAACCGCGCGATCTGCTCGCCCTGGGGTACCGTCACCGCGCGCGTGAGGCGGCGCACCTCCTTTTCGGGCGGGGCGCGGCGACCGGTGACGACCACGGTCGAGCCCGTGGTGGCGGGCGCGGCAGGGCCCTGTTGCGCGGCGGCGGGCGCTGGCGAAATCGCCGCGAGGACAAGGTATGCGCGGGTCATGGCGAGGGACCGGGTCATCCCGCGACGATACCCGCGCGCCGCGCCGCCGCCCAGCGCGTAACGCAGGATAGCGCGGCGATTTATTTTCGTTCCCGCCCCGTTCCCTTGTCATCGCCGGAGCCCGCGAGAATCCGCGCGTCGCTGCTCCGACCCGGTGCCATCAGTGCCGGCGGGACATCGGACAGTCAGTATTCCCGCTTGCGTCCCGGGCGGCTCGGGCACAATTTGTAGCGGTACGGTCCGGGGGTGGACCCCTAGCGCTGGTGATCACCGCAGGCGATCCTATATCGCAGGCGGGGCCGTTCCGACCGAGGTGGGACGGCTTTGATCCCCTTTTGTTCTCGCGCTGGGGGCCGTGTCTGGCTAGGTGTGAGCCGCCCCCGAGTCGAACAGGTGGCGAACGGGAGCGCGTTGATGAACTTCGGAGATGGCGACATGACGGCTGGCGACACGGCGGAGATGGTGGCGGACGAGACCGCGACTCGTGAGGCGGTCGACGGCGCGGCGGTGCCGCATGACCGCAGCCGTCCTTACCCGGTCGAGGTCGATCACAGCCGCGACGCGCGGTTGACCGATTTCGGCAAGGAAACGCTCAACGACCGCTACCTGCTGCCCGGCGAATCGTACCAGGACCTGTTCGTCCGCGTCGCCTCCGCCTATGCCGACGATGCCGAGCACGCGCAGCGGTTGTACGACTATATCTCGCGGCTGTGGTTCATGCCCGCGACGCCCGTGCTGTCGAACGGCGGCACCGGGCGCGGGTTGCCGATCTCCTGCTTCCTCAATTCGGTGCCCGACAGCCTCAACGGTATCGTCGACACCTGGAACGAGAATGTCTGGCTCGCCTCGCGCGGCGGCGGCATCGGCACCTATTGGGGCAATGTCCGCGGCATCGGCGAACCGGTGGGCCTCAACGGCAAGACCAGCGGCATCATCCCGTTCGTGCGTGTGATGGATTCGCTGACGCTGGCGATCAGCCAGGGGTCGTTGCGTCGCGGATCGGCCGCCTGCTATCTCGACATCAGTCATCCGGAAATCGAGGAGTTCCTCGAAATCCGCAAACCCTCGGGCGACTTCAACCGCAAGGCGCTGAACCTCCACCACGGCGTGCTCGTCACCGACGCGTTCATGGAAGCGGTCCGCGACAGCGCCGAATGGCCGCTGCTCAGCCCCAAGGACGGCTCGGTCCGCACGACGGTGGGCGCGCGCGCGCTGTTCCAGAAGCTGGTCGAAACCCGGCTCGCGACCGGCGAACCCTACATCGTCTTCGCCGACCATGTGAACCGCGCGATGCCGTGGCACCATCGCGAGCTCGGGCTCAAGGTGTCGACCTCGAACCTGTGCTCCGAGATCACGCTGCCGACCGGACGCGACCATCTGGGCGAGGAGCGGACCGCGGTGTGCTGCCTATCCTCGCTCAACCTCGAGACGTGGGACGAGTGGAAGGACGATCGCCAGTTCATCGAGGACGTGATGCGCTTCCTCGACAACGTGTTGACGGACTTCATCGCCCGCGCGGAGCCCGGGATGGAGCGCGCCGCCTATTCCGCCGCGCGCGAGCGGTCGGTGGGCCTCGGCGTGATGGGCTTCCACTCTTTCCTGCAAGCGCGGATGCTCCCGTTCGAGGGGGCGATGGCGAAGTCGTGGAACCTGCGCATCTTCCGCCATGTCAAGGCGCAGGTCGATGCCGCGTCGATGATGCTGGCGCGCGAGCGCGGCCCCTGCCCCGACGCCGCCGACATGGGGGTGATGGAGCGGTTCAGCTGCAAGATGGCGATCGCGCCGACCGCGTCGATCTCGATCATCTGCGGCGGCACCAGCGCGTGCATCGAGCCGATCCCCGCCAATGTCTACACGCACAAGACGTTGTCGGGCAGCTTCTCGATCCGCAACCCGTTCCTCGAACGGCTGCTGGTCGCCAAGTCGAAGAACAGCGAGGCCGTGTGGAACACGATTCTCGAGCGCGGCGGCTCCGTCCAGCATCTCGAGTTTCTCAGCGCCGAAGAAAAGGACGTGTTCAAGACCAGCTTCGAGATCGACCAGCGCTGGCTGCTTGAGCTCGCCGCCGACCGTACGCCGTTCATCGACCAGTCGCAGTCGCTGAACCTGTTCATCCCGGCGGATGTCGAGAAATGGGACCTGCTGATGCTCCACTTCCGCGCGTGGGAGCTGGGCATCAAGTCGCTCTATTACCTCCGCTCCAAGAGCGTCCAGCGCGCGGGCTTCGCGGGCGGGGAAGGGCATGGGGGGGTGGAGGCGGACAACACCATCGACCCGCCCGTGTTCGCGATCGGCGAGTCGACCGATTACGACGAGTGCTTGGCTTGCCAGTAAAGTGCGGGCGGCCTCGCTTCGCGCTAGCGAAGCGAGGACTCGCCGCGGCGGCCAGCGGAGCAGCGCAGCTGCTCCGTCCGACGGCGCGGTTCAGTGCCTCAGGCGTCCTCTTCCAGCGTCACCGCGTTCGCGCCGGTGGCGCTGAGGCGCAGGTCCTGGCCCTCGACGTCGGCGACGAGGCCGATCGAGATGTAGTGGTGCTTGCCGCCCTGCCCGTCCTCGGTCTGGGGCGAGTCGTTCTTGGTCAGCTTGATCCGGTCACCCTCGACCTTGTCGACGGTGCCGACATGGACCCCGTCCGCGCCGATGACGTTCATATGCTCGGTGATCTGCGTCACGTCGACCATGCGTGTTCTCCTTGGTTGGTTGCGGGGCCGGAACGCACCGGGGCGGAGTTGGTCGCATGAGCTACAATGTCGTCGTGATGTTCGTCGTCGCCGCGCTGCTGACCGTAGCCGGCGTCGTCCTCTTGCTTCGCATCGGCAAGGCGACCACCACCGAGCGGCAGGTGTACGCCTTCCGGATGGTCGGCATCATGCTCGTCTCGGCGGGCGTGGTGCTGGCGATGTCGGCGGGCGCGATGTGGTCGTGGAGTCGCGGGACGTGACCCGGCCTTCCCTATTCTAACCGCAATTCATTTTCTCTCGGAGTAACCCCATGTCCCTCCTCACCGCGCGCAAGCAATACAAGCCGTTCGAATACCCTTGGGCGTTCGAATTCTGGAAGCGTCAGCAGCAGATCCACTGGATGCCCGAGGAAGTGCCGCTCGGCGAGGATTGCCGTGACTGGGCGCAGAAGCTGACCGACCATGAGCGCAACCTGCTGACGCAGATCTTCCGCTTCTTCACCCAGGCTGATGTGGAGGTGCAGGACTGCTATCACGAGAAATACGGCCGTGTGTTCAAGCCGACCGAGATCAAGATGATGCTGGCCGCGTTCAGCAACATGGAGACGGTGCACATCGCCGCGTACAGCCACCTGCTCGACACGATCGGCATGCCCGAGAGCGAGTACGGCATGTTCCTCGAATATGCGGAGATGAAGGACAAGCATGACTATCTGCAGAACTTCGGTGTCGATACCGACGAGGACATCGCCAAGACGCTGGCGATGTTCGGCGGGTTCACCGAAGGGTTGCAGCTGTTCGCCAGCTTCGCGATGCTGATGAACTTCCCGCGCTTCAACAAGATGAAGGGCATGGGGCAGATCGTCTCATGGTCCGTGCGCGACGAGAGCTTGCATTGCGAAGGCATCATCCGCCTGTTCCACACCTTCGTGAAGGAGCGCGATTGCCTGACGCGCTCGGTGCGCGACGACATCGCCGATATGTGCCAGACGACCGTGAGGTTGGAGGACGCGTTTATCGACCTCGCGTTCGAGCAGGGGCCGGTGACGGGCATGACCGCGCGCGAGATCAAGAAGTACATCCGCTACATCGCCGACTGGCGGCTCAACCAGCTCGGCATGAAGCCGATCTACATGATCGACGACCACCCCCTACCTTGGCTCGCCCCGCTGCTGAACGGCGTCGAGCACGCTAACTTCTTCGAGACGAGGGCGACGGAGTATTCGAAAGCGGCGACCCGCGGCCAGTGGAACGAGGTGTGGGAAGGCTTCGACAAGCGCCAGCGCGCGAAGCGGGTCCTGCCCGCGAACGAGGACGAGGAGCGGGGGGTGGATATGTTCGGGCATGCAGGCGTGGCGGCGGAATAAGGCGCGTGGACATCGCGGAAAAGCTACGCCTGGCAGTGAAGGAACTGCCGGAAGGCGATCACACTCGTGGTCTTAACGCAATAGTGCGTCATGTAGAGGCGGCTATCCGTCACTATGATCGCGCGGATAAAGCCAACGACGAAGATGCATACACTGACTGCATCTATCGCACTAATCAAGTGTATGAGGGAAGCTTGAAGGAGGCCTATCGCATTCTTTCCGGAAGCGATCCATCGAAGAAATCTCTATACGATGTCGAGAAATACTTCGATACTAACAAGAATGTCCGTTCTCGTGTTCTAACGCAGATGACGAGATATAGGGAGGATTATAGAAACCCGTCAACACATGACTATAATCTTGATTTTGACGAGAATGAGGCTGTTTTAGCCATACTGTCCGTGAGTGCTTTTGCGAAGTTACTCGTCACGCAAATGAAAGCTAAGATCGAGTCTGATGCGCTGAAGAATGACCCTAACTTTGAAATTGAAGCCAAGCTACAGGTGAAATCAGCCACGTTGGTTGACTTCGCGGAAGAGTTAGTAACGGGCCTACACAGGTTCTTAAATAGTAAGTCAGAAAGCGCAGATCTGGTCTCGCGTGAACCGCTTGCACTGGTAACAGCGTTCCTAGAAAAGAGCGGTTTCGACCTTACTCGCGATGTTTACTTTCAATCCGACCGAGGCTCATTCGAATGGGACATGATCGTTGCTAATAAATCCGGGTTCAAGGTCCCGGTAGAAGTTAAGACATCACGGGGTAGATATTCTGCCTCGATTGCTGCGTCTAGGATAGATCAGGTTAGGGATTACGCGATAGCTGGCGGCTTCACTCATTGCCTACTCGTGGAGGGGGCAGGGCGTGGCGAGGACTACACTCGCCAAAAAATCATATCCAGCGATCAAGTAACAGTCTATAGGATCGGGCGGGCGATGGATGACTTCGAGACTCTTACTGTTTTTGACGACGACCGGATATGACGCCATCGAGTCATCATACTGAGAAGGTACTTAGCTGGTTAGCCACACGTCGTACAATTGTGAGCTTTCCTCACACAAACCCCAAGTTCCACGACGACGCATTATAATTCCCCATGTTCGGCAGCACCGTCGTCATGTCGCCGTTCCCCACTCTGAACCAGCTCGCCAGCGTCGAGGCGTATTGATCAACCGAAATCGTCGGGATCAGCCTGGCCGAGCCGGCATCGTTCGCCGTCCCCGCGCCCACCGCGGGCGGGGTGCCGTAGCGCCGCTGCCCGCGCACCCCGCGCCGACGGACGAAGGGCACTCGCACAAGACCGACCCGCGCTGTCCTACAGCCCCCGGTCTGTGCCAAGCTGATTCTGTGACCGCGACCTCTCCCCACCTCGGCCATCGCCACTCCACTCACCCCCGCGAACCACTCGCCTCGCCGCACTCTCCGATACGCGTAACGTTACCTTTGTCACCTTCGGCAACCTTCCCACCGCGGTCAGCCGAACCGCCCCTCTGCTCCTGAGCCTACCTATGACCTTCCCCATCGACGCCGTCCGCGCGGAGTTTCCTGCCCTGTCCGTCACCGACGACGGACGCCCGCGCGTCTACTTCGACGCGCCCGGGGGGACGCAGGCTTGCGCGGGCGCAATCGACGCGATGGCGGCGCACCTCGCCGGGGGCACCGCGAACAGCGGGGGCGCGTTCGCCACCTCGCAAGCGGTCGACGCGCTCTCGGCGGAGGCGCACCGGGCGATGGCGGAGCTGCTCGGGGGCGAGCCGGAGGAGATCGCGTTCGGGGCGAACATGACCAGCCTGACGCTCGCCGTGTCGCGCGCGCTCGCGCGGGCGTGGCATCCGGGGGATGAGCTGATCGTGACCCGGCTCGACCATGACGCCAACGTCGCGCCCTGGCTGCTCGCGGCGGAGGACCACGGCGTGACGGTGCGCTGGCTGCCGTTCGACCCGGGCACCGGCAGGCTGAAGCTCGACGAGCTGCCCGCGCTCCTTTCCCCGCGCACCCGCCTCGTCGCGGTCGGCGGCGCGAGCAACGCGCTCGGGACCCTCAACGACGTCGCGGCGATCACGCGGATGGTGAAGGCGGGCAGCGACGCGCTGGTCTATGTCGACGCGGTGCAATCGGTGCCGCATGTCCCCGTCGACGTACGCGCGCTCGGCTGCGACCTGCTCGCCTGTTCGCCGTACAAGTTCTTCGGGCCGCATCTGGGCGTGCTATGGGGCCGCGCGGAGGTGATCGAGCGCCTCACCGCCTACAAGGTGCGCCCGGCCGCGACGGCTGGCGCGCAGCGGTTCGAGACGGGGACGCCCTCGTTCGAGGCGCAGGCGGGGGTAGTCGCGACGGTGGGCTATCTCGACCGGCTCGGCGGCGAGCTCGTCCCGGGGCTCGCGACACGGCGCGAGCGGCTCTGCGCGGCGATGGACGGGTGCGCGGCATATGAGCGCGCTCTGGGCGAGCGGCTACTCGGCGGGCTGCGTCGGCTCAACAGCGTGCGGCTCTATGGCCCGCCCGATATGGACGCGCGTGTGCCCACCTTCGCGTTCACGGTCGAAGGGCACGCGCCGGGCGAGGTGGCGCAGCATCTGGGCGAGCGTGGCATCTTCGCCTGGTCGGGGCATTTCTACGCGGTGGAGACGATCGCCGCGCTGGGGCTGGAGGACGCGGGCGGGCTGGTCCGCGTGGGGCTATGCCATTACAACACCGCCGAAGAGGTCGACCGGCTGCTCGACGCATTGGCGGAACTCGCGGCCTGATCTGAGGCAACCAACCTCGCCCCGCGTCGTTCTCCCGCCGAACCCATCAGGAGGAAATAGCATGGCCGCCAAGGACACCCCGCAAGAGGTCGCCGCCAAGTTCCGCGCGAAGCTGGAGGACAGCCCGTTCGTGATGATCGGCCTCGACGACGGCGGGCATAGCGAGCCGATGAACGTCAAGCTGGACGAGGCGCAGCCCAACGCGCTGTTCGTCTTCTCGGGCAAGACCAACCGCATCGCCGCGGGCGGTCAGGCGATGGCGCAGTTCGTCAGCAAGGGGCATGACTTCTTCGCCTGCCTCGCGGGGACGGTCAGCGAGGAGCGCGACCAGGCGACCTTCGACAAGCTGTGGGACAGCCGCGTGGACGCATGGTTCCCGAACGGCAAGGCGGACGCGCAACTCAACCGCTTCGATGTGTCATCGGCGGAGATGTGGGAAACGGACGTGTCGCTGTCGGGCCGGCTCAAGATGCTGACCGGCGGCACGATCAAGCCCGAGGAGTCGAGCACGCACGCGATGGTGGATTCGATCGGGTAATCGACCAGTCGGGGGTAAGACCAAGTCCGCCCGATGTCCTCCCGTCACCCCGGCCTTGAGCCGGGGTCCCGCTTTTTACTTCTGGATGGCCGAGAAAAGCGGGACCCCGGGTCAAGCCCGGGGTGACGGTAGTGGTGTCGTCGATTTGGGCTAGCGGATCACCGGGATACCGATTTGCCGCACTTCAACCGTCGTGTGCGGTGATCCACTGTTCCACCACCGGCGCGATGCGGTCGCGCCATTTCGAGCCGTTGAAGATGCCGTAATGGCCGACGCCTTCGGCCATCAAATAGTGCTTCTCGCTCTCGGGCAGGTTGGTCGCGAGCGTCAGCGCCGCCTTGGTCTGGCCAAGCCCCGAGATGTCGTCGCGCTCGCCCTCGATCGCGAGCAGTGCCACGTCGGTGATCGCGCCCAGATCGACCAGCCGCCCGCGATGGGTCATCTCGCCGCGCGGCAGCGCGTGCCGCTGAAAGACGGTGTCGATCGTCTGGAGGTAGAACTCGGCGGTCATGTCGCACACCGAGCGGTACTCGTCGTAGAAATCCTTGGTCAGGTCCGCGCTGTCGCCATCGCCTTGGACGAGATGTTTGAACATCTCGTAATGACTGATCATGTGGTTGCCGAGGTTCATCGTCATGAACCCGGCGAGCTGGAGGAAGCCCGGATACACCCGCCGTCCCGCGCCCGGATACATGCCCGGCACCGTGGCGATGACATTGTGCTCGAACCAGGCGTGCGGGCGCTGGGTCGCGAGCGTGTTGACGCTGGTCGGCGCCTCGCGCGTGTCGATCGGCCCGCCCATCATGGTCAGCGTGCGCGGGCGGCACGAGTGCTTGTCCGCACTCATCAGCGCGGCGGCGGCGTAGCAGGGCACGGACGGCTGGCACACTGCGAGCATATGCGCGCCGGGGCCGATCGCCTCCAAATACTGGACGAGATAATCGACATAATCGTCGAGATCGAACCGCCCCTCGCTCAGCGGCACGCACTTCGCGTCGCGCCAATCGGTGATGTAGACATCCGCAAAAGGGAGCATCCGCTCGGCGGTGCCGCGCAGCAAGGTCGCGTAATGGCCCGACATCGGCGCGACGATCAGCAGCCGCGGACCACCCTCGACGCCCTCGCGGCGGAAGCGCTTCAATTGCCCGAACGGCAACCGCAACACCACCTCCTCGCTCACCGCAACATCGCGCCCGTCCACCGTCGTGCGCTCGAAACCGAAATGCGGCTTGCCGCGCGGCGCGGCGGCGTGCGCGAAAACGTCGAGCGCGGAGGCGATCACCGGGCCGCCGCCGAAATAGGCGAACGGGTTGGCGGGATTGCCCCACAGCCCTGCGCTCCAGCTCGCCATCGCGCTCGCATTCGCCAGCCACGAGCGCTGCATCACATAGGAATCGTACAACATGGACACCGCCTGTACCGCAGATAGGTTGCGGGTGTCGTAACGCAATCGGAGGCGGAGGCAACGCCGCCGCGCATGTCCGCCGGTTGAGCACGCCCGGCCCCGCTGCTACGCGCCCTGTCATGGCCGATCCCGCTCCCACCGTCGCCGATCCCAAGCGCCGGCTCGGCAGCCTCGCGATGATTTGGCGGTTCGCGATTCGCTATCCGCGCCAGCTCACGGTTGCGTTGCTTGCGCTGGCGACGACGTCCGCCGTGACCGGCTCGTTTCCTTACCCGATCCGGTCGATGATCGACCACGGGTTTGCGGGGCGGGGCGACCTGTCGCACATCAATCGGGTGTTCGCGGAGCTGGCCGGCCTGGTCGTGATCCTCGCGCTGGGCACCGCCGTCCGGTTCTACTTCGTGTCGTGGCTGGGCGAACGGGTCGTCGCCGACATCCGGGTTGCGGTGCAGCGCAATCTGCTGCGTCTGGCCCCGCGCTTCTTTGAGGAAAACCGCCCGGCCGAGATCGCCTCGCGGTTGACCTCCGACACCGCGCAGATCGAAGCGGCGGTGGGCACCACCGTATCGGTCGCACTGCGCAACACGCTGACGGGTATTGTCAGCACCGTGACGATGTTCGTGCTCGCGCCCAAGCTCGCAGGGACGCTGCTGATCGCGATCCCGGTGATCGTGCTGCCGATCGTGTTGCTGGGCCGCCGCGTGCGCGGCTTCTCCCGCGCGAGCCAGGACCGGATCGCCGAGATCGGCGCGATGGCGGTCGAAACGCTCGGCGCGATGAAGATCGTGCAGGCGTTCGGGCAGGAACGGCGGGAAAGCGAGCGGTTCGCGCAAGCCGTGGATCGCGGCTTCGCCGCCGCCAGACGCCGGATCCGCATCCGGGCGGTGATGACGGCGCTGGTCATCCTGCTGCTGTTCGGCGCGATCACCGGGCTGTTGTGGTCGACGGTGGCCGATGTCGCGGCGGGGCGGCTCACCGGAGGATCGCTCACCGGCTTTCTGGTCGCGGCGATGTTCGTCGGCGGCTCGTTCGGCGCGCTGACGGAGGTCTATGGCGACCTGCTCCGCGCGGCGGGCGCGGCCGAGCGATTGAGCGAGCTGCTGAACGAGCACGCTGACATCGCCGCGCCCGCGCACCCGCGCGCGCTGCCCGAACCTGCGCGCGGCGAGCTCATGTTCAGCCATGTCGAGTTCCGCTACCCCACTCGCCCCGACGCGCCCGCGCTGCGCGACTTCTCGCTCCACGTCGCGCCGGGCGAGACGGTCGCGGTGGTGGGGCCGTCGGGCGCGGGCAAGTCGACGCTGTTCCAGCTGATCCAGCGCTTCTACGACCCGCAGGCGGGCACCATTCGGCTAGACGGCGTGCCCCTGCCCGAAGCCGACCCGGCCGCCATCCGCAAACGCATCGCGATGGTGCCGCAGGATACGGTGCTGTTCGCGTCTTCCGCCCGCGATAACCTCCGCTATGGCCGATGGGAGGCGAGCGACGCCGAGCTGTGGGCGGCGGCGGAAGCGGCGAACGCGGCCGAGTTCCTCCGCGCGCTTCCGCAAGGGCTCGACACGTTCCTCGGCGAAGGCGGCGCGCGGCTGTCGGGCGGGCAGCGCCAGCGGGTCGCGATCGCGCGCGCGATCCTGCGCGATTCGCCGGTGCTGTTGCTCGACGAGGCGACCAGCGCGCTCGACGCCGAGAGCGAGCGGCTGGTGCAGCAGGCGCTCGACCGGTTGATGGCGCGCCGCACCACGCTGGTCATCGCGCACCGGCTCGCCACCGTTCGCGCGGCGGGGCGGATCATCGTCATGGACGAGGGGCGCATCGTCGAGGAAGGCACGCACGCCAGCCTGCTCGCGCGAAGCGGGCTCTATGCGCGGCTGGCCAGCCTGCAATTCAGCGAGGCCGCCTGAGCAGCGGTCGGCTGGACCGGTCTCCGGCGGCGTGTTAATGACCTAGCACACAGTATAGGACCCGCCATGACCGACCCCGACCCCATCCGCATCCCCAAGCGCATCGCCGGGATCAAGCTGCCCAAGCCGCTTCGCCATGCCGTCGAGGAGGCGCTGGCGCAGCTGACCTCGTCCGCCGGGCGGCTGGTGCTGGCCAGCGCGCTGGAAGCGGCGGCCACGG
>CALMGC010000264.1:1531-11864 GCA_937863505.1 uncultured Sphingomonadales bacterium | reverse complement strand
TCGCGATCGTCGACAAGCGCCGCGAGCGCGCGGGCGAATCGGAGGTGATGAACATCATCGGCGACGTGGAAGGGCGCTGCTGCATCCTGATCGACGACATCGTCGACTCGGCGGGGACGCTGTGCAACGCGGCGGCGGCGCTGCGCGAGGCGGGGGCGGAGGAGGTGGTCGCCTATGTCACCCACGGCGTCCTGTCGGGCGGCGCGGTGGCGCGGGTGGAGGCGTCCGCGCTGGCCGAGCTGGTGATCACCGACTCGATCGGCAACCACGAGCTGGTGGGCGCGGCGAAGCGGATCAGACATCTGACGATCGCGCCGTTGCTGGCCGAGGCGGTTAGGCGGATCGCGGATGAGAGTAGCGTGTCGAGTTTGTTCGATTAACGCCTGCGGCGTAATCGAAAAGACTCGACCGGTCGACGAGCGGGCGCCAGCCCGACTCGATCGACGTCACGGCGGCGGCTTTGCCGTCGTCGCGCCTGAAAGGGGAAGAGTAAGGGAAAGAAGGGGGCGACGGCGAAGCCGCCGCTTGACGTCAGACGAGTTCCGCTGCGCGGCCTCGCTGGCCGGTCGACGCGTTGCGCTAAAGCGCACCAGCGCGGACGTGGCCGCGCTTACGCATTCGACAGCGCCACAATATGATCAAACACCGCCGCATGCAGCGGCTTGGTGAACGCGCACCCGTAGCGGTACTTGTCCCGCCACGCGACCACCGCCTCCAGCCCCGCGAGCCCCGGCAGCGTCAGCCACACCGTCGTCCCCGGCCAAAGCGTGAAGCTCGTCTCCGCGCGAAAGCCGGTGGCGGACAGGTCGACCACGTCGATCTCGAACCGCGTCGTCCCCCGGTCGCGCAGGTGCGCGCGCATCCGCACCGCCTTGCGCAGCGAGCGGCGACTCTCGTCGGTGGAGAGGGGCAGCGGGGAAAGGGCTGGCTGTTCCATGCCGCCGGTCTGCCACCGGAAGGTTAGTTTTTCACAAACGACCGCGCGCGCCGACGGCAATCGCGATCAACGCCGCCGGGGTGGATTCGCGCGGCGGGCTGTGCTTTAGGCGCTGGCAAACCCGATCTTCGAAAGGCTGGGCCGCTCCCATGAACATTCACGAATACCAGGCCAAGGAATTGCTGGCCAAGTTCGGTGTCCCCGTGCCCGCGGGCCACGCCGCGATGAGCGTGGACGAGGCGGTCGCGGCGGCGGGCAAGCTGCCCGGGCCGTTGTATGTCGTCAAGGCGCAGATCCATGCGGGCGGGCGCGGCAAGGGCAAGTTCAAGGAGCTGGGGCCGGACGCCAAGGGCGGCGTGCGGCTGGCGAAGACCGCCGACGAGGTGCGCGCGGCGGCGACCGACATGCTCGGCAACACGCTGGTGACGGTGCAGACGGGCGAGCACGGCAAGCAGGTCAACCGCCTGTACGTCACCGACGGCGTCGACATCGCCAAGGAGTTTTATCTCGCGGTGCTGGTCGACCGCGCGAGCGGGCGCGTGGCGATGGTCGCTTCCACCGAAGGCGGCATGGACATCGAGACGGTGGCGCACGAGTCGCCCGACAAGATCCACACGCTCGACATCGACCCCGCGACCGGCTTCATGCCGCATCACGGCCGCGCGGTGGCGAACGCGCTCGGATTGAGCGGTGACCTCGCCAAGCAGGCGGCGAGCGTCGCGTCCAAGCTGTACGACGCGTTCCTCGGCACGGACGCCTCGCAGATCGAGATCAACCCGCTCGCGGTGACGGACGACGGCAAGCTGATGGTGCTCGATGCCAAGGTCGGCTTCGACGGCAACGCGCTGTTCCGCCACAAGGACCTGATGGAGCTTCGCGACGAGACGGAGGAGGACCCGGCGGAGCTGGAAGCGTCGAAGTACGACCTCGCCTATATCAAGCTCGACGGCGACATCGGCTGCATGGTCAACGGCGCGGGGCTGGCGATGGCGACGATGGACATCATCAAGCTGAACGGGATGTTCCCGGCGAACTTCCTCGACGTCGGCGGCGGCGCGAGCAAGGAGAAGGTGACGGCGGCGTTCAAGATCATCCTCGGCGACCCGAACGTGAAGGGCATCCTGGTCAACATCTTCGGCGGCATCATGCGCTGCGACATCATCGCCGACGGCATCGTCGCGGCGGCGAAGGAGGTGAATCTGTCCGTGCCGCTGGTGGTCCGGCTGGAGGGCACCAATGTCGAGCAGGGCAAGCAGATACTGGCGAGCTCGGGCCTCGCGATCGTCCCCGCCAACGACCTGGGCGACGCCGCGCAGAAGATCGTCGCCGAGGTGAAGAAAGCGGCGTGACTGTTCAACCGTCACCCCGGCCTTGAGCCGGGGTCCCGCTTCTTGCTTCGGCTTGAGGAAGCGGGATGCCGGATCGAGTTCGGCATGACGACATCCAGAGGTGTGTCAGGTGAAAGTTCTCGTCCCCGTCAAGCGCGTGCTTGATTACAACGTCAAACCCCGCGTCAAGGCGGACGGGTCGGGGGTCGACCTCGCCAACGTCAAGATGAGCATGAACCCGTTCGACGAGATCGCGGTCGAGGAGGCGATCCGGCTCAAGGCGGCGGGCGTCACCGAGATCGTGGTGGTCTCGATCGGCGAAGCCAAGGCGCAGGAGACGCTGCGCACCGCGCTTGCTATGGGCGCGGATCGCGCGATCCTGGTCACCGCGCAAGACAAGGTGGAGCCGCTCGGCGTCGCCAAGATCCTCGCGAAGATCGTGGAGGAGGAGCAGCCGTCGCTAGTAATCCTCGGCAAGCAGGCGATCGACGACGACAATAACCAGACCGGGCAGATGCTTGCCGGGCTGCTCGGCTGGGGGCAGGGAACGTTCGCGTCCAAGGTGGAGCTGACCGCCGACAGCGTGACGGTAACGCGCGAGGTGGACGGCGGTTTGGAGACCGACAAGTTCCCGCTCCCTGCGATCGTGACGACCGACCTGCGCCTCAACGAGCCGCGCTATGCGTCGCTGCCCAACATCATGAAGGCGAAGTCGAAGCCGATGGCGCAGAAGACGCCCGCCGATTACGGCGTCGACGTTACTCCGCGGATCAAGACGCTGAAGGTGGTCGAGCCGGGCAAGCGCACCGCGGGCGTCAAGGTCGCGAATGTCGACGAACTGGTGATGAAGCTCTCGGCGATGGGAATTTCCAAGTGAAGACTTTGGTCTGGGTCGAGCATGACGGCAAGACCGTCCGGGACGCGACGCTGTCGGCGGTGACCGCCGCGGCGAAGCTGGGCGAGGTGCATCTCCTCGTCGCGGGCGAGGGCGTCGGCGCGGTCGCCCAGGCTGCGGCGAAGATCGCGGGCGTCGGCAAGGTCCACCTCGCCGATGACGCGGCCTACGCCCACGCGCTCGCCGAGAACGTCGCGCCGCTCGTCGCCGAGCTGATGGGGCACCACGACGCGTTCGTCGCGCCGTCGACCACCACCGGCAAGAACATCGCCCCGCGCGTCGCCGCCTTGCTCGACGTGATGCAGGTCAGCGACATCCTGTCGGTCGAGGGGCCGGACACCTTCACCCGCCCCATCTATGCGGGCAACGCGATCGCGACCGTGCAGACGAGCGACAAGAAGCTGGTCCTCACCGTGCGCGGCACCGCGTTCGAGAAGGCGGCGGCGGAAGGCGGATCGGGGACGGTCGAGCCGGTCGCGGCCAAGGGCGACCAGGGTGTATCGAATTACGTCGGCTCCGAGATCGCGGCCAATGCGCGCCCCGAGCTGACCAGCGCGAAGGTGATCGTCTCGGGCGGCCGCGCGCTGGGCTCGGCCGAGCAATATCATGCGCTGATCGAGCCGCTGGCGGACAAGCTCGGCGCGGGCGTCGGCGCGTCCAGAGCGGCGGTCGATGCGGGCTTCGCGCCCAACGACTATCAGGTCGGTCAGACCGGCAAAATCGTCGCGCCCGAAGTCTATGTCGCGGTGGGCATCTCCGGCGCGATTCAGCATCTAGCGGGCATGAAGGACTCCAAGGTCATCATCGCCATCAACAAGGACGAGGACGCGCCGATCTTCCAAGTCGCGGATATCGGGCTGGTGGGGGATTTGTTCAAGGTCGTGCCGGAGTTGACGTCGAAGCTGTAGGCGCGAAGCGCCGGTGCGGGCAAAGCGAAGCGCGCCCGCAACAACTCGACCGGCCGGCGGCGCATAGGCGCCGTTTGACGTCACGGAATTCACTTCCGTGACGCGGCCACCCGGTCACTCCTCACCCAATCACCCCATCTCCGCCCTGACGCTCTCCGCCTGTTGCCAGTCATGGTAGCTCTGCTGCGACCCCTTCACCTTCCACTCGATCCGGCCGTTGCTGTTGCGATCCAGCACCACAGCCGCTGCCGCCGATGGGCTGCGGAACGAATAGGCCCGCGTGAAGCGATAGCGGTCCGCTCCGGCGTCGGACAGGACGCCGTCATCGACCAGTTCTTGCTTGAGCCTGCCATAGCTGCGTTGCGCGTGGCCCGTGTCCTTCAGCGCCTCCGAACCGGCAAGCACGATGAACTCGTCATCCTGCTCGGTCGCGGTCGCGCTGACGCCCGACTTGTGCCGTATTTCGAACGTCACGCCAGGGCCGGATGGCACGGAAGATGAGGCAGGCGGCGCGACGACCGTCGCGGTCGGACGCGCCTTGAGCAGATCCAGCCCCACGACCGGAAGCACCGTCCGCAGATTGGCGAGGAACGCCTCCATATTGGCGCGGTCGGCCTCGGGCAGCCGTCGCTTATCGGAGGACGGCTCCTGCGCGTTGTCGAGCACGACTCGCCCCGCCTCCGCCGCAATCTCGATCAGCCGCGCTTCCAGATAGCGGACATGACCCTTGCTCAGCGCGTCGTCGCTGGTGGTGACGACCACGGCGGTTTCCCAGAAGCTGCGCTCGCCCGCGCTTTGCACGATGCGGGTCTTCACGCTGTCTGCCTCGCCGACATAGGCGCGCATCTTGAGCGGGTCATTCGGGTCGGGGCCGTAGAGGATGTAGATGCCCGTCCGGTCGACCTCACGCCGGGCGGTGAGCGCGCTGAAGTGCAACTGCGAAGCCACCAGCACCGCGCCGGTCCAGCCGTGGAGGGTTGCGATCAACAGCCCACCGGGCGAGCCGTCGACGAGGAAGAGCTGAATGGTGCGGCCGAAGGTGGCGGGTTGATCCATTCGCATCTCCTTACCTGCGGACGGACGGCGTTCAACCTTGGGCGGGCAGGTGCATTACACCACCACCGGCCGCACCCGCGCCAGCGCCACCGCGCCCGCCAGCGCGACCGCGCTCAGCAGGAGGCAGAACCACACCACCCCCGGCCACGCGCCCCGCGTCCACGCCACCCCGCCCGCCGAGCCGAGCACGCTGGAGCCGAGATAGTAAAAGGAGAGGTACAGCGCCGACGCGCGTCCCTTCGCCGCGCCCGCGCGCCGCCCGACCCAGGCGCTCGCGATCGAATGCGCGCCGAAGAAGCCGACGGTGACGACCGCGATCCCGAGCATCACCACCGCCAGCGGCCGCGCGGCGGTCAGCGCAACCCCGGCCGCCAGCAGCAGCACGGGCGCCGGGAACACCCGCCGTCGCCCGACCCGCCCCGCCACGCCGCCGAACCAGGCCGAGCTCGCCGAGCCGAGAGTATATAGGAGAAAGATTGCACCCACTGTCGCGCGGCTCAGCCGATAGGGTGCCGCCTCCAGCCGGAACGCGGCATAGTTATAGACGGTGATGAACACGCCCATCAGCACGAACGCTTCGAGGTACAGCCACGGCAGCGCCGCGTCGCGGAGTAGCGCCGCACCGCCGGGTTCAGCGCGCGCAAACCCGCGCGAGGGCGGGGCGAGGCGGCGGAACGCTTCGGCCATGACCAGCCCCGTGACGCCCACCACGCCCAACGCCCAGCGCCAGTCGGCGACGCTCGCGACCAGGCTCGCCGCCAGCCGCCCGCCCATGCCGCCGAGCGCGGACCCGGCGATGTAGAGCCCCATCGCCGAGCCGACCGAGTCCGCGTCGACCTCATCGCCGACATAGGCCATCGCCACCGCGGGCACGCCCGACAGCGCCACCCCCGTCAGCAACCGGCACGCAAGCAGCGCGCGCCAGCCGGGCGCGAGTCCCGCCGCGATGCCGAAGGCGGAGGCGAGGAACATCGCCCACACCATCACCCCCCGCCGCCCGACCCGGTCCGACACCGCGCCCAACACCAGGATGCCGATCGCGAGCGGCCCGGTCGCGAACGACACGGCGAGGCTCGACGCCTCCGCCGACAGCTGGAACTCGCCCGCGAACACCGGCAGCAACGGCTGCGCGGCGTAGAGCAGCGAAAAGGTGGAGAAGCCCGCGAACAACATCGCCAGCGTCAGCCGCCGGTAAGCGGGCGTGCCGCGGGCGATGGGGGCGGTCACGCCGGGCGCTTGTAATAGTGGAACGGCAGCCAGACGGACACCAACTCCCAGCGCTCCGTGACCTGTGGATGCGGGGCGAGCGCGCCCACCGTCCGCAGATGCTCCCAGGCGCGGTCGGTCTGCCGGAAGAACAGGCGCAACAAGCCCGTCGCGATCAACTCACGGCCTTCGCGGCCCTCGCGCTTGAGTATCGCCACCTCGTTGAACGCCGTCGCTCCGAGCCGGACGACCAGCGCGCCTTCCGGTTCCGGGCCGTCATCGCCCGCGACGCCGAAACGTTGCTGCGCGGCCTGTTTGCTGACGCCGATCGCCGCGCCGATCTCCGCCCAGCTCAGCCCCGCGCGGCGGCCCGCATTCGCCCAGCGCCCGAGCGACAAGCGCGCCTCGTCGGCGATGACGTGCGCCGCCTCGACCAGGGGCAGGAACGCGCGCGGCTCCTCGCCGGTAAAGTCGCCATCCGTTTCGCGCCGCCAATCGAGCGCGAGATGCGCCGTCCGGTCCCGCAAAGCCTGTTCCTGTCCGCTGTCCATGATCGCCTCCGGTCAATGTTTTGTTGACGACTCGGGCAATCCGACATCGACGCGTTTCGTCAAGGCAGTCTTGACAGAGCTCAATGCTACTCGCGTCGTTCACGGGCGCGGCGGGGTCTTGGCCCGCGCGACATCGTACTCGCGCCGCTGCGCCTCCTGCTCGGACAGGACGGGAACACTGGTCGCGCGGCGTTGCGCGTCGCCGATCAGCGCGCGGTCGTACGGCTCCTGCGAGGTGGAGTGCCCCGGCTTGAACTCGAACTGCGTCCCGTAGACCTGCGACTGACCCACATTCTGAAGGTAGCGGTCGAGCGTCGCCGCAGCGATCCAGCCCGCGTCCGCGCGGCCCTTTGCCATCGCCGTCATCGCGAGCGTATGCGCGAGCAGATAGTCCTTCGATGTGTCGCCATGCTGATAGACGAATGCGGCATGGTAATAATCGGTGCCGGTCTTGACCGCCCCGGTGTCGAGCATCTTGCGCACCTCGGCCTGCCGCGCTTCGTCGGCGGGCCCGACCTTGCTCCAGTCGATCGCCTGCCCGGCGGGCGGCATACGGTCGTGCTGGTCCGCGTCGAACAGCGCAGTCAGCCGGGCATTGTCGTCGGGCGAGGGCGGGGGCTGGAAAGTCTGGCCTGTGCCCGCGACCGGCGTGACAAGCAGCATCAGCGGCAGCAATCGACGCATTTCGTCTCTCCTCAAAACCCGCTTAGGAACGTCGCGACATTGGCGCCCAGCGCATCGAGCGCGTAGCCGCCCTCCATCACCACCAGCACCGGCCAGCCCGCCCCGGCGATGTCGCGCGCCAACACCGCATAGTCGGCGGTCTCCAGCGCGAAGCGGCTGATCGGGTCACCGACATATGTATCCGCGCCGAAGCTGACGACCAGCAGCTCCGGCCCCCACCGCGCCACCGCGTCCAGCGCGCGCCCCATCGCGGCGCGGTACGCGTCGACGCGCGTGCCGCGCGGGAGCGGCAGGTTGAGCGTCGCGCCCTCGCCCGCGCCTTCGCCGCGCTCGTCGGCATGGCCCCAGAAGAACGGGTAGTCCGCGCGCGGGTCGGCATGGAGCGAGGCGTAGAACACGTCCGCCCGCTCGTAGAAAATGTCCTGCGTGCCGTTGCCGTGGTGATAGTCGATGTCGAGCACCGCGACGCGCCGCCCCGCCGCTTGGGCTGCGATCGCGGCGGCGTTGAGGTGGCCATAGCCGCCGCAATAGTCCGCGCCCGCATGGTGGCCGGGCGGACGGCATAGCGCGAACGCCGCGCGCTCGCCGCCGAGCACCGCGTCGAGCGCGGTCAAGGCGGTCTGCGCGCTCCAATAGCCCGCCTCGTAAGTGTGCGCGGTGATGGGCGTGGACGCGTCGAAGCTGTAGCGCCCGAGCAGCGCGTCGATGCGGGTCAGGTCCACCGCGCGCCGCCGCACCACCGGCCACGCATAGCCGATCGCGTCCCCCTCGCGCCCCGCTTCCCGCCAGCGCGCGGCGGCGGTGCGGAGGAAGTCGAGATAGCCCGCGTCGTGCACCGCCAGGATCGCCGCGGCGCCATGGTCGACCGACGCTTCGGCGGGGCCGACCGCCGCGAGGATCGCCTCCGCGCGCGCGGGCGTCTCGGCATAGGGCGTCCACCCGCCATTGTGGAACTCGCGCGCGGGGGCGTGGAGGAGTTGGCGGTGGTCGAAGAAGACGCGCATGGCCTAGCTTAGCGCCGGTCGACCGGTCCTCAACCCCGTCGCCGCGCCTGCCGGTAGGTCCCCAGCACGCGCACCCATTTGCTGTGGAACCCGAGCTCCTCCACCGCGCGGTCGAAGCCGGCCTCCCCGGGCTTGCCGTCGACATCGGCGAAGAACTCGGTCGCGGCGAAGCTGCCGCCGCGTTGGTAGCTTTCGAGCTTGGTCATGTTGACGCCGTTGGTCGCGAACCCGCCCAGCGCCTTGTACAGCGCCGCGGGGGTGTTGCGGACCTCGAAGATCAGCGTCGTCATCCACGCGCCGTTACCCGTCGGCGGTCTCCCTCCCCGCGCGAGCGCGACGAAGCGGGTGGTGTTGTGCGCCGCGTCGGCGATGTCGGTCGCCAGCACGTCCAGCCCGTACAGTGCGGCCGCGCCGGGCGGCGCGAGCGCTGCGGTGGAAGGATCGGCAAGCTCGGCGGCCCGCGCGGCGGCCCCCGCCGTGTCGGGATAGGCGACCGGGCGGATGCCGTGCGCCTTCAGCCAGTGCCGGCACTGGCCCAGCGCCTGCGGATGGCTGATCGCCTCCTGCACTTCCCCCAGCGCGCCCGTGCCCATCAGCGCATAGCGGATCGACAGAAAATGCTCGCCGGTGATGACCAGCCCCGATTCGGGGAGCAGGAAGTGGATGTCTGCCACCCGGCCATGGAGCGAGTTCTCGATCGGGATCAGCGCGCAGTCCGCGCGCCCTTCGCGCACCGCGTCGATCGCGTCGGCGAAGTCGAAACAGGGGAGCGGCAGCGCGTCGGGAAACGCCTCGGTCACCGCGAGGTGGCTGTTCGCGCCCGGCGCGCCTTGGAACGCGACCGCGCGCTCGGGCTCGGCCAGCGCGGCCTCGGTCATCGCCGCGACGAGCGGGCGGGCGGGGGCGGGGTAATCCTCCATGCGGGCGCGGCTACCGGGCGAGCGAACGGCGGGCAAGCGCGGCTTGCCGATGCGCGCGGCGCTATCTATGGACCTGCGTTAGTTTCAGCCGAGAGGTTAGCCGCCAAAATGGACATGAAGACCAACACGATCGCCGGGTGGGCGCTGGGCGCGGGGATGGTCGCGCTCGGCTCGGCGATCGTCGGCGGAATGGTGTATCACGGCGGTCGCCCCGAAAAGATGGGCTATCCGATCGAGGGCGTGGCGGAAGGCGGCGACAGCGGCGAGGCCGCGCCGGTGCCGATCGCCGCGCTGCTCCCCAAAGCGGACGCGGCCAAGGGCGCGGATGTGTTCAAGAAATGCGCCGCCTGCCACACCGTTAACCAGGGTGGCGCGGCGGGGGTCGGGCCGAACCTCTACGCCGTGCTCGGCGACGGGGTCGGGCAGGGGCGCGGCTTCGCCTTTTCCGACGCGCTGAAGGGCGTCGGCGGCAAGTGGGATTTCGACAAGATCAACGCTTGGCTGACGAGCCCGCGCAAGTTCGCTTCGGGCACCAAGATGACCTTCGCGGGGCTGAGCAACCCGCAGGATCGGGCGAACGTGATCCTGTACCTCAACCAGCAGGGCTCCAACCTGCCGCTGCCCCCGCCCCCCGCCGCGGGCGCGACCGCCGCCGCGCCGGGCAAGCCGGCGGACACCAAGGCGGCCGCGGGCGCGATCAAGAACGCGACGACAGGCTCGCCCACTGCCGACCTCGGCAACCACGGCACCCCCGCGAGCGGCGCGCCGTCGATCGACCCGCAGGCGACGATCAAGGGCGCGCGGTCGACCGGGTCGGGGAAATAAGAACATCGTTCGAAAGCTG
>CALMGC010000264.1:0-1521 GCA_937863505.1 uncultured Sphingomonadales bacterium | reverse complement strand
GGGGTGGCGGTTAGCGGGTGGTTCCAAGCCCGGGCTTTCACCCCACCGGCGGCGACGGCTCCCGGTTTGCGCGCTCCTCGTAGAAGTTGCGCACCACGTCCCACGCCTCCGGCGCGGTCTCTACATAGGTAAAGATCGACAGGTCGCGCTCCGACACCACGCCTTCCTCGACCAGCGCGTCCCAGTCGATCACCCGCTCCCAGAACTCGCGCCCGAACAACAACACGGGCATCGCCGCGATCTTGCCCGTCTGGATCAGCGTCAGCAGCTCGAACAGCTCGTCGAACGTCCCGAACCCGCCCGGAAACGCGGCGAGCGCGCGCGCGTGGAGCAGGAAGTGCATCTTCCTCAGCGCGAAATAGTGGAACTGCATCGACAGGCCGGGGGTGACATACGGGTTCGGTGCCTGTTCGTGCGGCAGCACGATGTTGAGCCCGATCGACTCCGCGCCGACATCGCGCGCGCCGCGGTTCGCCGCTTCCATGATCGACGGCCCGCCGCCCGAACACACCACGAAATGCCGCCGCCCGCTTTCGTCGCGCGGCAGGCGGCTGGTGATCTGCGCCAGCTCGCGCGCGATGTCGTAATAGCGGCTCTTGGCGACCAGCCGCTCGGCGATCGCGCGGCTCTTGTCGTCATGCGCCAGGTCGAGCATCGCCTGCGCCTTGGCGGGCTCCGGAATGCGCGCGGAGCCGTAGAAGACGAAGGTCGACGCGATCTTCGCTTCCTCGAGGATCAGTTCGGGCTTGAGCAGTTCGAGCTGAAAGCGGACGGGACGCAAGTCCTCGCGGAGCAGAAAGTCGAGGTCCTGGAACGCGAGGCGGTAGGACGGGCTCTCGGTCTGCGGCGTCGAGATTGAGGCGGCGGCGGTCTCCGCCTCCTGGCTGGCGCGGCGAAAGACGCGGGACGGTACGCGAGTGTCGGTCATCCGGGGCGGGTAGGGCAAAGATCGCTGACACGCTAGCGGCACAGATGGGCGCGGTCGTCCTCCAGATGGAGGTGGTTCACGTGTGCCGGGTTATAGTCGGGGCTGAGCACGGTGCCGAAGCGGCGACAGGCGCTTTTGTGGATCGCCTGCAGGAACGCCTGCGTGGCCGGGTCGGGCGAGCGCCAGTCGTTCAGCACCGTCACCCGCCGCCCGTCGCGCAGCACGAACCCGCCCACGTCGACCGCGTTGGCGAGCGCGTGGCCTGAGCGCCGGTCGCCACCTCGCGCCGAGCCGACCACGTTGCGGCAGGCGTAACTGCCGAAGGTATCGACCCGCGCCAGCTCGCTGCCGAGCAGCTGGTAGGCGGCAGGCACGGCGGCGTTGCGGACCCAACCCGCGAACGCGCGCGCCTCGCCGCAGCGCACCGCGCCGAGCCCGGTGACGGGCACACCGACATCATCGAGCCGCACCGCCCCGACCAACCCGCAGCCCGGCCCGGTGACATGGTCCGGCAACGGCGTGAACCGCACGCCCATCTGCGCGAGGTCGGCGTGGCACGCCCGCGTCTCCGCCGCGCCCGGCTGGGTCAAGGT
>CALMGC010000263.1 GCA_937863505.1 uncultured Sphingomonadales bacterium | reverse complement strand
AGCCGCAACATCACCGTCAACTGCGTCGCCCCCGGCTTCATCCGCTCGGCGATGACGGACGTGCTGCCCGAGGCGCAGCGGACCGCGCTGACCGCCCGCATTCCGGCGGGCAAGTTGGGCGAAGGGTCGGACGTAGGCGCGGCGGTGATCTATCTCGCCAGCCGCGAGGCGGGCTATGTCACCGGCCAGACGCTGCACGTCAACGGCGGCATGGCGATGATCTGACCCCCCGCCATCCGACGCTTGCCAGCCTTCGAGCCCCGTTCTACGGGCGTTCAGGAAACCACATCGCGAAGACAACCGAGGGACAGATTATGAGCGACACCGCCGACCGCGTGAAGAAGATCGTCGTCGAGCATCTCGGCGTCGAGGCGGACAAGGTGACCGAGGATGCGAGCTTCATCGACGACCTCGGCGCGGACTCGCTCGACATCGTCGAGCTGGTGATGGCGTTCGAGGAGGAGTTCGGCGTCGAGATCCCCGACGACGCCGCCGAGAAGATCACCACCGTCAAGGACGCGATCGGCTATATCGACGAGCACAAGGGCTGAGGCCCACTCGTCACGAGCCGCGTTTGAACGGCTCCCCGTCCCCGATCCGCGCGGGCGGGGGGCCGTTTCGCTGTTGGGAGAGGAATGAATGCGTCGCGTCGTCGTCACCGGCCTGGGCCTCGTCACGCCGCTTGGCGGCGATGTGGAGACGAGCTGGGCGAACCTGATCGCGGGGCGCTCGGGCGCGGGGCCGATCACCCGCTTCGACGCGTCCGACCAGAAATGCCGCATCGCCTGCGAGGTGAAGCCCAAGGATCACGCCTACGGCTTCGACGCGTACAAGCGCGTCGACCACAAGGTGCAGCGGCAGGTCGACCCGTTCATCGTTTATGGCATCGACGCCGCCGGACAGGCGCTCGAACATGCCGGCCTCACCGACATGAGCGAGGCCGAACGGTTCCGCGCGGGTTGCTCGATCGGCGCGGGGATCGGCGGGCTGCCGGGCATCGAGAGCGAGTCGCTGGTGTGCCGCGACAAGGGGCCGACGCGCGTGTCGCCGCACTTCGTCCACGGGCGGCTGATCAACCTCACCTCGGGGCAGGTGCAGATCAAATACGGGCTGATGGGTCCCAATCACGCGGTCGTCACCGCCTGCTCGACCGGCGCGCATTCGATCGGCGACGCGGCGCGGATGATCGCGATGGACGATGCCGACGTGATGCTCGCGGGCGGCTCCGAAGGCGCGATTTGCCCGCTCGGCATCGCCGGGTTTGCGCAAGCGCGCGCGCTGTCGACCGGGTTCAACGACACGCCCGAGCGCGCCTCGCGGCCTTACGACAAGGAGCGCGACGGCTTCGTGATGGGCGAGGGCGCGGGCGTCGTCTGCCTGGAGGAGTATGAGCACGCGCGCGCGCGCGGCGCGACGATGTATGCCGAGGTGATCGGCTATGGCCTGTCGGGCGATGCCTACCACGTCACCGCGCCGCACCCGGACGGCTCGGGCGCGTATCGCTCGATGGAGATGGCGATCCGCAAGTCGGGCCTCGCGCTCGAGGACATCGATTATATCAATGCGCACGGCACTTCGACGCCGCTCGGCGACGAGCTGGAGCTGGGCGCGGTGCGGCGGTTGTTCGACGACGCGATCGAAGGCGTGTCGATGAGCTCGACCAAGTCCGCGATCGGACACCTGCTCGGCGGCGCGGGGGCGGTGGAGTCGATCTTCTGCATCCTGGCGATGCGCGACGGCGTGGTGCCGCCGACGCTCAACCTCGACCATCCGAGCGAGAACTGCGCGGGCGTCGACCTCGTCCCGCACACCGCCAAGAAGCGGCAAGTGCGGGCGGTGCTCAACAACAGCTTCGGGTTCGGCGGCACCAACGCGTCGCTGGTGATGCGGGCGATCTAGGCGGATGCGCAGGCTTGGCTGTTCGGGCCTGCTCGCGGCGCTGGCGCTGGTGGCGGCGCTGTTCTGGGTGGTGCATGACTGGGGCGGCGCGGGGCCGGCGCGGCGGGTGGTGACGGTGACGGTACCGCGGGGCGCCTCCTTCGCGGGCGCGTCGGCGGCGCTGGAGCGGGCGGGCGCGGTCCGTTCGGCGCGGCGGTTCCGGTTGTGGGCGAAGCTGTTCGGCTCTTCCGCCGCGATCAAGGCGGGCGAGTACCGCATCCCGCCGCGGCTCAGCCAGTCGGACATCCTCAAGCTGCTCCAGGGCGGGCGGACGTTGCAACGGTTCGTGACGGTGCCCGAGGGGCTGCCGTCGGTGCTGGTGCAGCAAACGCTCGCCAAGGCGCCCGAACTGAGCGGCCCCGCGCCGTTGCCCGCCGAGGGAAGCGTGCTGCCCGACACCTATAGCTACGCGCATGGCGAGGCGCGGGCCAAGGTCGCGGCGCGGATGACCCGGGCGATGGACAAGTACCTCGCGGCCGCCTGGGCCAAGCGCAAGCCCGGCATCGCGGTCGCGACCCCGCGCGAGGCGCTGATCCTCGCCTCCATCGTCGAGAAGGAAACGGGCAAGCCCGCCGAGCGGCGCGAGGTCGCGGCGGTGTACGGCAACCGGCTCAAGCGCGGCATGATGCTGCAAGCGGACCCGACGATCATCTATCCGATCACGCACGGCAAGCCGCTCGGGCGGCGCATCCTCGAATCGGAAGTGCACGCCAGGAACGCGTACAACACCTATGCGATGACCGGGCTACCCGCGGGGCCGATCTGCAACCCGGGCCGGGCGAGCATCGACGCGGTGCTCGACCCCGCGCCGAGCGGGGCGCTGTACTTCGTCGCGGACGGGACGGGCGGACATGTGTTCGCGACGACGCTGGAGCAGCACAACGCGAATGTGAAGCGGTGGTACGCGCTGCGGAGGGCGCGGGGGGAGATGTGAGCGGGCGTTAACCGTGCGCCTGCGCGAACGCCGCCGCCGCACCGAACAGTCCCGGCTGCGGGTGCGTGATGAGCTTGACCGGCAGCGACGCCATCAACTGCTGGAACCGGCCCTTCGCGGCGAAGCGCTCGGCGAAGCCCGACAGCGGCAGCTTGTCCTTCAAGCGAAAGCCGAGCCCGCCCGCGATCACCACCGCCTTCGCCCCCTGCGCCAGCGCGAGGTCGCCCGCGACGGCGCCGAGCGCGAGGCAGAAGCGGTCGAGCGCGGCGAGCGCGAGGCTGTCGCGTCCCTCCAGCGCCGCCGCCCACAGCGCCTTGTCGTCGAGCTCGGCCACCGCGCGGCCCTCGATGGCGGCGAGCGTTTCATACCATGCGCCGATCGAAGGGCCCGCGCACACCCGCTCCGCCGACACGCGCGTGAACCGGGCGCGAAGCCGGGTGAGGAGCGCGTCCTCGATCGCGTCGAGCGGGGCGTAATCGACATGCCCGCCCTCCGTCTCCAGCACATGATAGCCGCTTGCGGTACGCAGCACCTGCGCGACGCCGAGCCCGGTGCCCGGGCCGCAGATGGTGATCACGCCCGCATCGGGAAGCGGCGCGTCGGGTCCGCAGATATGCTCGAACTGGTCGGCGGGCGCCTGCGCGACCGCATGGCCGACCGCGCCGAAGTCGTTGAGCAATACGAACCGGTCGACGCCCAGCCGTTCGGGAATCAGCGCGGGGCGGATGACCCACGGGTTGTTGGTGAGCCGGATCACCTCGCCGCCGATCGGCGAGGCGACCGCGATCGCCACCGCGCGGGGCAGGGGTCGATCGAGCCCCGCGCCGAACGCCTCCCATGCGGTCTGAAGACTGGCGTACTCGGCGGCGCGCAGCGTCACCGGCTCGCCCAGCGCGACGACGCGCCCGCCCTCGACGGTGGCGAGCGCGAAGCGGGCGTGCGTGCCACCGATGTCGGCGGCGACGAGGTCGACGCTCATTCTCCCTCTCACCATTGGGGAGAGGGCCGGGGAGAGGGGGAGTAAGGAAGCGGGCGAGGTGCGTACCTCCCCTCTCCCCAGCCCTTTCCCCGCGCCGCGGGGAGAGGGAGTGCCGTCACGCCGCCCAATGGATGTCGACCGGCAATTCCGCTTCCGCCAGCACGCGGCCGATCGGGTAAGGCGAGCCGGGCCCCTGCTCGATCGCGCGCTCGATCACGTCGCGCTTGTCCTGGCCGGTGACCGCGATGGTCAGCGCCTTGGCCGAGGTGATCGCCGCGCGGCTGAGCGTCACGCGCGGGACGGGAGCTTCCTTGGGCAGCGGATCGGGCATGACGCCGAGCGCGCGTCGCTCGCGCGGGCCGTTCAACGCTTCGTCATAATCGGGACCGGGAAAGATGGAGGCGGTATGCCCGTCGCCGCCGACGCCGAGCAACACCAGGTCTAACGGCCAGTGCAGGTCCGCCACCCGCGCGTCCGCCGCCCGGCCGGCGGCGCGGTAGTCCGCCGCCTTGTCGCTCACAAGCGGGATCACCCGCGCGCCGGCCGGGATGAACGCCTTGCCCAGCATCGTCGCATTGGACAGCGGATCGCCCAGCGGCACGATCCGGTCGTCGCCGGGGATGATCGTCACCCGCTTCCAGTCGAGCTTCGCCCTGGCGAGCTTGGCGTAGATCGGCACCGGCGTCTTGCCGCCCGACAGCGCGATCACCGCGCCCCCGCGCGCGTCGAGCGCGGATTCGATCACGAATTGGAGGTCGCCCGCCACCGCCGCCGCCATCTCGGCCGCGTCGTCATAATCCCACCATTCGATTTCGGTCATCTCGTGTCCTTGTTGGTCTTTATCTACGGGCGGAAAGGGTCAGCGCCTAATCATCCTGCCACGTTACCCCGTCGCGCTCGGTCAGCGCCACCGCGCTTCCCGGCCCCCAGCTGCCCGACGGGTAGCTCTTCGGCTTGATCCCGTTCGCGGCCCAGCCGTTACGGATCGCGTCGATGAAGGTCCATTGCGCCTCCACCTCGTCGCGGCGCACGAACAAGGTCTGGTCGCCCTCGATCAGGTCGAGCAGCAGCCGCTCGTACGCGATCCGCCGCCGCTGCTTGAACTCCTTGTCGAGCGACAGGTCGAGCGGCACCTCGCGCAGCCGGATGCCGTCGCGGTCGAGCCCCGGCTCCTTGGCCATCACCAGCAGCTGGACATATTCCTCCGGCTGGAGCCGGATCACCATCACGTTGTTCTGAAGCTGCCCGCCGCGCGAGGCGAACATCGAATGCGGCACCGGCTTGAACTGGATCGCGATCTCCGACCGGCGGGTCGCCAGCCGCTTGCCGGTGCGCAGGTAGAAGGGAACGCCCTGCCAGCGCCAATTGTCGATGTGCGCCTTGACCGCGACGAACGTCTCCGTGTCGCTGGGCTTGCCGAGCTCGTCGGCATAGCTCCCGACGAACTCACCCCCGCTCGCGCCCGAGGCGTATTGCCCGGGCACGACGCAATCCTTGACCTCGCCTGCGGTGATCCGGCGCAGCGAGCGGAGCACCTTCACCTTTTCGTCGCGGATCGCCGCGCCGTCGAACCGGGCCGGCGGCTCCATCGCGACCATCGCGAGCAGCTGGAGGATGTGGTTCTGGACCATGTCGCGCAACGCGCCGGTCTCGTCGTAATAGCCCGCGCGGCTCTCCAGCCCGACCGTCTCGGCGATGGTGATCTGGACGTTGTCGATGCCGCGGGAATTCCAGATCGGCTCGAACAGCGCGTTGCCGAAGCGGAGCGCGAGAATGTTCTGCACCGTCTCCTTGCCGAGATAATGGTCGAAGCGGAACGTCCGGTCTTCCGGAAAGGCGGCGGCGACCGCGTCGTTGATCTCGCGGCTGGAGGGCAGGTCGTGGCCGAGCGGCTTTTCCAGCCCGACGCGCACCGTCTCCCCGGCCAGCCCGGCATGGGCGAGCCCCTGCACCACCTGCTCGAACAACGACGGCGCGGTGGACAGGAACACCGCCAGCCCGCCCGAAACGTCGCCGACCTTGGCCGACAGCGCCTCGAAGCTGGCCTTTTCGCTCACGTCCAGGGGCACATAGCCGAGCCGGTCGAGGAAGCTCGCGATCGTCTCCTTATCCTTGCGGTCGTCGGGCAGGAACTTGTCGAGCGCCTTGCCCGCGAAATCCTTGAACCCCGCATCGTCATAGTCGGAGCGTGAGGTGCCCGTGATCGTCAGCGCCTCGGGGAGCAGCTTGTCCGCGTGGAGGTTGTAGAGCGACGGCAGCAGCATCCGCTGCGACAGGTCGCCGGTGGCGCCGAACAGCAGCATCTTGCCGACGGCGTGGCGGGGCGTTTCGTTCGGCATGACGGCTCCGTGAAGTGGCGGGGTGGAAGCGCGCGCGGGCGGGCGCGGGTTCCGCTATAGCCGCAGGCCCGCGAGCGGATCGAGCCCGGCGAGCAGGTTCAGGTTCTGCACCGCCGCGCCGCCCGCGCCCTTGCCGAGGTTGTCGAGCGTGGCGACGAGGCGGGCTTGCGCCCCGTTCGGGCTGGTAAAGACGTACAGCTCAAGCCGATCGTTCGAGGTCGCGTCCGACGCGAGCAGCAACTCGTCCGGTCCGTCTTGGTGGACGCCGATCAACGGCTGCCCGTCGAACGCTTTCGCAAGTGCGCCGAGCAGCGCGGCGCGCGATGGCTGGCCCGGCAACGCCGCCAGGTGGAGCGGCACCTCGACGATCATGCCCCGGCACGCGCGGGCCACCGTCGGCGCGAACACGGGCGCGTGGAGCAGCCCGGCGTGGAGCTGCATCTCGGGCAGGTGCTTGTGCGCGAGGCTGAAGCCGTAGTCGCGATAGGCGAGGTCCGGCTCGCGCTCGAACCGCTCGATCAGCGCCTTGCCGCCGCCCGAATAGCCCGACACGGCATTGACACTGAGCGGCCGGTCGGCGGGGATCAGTCCCGCGCGGACCAGCGGCGCGACCAGCGCGAGGAAGCCGGTCGGGTAGCAGCCGGGGTTCGACACCCGCCGCGCGCCCGCGACGTCGAAGCCCAATTCGGGAAAACCGTACGTCCACCCTTCCGACACCCGGTGTGCGCTAGACGCGTCGATCACGCGCGTGCGCGGGTTGTCGATCAGCGCCACCGCCTCGCGCGCGGCGTCGTCCGGCAGGCACAGGATCACCACGTCCGCGTCGTTGAGCGCCTCGCGCCGCGCGCCCGCGTCCTTGCGCCGCGCCTCGTCGAGCGCGACCACCGCCACGTCGCTCCGCCCCGCCAGCCGCTCGCGGATGTCGAGCCCGGTGGTCCCGGCGGCACCGTCGATGAACACGGACACGCTCACGCCAGGTCGCCCAGCGCGGCGCGGTCGAGATAGCCGACCAGCTCGCGCCCCGGCGAGCGGCCCCAGGCGTGGTCGCCCGCGAGCTCCAGCACCTCGAACGCCTCGCCCGCCGCGAGCTCCGCGACGACCGCGCCGCCGTCCCGCGCCGAATGCAGCGCCGCCGCCGCCGCCAGCCGACACGCGAGCGGCGCGGCGAAATGCGGCGCGAACACGCGCCCGGCCAGCCTGATATCGGCGAGGTCGCTGCGTACCGCGTGCCGGCGCGGGTCAAGCGCCACGGACGGACCCGTTAACGCGAACCCCCTAGGCGTGGACGGGCTCGCGGGTGTCGGCAGGCTCCGCGTCGCCGATGAACTGTCCGAACTCCTCAAGAAAATCGGCCCCCTCGGACGTGCGTGCGACGAAGATGTTGCGCTTGTCGGCATCGTCGCGTTGGCGGCGCAGATAGCCGAGCGCGCCCAATCTGTTCAAGGCGCGCGTGACCACTGGCTTGGATACGTTGAGCATCCGCGCCAGCCCGCGCACCGTATGCGGCGGCGGGCAGAGGTACACGACCAGCAGCAACGCCATCTGGCGATTGGTCAGATCGGGCTCGCCCGACCGGACATAGTCGACCAGCGTCGCCATCCAGCTCTTTAGTGGGGGTGCGAGACTGGCCACGCCGTGCCTCCCGTTCTCGTTGATGGGCGAAAGTATCGGACCCTCAACGAAGCGCCATGCGGCTTGTTTCCGTGCGATCGGCCCCCCGCCCGGCGGAAAAGCGCGTCGGTTGATCGCCGGGAGAGCCTCGCCTATGTGCGCGCCAAGAGCCTTACGGGCGCGTTTCTAATTCAGGTTATTCTTCGCCGATGTTCACGTTTCTGCTGATCGTCCATGCCGTCATCGCCGCCGCGCTGGTGACGGTGATCCTGATGCAGCGGTCGGAGGGCGGCGGGCTCGGCATGGGGGGCAGCCCGTCGGGGCTGATGAGCGCGCGCGGCGCGGCGGACTTCCTTACGCGGGCGACCTCGGTTCTCGCGGGCTTCTTCATCGGCTTCTCCATCCTGCTCGCGGTGCTGGCGTCCACTCGGCACGCGACCGCGACGATCGACACCTCGCTCGCCAAGCACGCCGCGCCTGCGATCACGCAGCCGGTTCCGGCCGAGCCGGTCGCGCCGTTCAGCAACACCGCCGCGGGTGCGACCGGTGTCGCCCCGCCGCAGGCCGACAACGGCGCGGTCCCGCTCGCGCACTGATCCAGCCGATTGTCGTTTCCGCCTCGCCCGGCGTCGAGTCGGGCGCTTGTCGCTGCTTGCCATTCCCAGCTAGGCCTCCTCTCCCATGGCGCGGTTCATTTTCATCACCGGCGGCGTGGTCTCCTCGCTCGGCAAGGGTCTCATGGCGGCATCGCTCGCCGCGCTGCTGCAGGCGCGCGGCTATCGCGTCCGTATCCGCAAGTTCGATCCGTATCTGAATGTTGATCCGGGGACGATGAGCCCGTACCAGCATGGCGAGGTATACGTCACCGACGACGGTGCGGAGACCGACCTCGACCTCGGCCATTACGAGCGTTTCACCGGCGTCGCCTCGCGCCAGTCGGACAACGTCACCTCCGGCCGCATCTACAAGACGATCATCGAGCGCGAGCGGCGCGGCGACTATCTCGGCGCGACGGTGCAGGTCATCCCGCACGTCACCGACGCGATCAAGGCGTTCGCCAGAGCGGAGACGGACGACCTCGATTTCGTGCTGTGCGAGATCGGCGGCACGGTGGGCGACATCGAGTCGCTGCCGTTCATCGAGGCGATCCGTCAGCTGCGCAACGAGCTGGGGCGCGGCGAGTCGGTGTCGGTCCACGTTACGCTGGTTCCGTACATCACTGCCGCAGGCGAGCTGAAAACCAAGCCGACGCAGCATTCCGTCCGCGAACTCGCTGCGCTCGGCGTCGCGCCCGATGTGCTGGTGTGCCGCTGCGAACATCCGCTGCCCCCGTCCGAGCGCGCCAAGATTGCGCTGTTCTGCAACGTGCCCGCCAGCGCGGTCATCCCCGCGCTCGATGCGAAGAGCATCTATGCGGTGCCGCTGCAATATCATGCCGAGGGACTCGACGAAGAGGTACTGCGCGCGTTCGGGATCGAACCCGCATCCGCGCCCGACCTGACCCGCTGGCGCGACATTGTCGAGCGACTGACCAACCCGGAAGGCGAGGTGACGATCGGCGTGGTCGGCAAATATGTCGGGCTGCAGGACGCGTACAAGTCGCTCAATGAAGCGCTCGTCCACGGTGGCATCGCCAACCGCGTGCGCGTCAACATCCGCTGGATCGACGCGGAGCTGTTCGAGAGCGACTATGCCGATGTCGCCGCCGCGCTGGAGCCGTGCGACGCGATCCTCGTCCCCGGCGCGTTCGGCGAGCGCGGCGCGGAGGGCAAGATCGCCTCCGTCCGCTTCGCGCGCGAGCGGGACATTCCGTATTTCGGCATCTGCTTCGGGATGCAGATGGCCTGCGTCGAGGGCGCGCGCGACCTGGCGGGCATTGCGGCGGCGAGCTCCACGGAGTTCGGCCCGACGTCCGATCCGGTGGTGGGCCTCATCACCGAATGGATGGGGCATGAGGGGCTGGAGCGGCGCGAGGCGGCGGGCGACCTCGGTGGCACGATGCGGCTGGGGGCATATCCGGCAAAGCTGGACGGCAACTCCGTAGTCGCGTCCATCTACGGCGGCACCGAGATCAGCGAGCGCCATCGCCACCGCTATGAGGTGAACACCGGCTATCGCGAAGCGCTGGAGAAGGGCGGGCTGGTGTTCAGCGGCATGAGCCCCGACGGCGCGCTCCCCGAGATTGTCGAGCGCCCCGACCACCCCTGGTTCGTCGGCGTCCAGTTCCACCCTGAGCTGAAGAGCAAACCCTTCGACCCGCACCCGCTGTTCGCCAGCTTCATCGCGGCGGCAGTGCGGCAGAGCCGGTTGGTGTGAAGCGCGCCGCGTTGACGCTGGTCGCGGCGGTGCTGAGCAGCGTGTATTGGTGCGCGTTCCTGCTCTTTGCGGAAGGCTTCACCGCCGCTGATTACCGGCCCGGCAGCCGGCCAAGCGAAGCTTGGCTGGACGCCAAGGTCGCCTTTGTCGTGCTGGGCGGGCCATTGTTGTTCGCGGGGTGCATCACTGGCTGGCGTAGGGTCGAGCGCACGCTCGGAGCGAGGCGCGAATGACGGCGGAGCGGATCGACCGGTTGCTGACCGACGGCGAGGCCGGTCTCGCGCGCGCGATCTTCGGCGATGCGCTCGACCTCTCGCGCGTCCGCATTCACAACCGCGCCTATCTGCCGGGGCAGGGCAAGGGGGTAGCAATGACCCCGAATGGCGAGCTGTGGTTTCGCCCGGAGGACTACCTGCCCGACTTCTCGATCTTGGTCGGGAACGCGGCGTGGATGATCCACGAGCTGACCCATGCGTGGCAATTTCAGACGGGGCGATCCTTGCGCTTGCGCGGGCTGTTCGAGCAGTTCGGTCGCGTGTTCGGCCGCGACCCCTATGCCTATGGCGAGCTAGACCCGGCCCGCCCGTTCGCGTCGTACATGAACGAGCAGCAGGCGACCATCGTCGAGGACTATTTCCGCCTGCGCCAGCACCAGCCGCCCGCACATGGCACGGGCGCACTCGACGACTACCGCCGCGTCATTCCGTTCGTCGAGGACCCCGCCTGATCAAGGCGTATGCGAAAACGCCCGGACCTTTCGGCCCGGGCGCTCTTGTCACCGCAACGGCGATAGTGAACCGCAGCGGTGAGTCGATCAGGCGGCCTTGGCCTGCTCCGCCTCCGGCGCGTTGTCGACCGCGGCGAGCGGGGCGCCGGTCTTGATCGCGACCGACTTGGGCTTCATCGCCTCGGGGACCTGGCGGACGAGGTCGATCACCAGCAGCCCGTCATTGAGCCGCGCGTCCTCAACGAAGACGAAGTCGGCGAGCTCGAAACGGCGCTCGAAACCGCGATTGGCGATACCGAGGTGGAGGAAGTTGCCCGCCCCCGCCTTGTCGTCCTTCTTGCCCGACACGACGAGCAGACCCTGCTGCGCGGTGATCTCGATCTCCTCGCGGCTGAAGCCCGCGACGGCGAGCGTGATGCGATAGCGGTCGTCCGCGACGCGCTCGAGGTTGAACGGGGGGTAGTTGTCCACCGAATTGCGCGCGTTGGATTCGAGCATGTCGAACAGGCGGTCGAAGCCGACGGTGGAGCGGCGGTAGGGGGTGAGGTCGAGACGCATATCAATTCCTCTTGTGAGCGAGTTGATGAGAACGCCCGGATTAACCCGCGGCGTCCGGATACGCGGCCCTTTGTGGCACCGCGCGGGACCTATCTGGTTCAAGGGAGAAGCGGTTCAAGGGGCCGGATCGGCCTTAGTGCGATTTTTTAGAAGAGCTGGACGAAACTAGGAGCCCACTCGGCGGGCGCGCCGACGCCAAAGCCGCCGTCGGACGGATCGCGCCGGGGCGCGTCCGCCGTCCGGTTGGGGCGATGCGCTGCGCGCAACGCGCGGGGCGCTTCGCCCCAACGCAAACGCCCGGAGTGTTTCCACCCCGGGCGCCTGCGTGACGATCGCTCGTCAGCCCCCTAGTGCCCCTCCGTCCGCGCGTTTGTCGCTGCGTGCCCGGCGAGGCGTCCCCGAACCACGGCCACGGCCTGTGTCTCGACACGGATGGGCTAGAACCGCTTCACCCGCTTGTCATCAGCCAACCCGCGCGCCTTCGCCGATTGCGGAAAGGATGTTGCGATTCCGCAACAGACGCCTAGATGCGCCTGCGCCCCTCCCGCCGAGCATCCCGTCCGACATGATCCTGTCCCGCTACGAACGGATGATCGCCCGGCGCTATCTCCTTCCGGGCAAGGGGGAGCGGTTCATCGTCGTCGTCGCCGCGTTCAGCCTCGGCGCGGTGATGCTCGGCGTCGCCGCGCTGGTGATCGTGATGAGCGTGATGAACGGTTTTCGCGCCGAGCTGTTCGACAAGATCGTCGGGCTCAACGGCCATGCGGTGGTGGAGGGGTTTGGCGGGCGGCTCGCCAACTGGCGGCGCGTGGCGGCGCAGGCGCGCGCGACCCCGGGCGTCACCCGCGCGATTCCGCTGATCGAGCAACCGCTGATGACGAGCTATAACGGCCGGGTGCAGGCGGTGCTGGTCCGCGGCCTGCGCGTGAGCGACATCCGCACCAACACCAGCATGCGCCCGGTCTCGGGCAACCTCGCCGAGCTCACTCCGGGCAGCGGCAATGTCGCGATCGGCTCCCGGCTCGCCGAGGCGCTAGGCGCGGACGTCGGCACCGAGATCTCGATCATCAATCCTGCCGGGCAGAGCACCCCGTTCGGCACCGTGCCGCGTATCGTCAACTACCGCGTCGCGGCGACCTTCGAGATCGGCGTATACGATTACGACAAGGCCTATGTGGTCATGCCGGTCGAGGACGCGCAGCAGCTGCTGCTGTTCGGTGATGCGGTCAGCATGGTCGAGGTGAGCACGACCGACGCGGACAAGGTCGGCTCGATCCTCGCGCCGCTGCGCGCGAAAGTAGCCGCGGACGCGGTGATCGCCGACTGGCGTCAGACCAACGCGTCGCTGTTCGACGCGCTTTCCGTAGAACGGGTGACGATGTTTTGTGTGCTGTCGCTCATCATTCTTGTGTCGGCGTTCAATATAACCTCGTCGTTGATCATGCTCGCACGCTCCAAGACGCGCGACATCGCCATCCTCCGCACGATGGGCGCGACCCGCGGGGCGGTGCTGCGCATCTTCATGCTGGTGGGAACCACGATCGGCGCGCTGGGTGTGGTCGCGGGGCTGTTGCTCGGCTTCGTCGCGCTTCATTACCGGCAAGCGGTGGTAAACTTCGTCCAGCTGTTGACCGGGCAGAACCTGTGGGACCCGTCTATCCGCTTCCTGACCGAGCTGCCGAGCAAGACCGACCCCGCCGAAGTGATCGGCATTGCCGCGACCGCGCTGCTGCTCAGCTTTCTCGCCACGCTCTATCCCGCGTTCAAGGCAGCGGGGACGGATCCGGTCCAGGTGCTGCGCTATGAGTGAACCGTCATGCGGGTAGCGCAACGGGCGGGCGAGCGCGGCAGCCAGTTGTGGCTACAACGCGCGGTGGCGGAGCGCTGGTCGGAGCTGGAAGATCCGATCCGAGCAGTGCTCGGCGGGGGCGGCGCGGACGTTCGGTGGCTCTCGTCCCGCGCGGATGACGACTTCGCCGAGTATCGTGATGGAGCTCTTCTCGACCTGCTAGGGCTGGGCCATCTCGGGCCGGCGCTCGCGACCTTCTGGCCGCAATGGGGGCCGCAATGGGACGCACTGGGTCGGGCGGGAGAGCGGGTCGTGCTTGTCGAGGCCAAGGCGCACATCGGCGAGTTCTGCACACCCGGCACCGACGCGGGACCCGTATCGCGCGCGCGGATCGTCGACCGTCTGCATGAGGTCGCGGCCGCGCTGGGCGCGCGGCACGGGGAGCGCTGGAGCGAGCAATTCTATCAATACGCTAATAGGCTGGCGCATCTCCACTTCCTGCGTGGTGCCGGCGTGGACGCGTACCTGGTGCTGGTCGGGTTCCTCGACGATCATGGGATGGGTGGGCCCTCGTCGGCAGAGGCATGGCGAGCGGCATATCAGATCGCCGATCACGTGCTTGGCCTGCCGGTGCGGCATCCGCTGTCGCCGTTCGTCGTTCATGCCTTCCCATCGGTCGCTCGCCATGGTTGAGCCAGTCCTCGCCACCGCCAGGCTGGCGCGCAGCTTCCGTCAGGGGGACGAGACGATCGAGGTGCTGCGCGCGGTCGACCTTGCCGTCGCGCCGGGGGAGATCGTCGCGCTGCTCGGGCCGTCGGGCTCGGGCAAGTCGACGCTGCTGCAGGCGGTCGGCTTGCTAGAAGGCGGGTTCGCGGGCTCGATCCGCATCGGCGGGGTGGAGGCGGCGCGACTCGACGCGCATGGGCGCACGCTGCTCCGGCGCGATAGCCTCGGTTTCGTGTATCAGTTCCACCATCTCCTCCCCGACTTCACCGCCGTCGAAAACGTGGTCCTGCCGCAGCTCGTGAAGGGGGCAGGGCGGGCGGAGGCGGACGCGCGCGCCGCCGCCTTGCTCGGCGCGCTCGGCTTGTCGCACCGGCTGACCCACCGCCCCGCGCAGCTGTCGGGCGGCGAGCAGCAGCGGGTGGCGGTCGCACGCGCGCTCGCCAACCGCCCCGCCTTGGTGCTGGCCGACGAGCCGACCGGCAATCTCGACGAGCACACCGCCGACAAGGTCCTCGCCGAGTTCCTCCGGCTGGTGCGCGAGGAGGGCAGCGCCGCGCTGGTCGCGACGCACAACGAGCGGCTGGCGGCGAAGATGGACCGGGTGCTGCGGCTGCATGAGGGGGTATTGGCGTGAGCAGGTGGCATGAGCCGGTGATACTCACCGGAGAGCATGTGACGCTGCGACCGCTCGCCCGTGCCGATCGCGCGGCGTTGCTGGACGCGTTCGCGGACGGGCTGGCGGGCAGCTTCGCGACGGTGGTGCCCGGCCCCGACACGATCGACGGCTGGTATAACGGGCTGGAGGCGGAGGCGGCGGTCGGTCGTGCGTTGCCTTTCACCGTGTTCGACCGGGATGGCCGTGTCTCGGGCGCGACCCGTTTCCTGCGCATGAACGAGGCGCACCGCCGCGTCGATATCGGGGGTACGCTGTATGCGAAGCGGGTTCAGCGGACCGCGCTGAACACGGAAGCGAAGCGGCTGCCGCTCGCTCAAGCGTTCGAAATGCTCGACTGCCAGTGCGTTCAGCTCCGCACCAATTTCCACAACCGGCGTTCGCGCGCGGCGATCGAGCGGCTCGGCGCGCGGCAGGACGGTGTGTTGCGCGGGCACATGATCACCGCGGAAGGCGAGGCGCGCGATACCGTTGTGTACTCCATCCTGGCGCACGAATGGCCGCAGGTCCGCCGCAACCTCGACCAGCTGCTCGCCGCGCATGGCGATCCAGAATGACCCCGATCACCGACCTCACCGTCCGCGCCAGTGACGGCTCGCCCGCGCCGCTGAGCGCATACGCGGGCAAGGTGCTCCTCATCGTCAACACCGCATCGAAGTGCGGGTTCACGCCGCAGTACGCCGGGCTGGAGGCGCTTCACCGCGAGCTGGGGCCGCGCGGTTTCGAGGTGCTCGGCTTCCCGTGCAACCAGTTCGGCGCGCAGGAGCCGGGCGACGCGACGGAGATCGCGAGCTTCTGCTCGCTGACCTATGACGTGACCTTTCCCGTCTTTGCCAAGATCGTCGTCAACGGCGCGGACGCCGACCCGCTGTTCGAGCGGCTCAAGAGCGACGCGCCGGGACTGATGGGGCTGAAGTCGATCAAATGGAACTTCACCAAGTTCCTCGTCGACCGCGCGGGCAAGGTGGTCCGCCGCTATGCCCCGACGACCAAGCCCGAGGACCTGCGCCGCGACATTGAGGCGCTGCTCTAGACGCCGCTTCTCGCGAAGGCGGGCGCGCCCCGGCGGTGGTGGAGCGCGGCGGCGATCTCGGTGCCGCCGCCGAACAGGAACGCGAATGCGAGGAAATAGCCGGGCAGCGTCATCGCGGTCCACCCGAGGCTGGTGAGCACCCAAGCCGCGAACAAGAGGTTGATCACCCCGAGCACGATCTCCGCCGCCCGCCCGCGCGCGTCACGGACGCCGTGCGCAATCTCCATCACCCCGCGCACCGCCAGCCACACCGCGACCAGCAGGGTCAGCGACACCGCCCCGGAGAACGGGTTGAGGATCAAGAGCAGCCCCGCGACGACCGACAGCGCGCCATAGCCGATGAGGTAGTTGCTCCGCCGGTGCCCGCGCCCCGCGAACGCGCCGATCAGCGCGAACGCACCCGCGATCAGAAACAGCCAGCCGACCACCAACGTCGCCGCCAGCGTCGCCGAGAATGGCCAGATCAGCGCCAGTACGCCCAGCACCATCGACACCACGCCCGAGGCTAGCAGCCAGCCCCAGCCCGCGCCCAATGTCACCCGTGTCGCCATGACGCCGCTCCAGATGCGCCTTTCGCGAATCGCCGGCGCGTCCCATAGAACGCGCATGTCGCATTCCAGGTTCGTGCCGCTCCGCATCTTCTCCTCCTACACGATGCTCGACGGCGCGATCGAGCCCAAGGATATTGCCAAGCAGGCGGCGAAGCTAGGCTTCCCGGCCGCCGCGCTGACCGATCGCAACGGGCTGTACGCGGCGATGGCGTTCTCCGACGCGGCAAAGGGGGCGGGGGTGCAGCCGGTGATCGGCGCGATGCTGGGCGTGCTCCGCCCCGACACGCCGGAGGGCGCGGCCCCGGTGATCGACTGGCTCGCGCTCTACGCGCAGGATGAAGCGGGTTATGCGAACCTGTGCGCGCTGGTGTCGATCGCGCACCTCGGGCGGCCGGGCGAGCAGGCACCGCACGTCGATTTCACCGCGCTGGAGCGACATGCCGGGGGGCTGATCGCATTGACGGCGGGCGGGGAGGGGGCGCTCGCCCGGCTGTTTGCCGAAGAGCAGCAGCATGCGGCCATGGCCTATGCCAACCGGCTCGGCGCGATCTTCCCCGACCGGCTGTTCGTCGAGCTGGTCCGCCGTGACGACGCAGTCGAGGTCGCGGCCGAGTCGTACCTTGTCGACCTCGCCTATCAACGCGGCTGGCCGCTGGTCGCGACCAACCCGTGCTGCTTCGCGGAGCGCTCGTTCGGCGAGGCGCACGACACGATGCTGTGCATCGCCAGCTCGACCTATCTCGACAGCGACGAGCGGCCGAAAAGCTGCCCCGACGCCTGGATGAAGCCCGCCGCGCAGATGCGCGAGCTGTTCGCGGATTTGCCGGAAGCGATCGACAACACGCTGCTGGTCGCACGCCGCTGCGCGGTGGCGGCGCCCAAGCGCAAGCCGATCCTGCCGAGCCTCGCTGGCGACCCGGCGGCGGAGGCGGAAGCGCTTCGGCGGGATGCACGGACGGGGCTGACGGCTCGGCTGATGCGAATCGCGGAGTTGAAGGGGCTACAGTCCCCCTCCCGCTTGCGGGAGGGGCTAGGGGCGGGCGTGTCAGCGGGCGGCCACTTCGATCAGGCCCACCCCCGGCCCCTCCCGCAAGCGGGAGGGGAGCAGGACTGGACCCAGCCCTATCGCGACCGGCTCGAGTTCGAGCTCGACGTCATTATCCAGATGGGCTTTCCCGGCTATTTCCTGATCGTCGCCGACTTCATCAAATGGGCAAAGGAGAACGACATTCCCGTCGGTCCGGGGCGCGGATCGGGCGCGGGCTCGGTGGTCGCCTGGGCGCTGACGATCACCGATCTCGACCCGCTGGAGCTGGGGCTGCTGTTCGAGCGGTTCCTCAACCCCGAGCGCGTGTCGATGCCCGATTTCGACATCGACTTCTGCGAAACCCGCCGCGGCGAGGTGATCCGCTACGTCCAGGAGAAATACGGCCGCGACCAGGTCGCGCAGATCATCACCTTCGGAAAGCTGAAAGCGCGCGCGGTGCTCAAGGACACCGGCCGCGTGTTGCAGATGAGCTATGGCCAGGTCGACCGACTGGCGAAGCTGGTGCCCAACCACCCGACCGACCCGTGGGACCTCAAGCGCGCGTTGAACGGCGTCTCCGAACTCGCGCGCGAGTACGCCAACGACAATGGCGTCAAGCGCCTGCTCGACCTCGCGATCAAGCTGGAGGGGATGCCGCGCCATGCCTCCACCCATGCGGCGGGGGTGGTGATCGGCGACCGCCCGCTCGCCGAGCTGGTGCCGCTGTTCCGTGACCCACGCTCGGACATGCCGGTGACGCAGTTCGACATGAAATTTGTCGAGGGCGCGGGACTGGTGAAATTCGACTTTCTCGGCCTCAAGACGCTGTCGGTGCTGAAGAAAGCCGTGCAACTGCTTGGAAAGCGTGGATTGCACGTCGACCTCGACGCGCTCGCCTGGGATGACCCGGCGGTGTACGAACTGCTCCAGCGCGGCGACACGGTGGGCGTGTTCCAGCTCGAATCGGAGGGGATGCGGCGGACGCTCTCCGCCGTGCGCCCGTCCAACTTCGGCGACATCATCGCGCTGGTGTCGCTCTACCGCCCCGGCCCGATGGACAACATTCCCAGCTTTGGGCGGCGCAAGAACGGGACCGAGCGGATCGACTACCCGCACCCCTTGCTGGAGCCGATCCTCGCCGAAACCTACGGCATCTTCGTCTATCAGGAACAGGTGATGCAGGCCGCGCAGGTGCTCGCGGGCTTCAGCCTGGGCGGGGCGGACCTGCTCCGCCGCGCGATGGGCAAGAAGGTGCAGGCGGAGATGGACGCGCAGCGCGCGGGTTTCGTCGAGGGCTGCGGCACGGTCAACGGCATCAGGCCCGCCGAGGCGAACGCGCTATTCGACCTCATTGACAAGTTCGCGGGCTATGGTTTCAACAAGTCGCACGCCGCCGCCTATGCGCTGCTCGCGTATCAGACCGCTTGGCTGAAAGCGCATCACCCGCACGAGTTCTACGCCGCGTCGATGTGCTTCGATTGCGACCTCACCGACAAGCTCGGCGTGTTCGTCGAGGACGCGCGACGGCTGGGGGTAGAGGTGCTCCCGCCGGACATCAACCGCAGCGGTGCGGAATTCGGGGTGGAGGCGAGCGGGGCAGGGCTCGCCGTCCGCTACGCGCTCGCCGCGCTCAAGTCGGTCGGGGGCGGGGCGATGGACCGGCTCGTCGCCGAGCGTGCCTCGGGCGGCGCGTTCGCGGGCGTCGACGACCTCGCCCGCCGGCTCGACCCACGCGCGATCAACAAGCGCCAGCTCGAGACGCTGGTCGCGGCGGGCGCGCTCGACGCGCTGGAGCCGAACCGCGCGGGGCTCCACGCCGCCGCCGAGACGGTGCTCGCGATCGCGCAGCGCACGCATGAGGGCAAGACCAGCGGCCAGCACGGCCTGTTCGGCGAGGCGGAGGTGAGCGGCGACGCGGTCAAGCTTCCTCCGTCGGCGCGCTGGAGCCTCGCCGAGCGAATGGAGCAGGAAAAGGCGGCGTTCGGCTTCTACTTCGCCGCGCACCCGGTCGACCGGCACCGGCACTTGGCGAAGATGCACGGCGCGCGTGCCTACGCCTCGCTCGGCGAACTGGCGATCCCCGACGATGGCGCGCGCGCGGGCGCGACGCTGGCGGCGCTGGTCGAGGATACCCGCTGGCGGACGTCGGCGCGGGGGCGCAAGTATCTGATGGCGACGCTGTCGGATGCGAGCGGGCAATACATGGCGACCTGCTTTGACGACGCGGTGGCGAAGCATCTGGAAGATGCGGCGCGGGCGGGAGGGTGCGGGCTCGTCACCGCCGAGCTCGACCGCCGCCCGGGCGAGGACGCACCGCGCGTGACGGTGCGCCGCATCCAGCCGTTCGAGACGCTCGCCGCCAGCGCGCGGTTCGCGATGGAGGTGGTCGTGTCCGACCCGGGCGTGTTCCCCGCGCTCGGCGCGCTGCTCGCCGAGCACCGCGGCGCGCGCGGCGAGGTGCGCGCGCGGGTGAGGCTGGGCGAGGGCAAGGAGGCGCTGTTGCTGCTCGGGCGCGACTTCCTTCTCGATGGCGAGCTTGCCGCGCGCATCGAGGCGATGCAGGGCGTGACGGCAGTGGAGCTGAAGACCTCCGACACGAGGCTGGCGTTGGTGGGATAGGAGCGGGCGCGTGAACCTCGGCGCGATGCAGGATTACGAGCTTCGTGTGCCGCGCCTGCTCGACCACGCCGCGCGCGAGCATGGCGGGCGCGAGATCGTCACCCGCTGGGCCGATGGCGGCGAGACGCGGACGACGTGGGCGGGCATCGCGCATGACGCCAAGCGGCTCGCGCAGGCGCTGGAGCGCCTCGGCATCCGCCCCGGCGACCGCGTCGCGACGCTGGCGATGAACCACGCGCACCACCTCGCGACCTGGTACGGCGTGATCGGGATGGGCGGGGTCGTCCACACGATCAACCCGCGGCTGTTCGACGAGCAACTGGTCTACATCGCTGACCACGCCGAAGACCGCGTGCTGTTCTACGACCGCGCGTTCCAGCCGATCGTCGACCGCTTGCGTGCTCGCTGGACGACGATCGAGCGCTATGTCGCGATGGATAGCGAGGCACCGGACGGCTTCGCCGCGCTGCTCGCGCCCGAGCGCGGCGACTACGCCTGGGTCGACGGCCCGGAGCGCGCGCCGTGTATGCTCTGCTACACCAGCGGCACCACCGGCGACCCCAAGGGCGTGCTGTACGAGCATCGCTCGACCGTGCTGCACGCGATGGCGGAGGTCGCGCCGGCGGTGTTCAACCTGTCGTCGCGCTCGGTGGTGCTGCCGGTGGTGCCGATGTTCCACGCCGCCGCTTGGGGCCTGCCGTTCGCGGGGGCGATCGCGGGCGTCACGTTCGTGTTCTCGGCGCTGAACGACGCGGGCGTGCTGTGCGGGCTGATGCGACGGGAGGCGGTGACGCACTCGGCGGGCGTGCCGACGGTGTGGATGGGCCTGTTCGCGAATCTCGACGCGACCGGCGAGACGCTGCCCGCGCTCAGGCTCGCGACGATCGGCGGCTCGGCGGCGCCGCGCGCGATGATCGAGCGGCTGATGCGGATGGGGGTGGAGGTCGCGCATTTGTGGGGCATGACCGAGACCTCACCCGTCGGCACCGCGGGCGCGCCGCCGCCGACATGGGACGCGATGACGTTCGACGAGCAGGTGGACCTCGTCGCGAAGCAGGGACAGATCCCGTTCGGCGTCGAGCTGCGTGTGGTCGACGATGACGCGCGCGAGCTGCCGCGCGACGGGGTGAGCGCGGGGCAGCTCCAGGTGCGCGGGCCGTGGGTGGTGAAGCGCTATTTCAGGGCGGACGTGGACGCGGTTGACGCGGAAGGCTGGTTCGACACCGGCGACGTTGCGGTGCTCCACCCCGAGGGCACGATGCAGATCACCGACCGCGCCAAGGACGTGATCAAGTCGGGCGGCGAGTGGATCAGCTCGGTGGAGCTGGAGAACGCAGCGATGGGCTGTCCCGGCGTTGCGGAAGCGGCGGCGATCGGCGTGCCGCATCCCAGATGGGACGAGCGCCCGCTGCTGCTCGTCGTCGCCAAGCCGGGCGCGGCCGTGAGCGAGGCGGACGTGCTCGCGCATCTGGTGGGCGCGGTGGCGCGATGGTGGCTGCCCGACCGCGTGATCTTCGTCGACGGGCTGCCGCATACGGCGACGGGCAAACTGCTCAAGACGGCGCTGCGGGAGCGCTATGGGAACCAACAGCTCGATAGCTGAGGCTTATCGCTGGTCCGTCCCCGCGCCCTCCGCTTCGCCGCCGTGCAGCCCTTCATCGAGGCGCTCCTCCGCCGCGTCCTGCGGGCCGGCGTTGTTGCCATAGCCCGCGCCGGACTCCTCTTCGCCCGATGCCGGGGAGGGCGCATTGAGCGCGTCGTGCTTCTCGGGGTCCGCCATGATCCGCTCCTGTGATGACCCGGGCAGAACGACGCCGCCGCGCAATCGTTGCCTCAATCGAACAGCTCGCCCTGGCTGCCACGCGGCGGGCGGAACAGGTCGGAGCGCAGGCTGATCCGTTCGGCGTTGAGCCCCAGCCGCTTGCAGGCGATATGGAATCGCGTCCTGAGCAGCTCCGCCCACGGCCCCGCGCCGCGCATCCGGGTGAAAAAGGCGGGATCGTTGTCGCGCCCGTCGCGCATCGACCGGATCGTCGCCATCACCTTGCCCGCGCGTTCCGGGAAGTGCGCGTCGAGCCAGGCGCGGAACAGGGGCGCGACCTCGTAAGGGAGCCGCACTGGAATGAAGAACGCGTGTTTCGCTCCCGCCTCCGCCGCCGCGCCGAGGATGCCCTCCAACTCGCCATCGGTGATCGCGGGGATCACTGGCGCGGCGGAGACATACACCGGCACCCCCGCCGCCGCGAGCCGCCGGATCGCGGTCAGTCGCTTGGCCGGCGCGGGGGCGCGCGGCTCCACCGTCATCGCGATGCGCGGGTCGAGCGACGTCACCGATACGCACACGCTCGCCAGCCTCTTCGCCGCCATCGGCGCGAGCAGGTCGAGGTCGCGCACGACCCGGTCCGACTTGGTGGTGATCGTCACCGGGTGGTCGCATTCGGCCAGCACCTCCAGCATCGAACGCGTCACACGCCAGTCGGTCTCGATCGGCTGATACGGGTCGGTGTTGGTGCCGAGCGCCATCGGCGCGGCGGTGTAGCCCGGCTTGGCGAGTTCGGCGCGGAGCAGCGCGGCGGCGTCGGGCTTGGCGAACAGCTTGGTCTCGAAGTCGAGCCCGGGCGACAGGTCGTGATAGGCGTGCGTCGGCCGCGCGAAGCAATAGATGCAGCCATGCTCGCACCCGCGATACGGGTTGATCGAGCGGTCGAACGGCACGTCGGGCGAGCGGTTGCGGCTGATGATCGTGCGCGGGTGCTCCGCGGTCACGGTGGTCCGCACGGTCGGGGCCGTGCCGTCGATCAGGTCGCGCGCGTCGAGCCAGTCGCCGTCCGCCTCGCGCGCGGGCAGGGCGAAGCGCAAACTCGCCTCGTTCAGCGTCGCGCCCCGCATCGCCCGCCCGTTGCCCATTGACGAAGGCTAGGCGGACATACAGAACATAGCAAGAACAAACGGCGGGAGTTTTCACATGGCGCGGATCAGCTTTCTCGAACTGCCGGTGGCGGACATCGCGCGGGCCAAGGCCTTCTATTCACACACCTTCGGGCAGGCGTTCACCGATTTCGGTCCGACCTATGCGTCGACGATGACCGGCGACTCGGACGTGGGGCTACAGGCGGACGCGGCGGAGAAAACCGCGGGGCCGCTGCCGGTGATGCAGGTCGACGATCTGGAAGCGACGCTCGCGGCGGTGGAGGCGGCGGGCGGCACAATTACGCTGCCGGTCTTCGGCTTCCCGGGCGGGCGGCGCTTCCACTTCCGCGATCCCGATGGGCACGAACTCGCGGCGATGCAGCCGGACGGCTAGGCGAGCCCGAGCACCAGCGAGCGCATCAGCGGGCGCGCGATGGCGGTGTCGAAGCGGCAGCCGAGCATGTCGTCGCGCGTCCACATCACCGTCGCGCTCACCGCCGCGCCGCCCAGGTCGAGCCGCACCCGGTCGCCGGCGAGGAGGTCGTGATCACCCGACAAGCGACAGCCGAAGGTGGACAGGTCGACGAGCGACACCGGTTCTCCCGGCGCGTTCATTCCGGCACGCGTCATATCCACCCGTCGCCCGAGCGCGAGCCGATGATCGGCCAGCAACGGCCCGACCCGAACGACCTGTGCAGCTTGCGTCGCCATTCCACCCCCGGTGGTCGTAACATGAATCAGTAATGACGGACTTAACGCCCGCAAAGCTGCAAGCAAGGTGAACGGCCCGCGCAAGTCGTTGAACAAACGCCCAAACGCCCCGGCGGTGCGATAGGTGAAGCGTGTTCACCCCGCTGTTCGCCCGGGCGGGCAATTCACCCCCAGCCGAACCGCCCCAACCAGATGCAACCAGAAGCGCCGACGAGCAGCATCGCCAAGCCTCGCGAACGACGGGAACGAGCAGTGAACCACCCGGCTAGACCTGCGGCAGCCGCAACCGCCATTATCACCGCCGCGACGACCGCGGAATTACCGGACTCGTTAAAGGATGCAGGACTGATTGTCGGGTCCACATCGCATACCCAACCATAGCGCGAAGTAGGTAAAAGCAGCAATACGACCGCTGCTCCTACCAGGATCGCCTGCGCTATAAAATGAAGCAGTATCCGGACCGACACTCTCATCTTAGCAGTCCCGTGAAGCGAGACCATAGTTTAACGATGAGGTTGCCGTAGCTGGTGTTCCGCTTGATCTGACCCACGACAATGCCGCACCACGATTGTACCGGGCACCAACGATCCTGACCTGATGGGTGGTCAGGTTCGGTAGGAAAGCCTGAAATCCGTCATGATTCACCAACGATCGGAGATGGCGGGCCGACACGTCGATGTTGTAGGTGTCATGCGATAGAGCGCTGGCAAGCTTGCTCCAGCGCGAGTAGGTCATTGTTTTCGGATCCAAGCCTAACGTGGCGGCGGCGACGCGGAGCTGGATGCTCACCGGACCAAAGAACGTGAGTTCGGGGCGTTTGGTCATCGTAGTTGAGGCGGAAGCGAGTATTTAGCAGCTGCGGACAGGATGCCGAGCCGGTGAGTCGTATCCAAGCATCCTTGTAGCGCTGGATACACCCACGTCCACCGCTCCACTTGTCCGGTACAAGTTTCCAAACCGCAAGGTCGATCACCGTCCAAGTCGGAGCGTCCGCCATGCCCTTCCATTCCCTAGTTTTGGACGGTTCTCGTCAGCTTACAAGCTTGTGTCAACGCGTTCACACATCACCGCTCCCGCAGCCGCGGCATCAGCTCGACGAAATTGCAGGGGCGGTGGCGGCTGTCGAGCTGGTCGCGCAGGATGCCGTCCCACGCGTCCCGGACCGCGCCGGTGGAGCCGGGCAGCGCGAACAGGTAAGTCCCTCGTGCCACCCCCGCGCAGGCGCGCGACTGGATCGTGCTGGTGCCGATCGTCCGGAAGCTAAGCCAGCGGAACAGCTCGCCGAAGCCGGGGATTTCCTTTTCCCACACCCGCGCGAACGCCTCGGGGGTGACATCGCGCCCGGTCACGCCGGTGCCGCCGGTCGAGATGATGCAATCCACCGCCGGGTCGGCGACCCATCGCTCCAGCATCGCGACGATCGCGTCGGCATCATCGCGGACGATCTCGCGCACCGCGAGCACATGCCCCGCGCCCGTCAGCCGTTCGACCAGCGTATCGCCCGACCGGTCCTCCGCCAGCCCCCGCGTGTCCGAAACGGTGAGCACCGCGATGCGGACGGGCAGGAACGCCCGCCCCTCGTCAATCGGCACGCGACGCGGTCGCCACGCTGGCGGTCGCGGTCCGGGACGGTCGCGCGTTGAGCCGCACCATCGCGGGCCCGGGCATCCCCGGGAAGCGCGGCCACAAGCCCTGCGCCAGCGCCGAGCGGCTCGGCGAAGCGGCGCGCCCGCCCTGTCCCTCGTACATCCAGTAATTGCGCAGCACCGTCATCACATAGCCGCGCGTCTCCCAGTACGGGATCGACTCGATATAGAGCAGCGGGTCGCCGCCATCGTGCTCCAGCGCGTTCCACAACGCGACCGGCACCAGCCCCGCATTGTAGGCCGCGATCACCTTGGGAAGCAGTCCCCCGGTTACGTCCGTCATGTCGCGCAGTCGCTCGAGGTGGCGCTGGCCGATGCCGATGTTGAACGACGGGCGGGTCAGCGCCGCCTTGTCCACCGCCACGCCCTGCTCGCGCGCGAAATCAGTCGCGGCGGCGGGCATGATCTGCATCAGGCCGTATGCCCCGGCGGGGCTGGTCAGCCGGTTGCGGAACTGCGACTCCTGCAGTGTGTGCGCCCAGACCAGCGCCTTGTCGACGCGCCAGCCGCCCGCGGGCGTCCAGCTCGGCGCGGGATAATGCGCGACCAGCGGCGTGCTCGCGCCAACGGGGGCGTTGTGCGAGAGCCACAAGGCGGTCGCGGGCAGGTCGAGCTTGGCCGCGAGGCGGCTCAGCGCGGGGTAATCGCTAGGGCTGCCGATCTGCGCCTGTCGCCGGATCACCTGCTCGGCGAGCGCGTCCTCGCCCACCTCGGTCAGCGCGGCGGCGACGCGGATGTTGGGGCGGCGTTCGAGCGCGACCCAGTCGGCGGCGACGAACCGCTCGCCCGCCGGCTGCTTCGGGTCGACCATGCCGAGCGCCTGACGTGAGAGCAGGCCGTAGAAGGTCTCGCGATACTGCGCCGCATTCTTCAGCCGCGCCTCGACGCGGTCAGGGCGACCGCAGGCCATGTCAGCGCGCGCCGCCCAATACAGGCCGGCGGCGCGCAGTTCGGTGTCGGAGGAGCGGCTGGCGACGTCCTCGAACGCCTTGCCCGACGCCGCGCAGTCACCCTGCCGCCACGCGGATAATGCGCCGACCCACTGCGCCTGCAACGCCCAATCACCGCTGCCGGATGCCGCCTGCGTTTCCATCGCGCGCGCGTTCGCGTCGTCGCCCTGGAGATAGTAGATCCAGCCGACCTTCTGCCGCCACTCGGTCAGTGCCTCGGACGACAGGCCGTCGGTCGACTCGAGCAGCGCCTGCGCAGGCGCCCCGAGGTCGTCCTTGACATAGGGCTGCATCTTCACCGCGAGATCGGCGGCGACGAGGTCGCTCTTGACGCTCTTCGCACGCGCTCGGTTGGGCGCGCTGTCAAGCCAGAGCAGGTGTTGCGCGACCGGCAACTCGGGCAGGTCGGTCGCACCCTTCGCGCGCGCGAGTTTGGCGAGCTGCTCCGCCTCGGGCAGTTCGGGCGCTTGCGTCAGCAGGTCGACGATCGGCTGCGCCTCGACCTTGGGCGATCCATGCGCGGTGTAGAGCTCGGCGCGCGCGATGGCGTGGAGCGGGCCGGGGGACATCGCGTCGAGCGACAGCTGCGCGTCCTGCCAGCGCCCGTCATGGATCGCGGCGAACACCGCGCGATAGCCGTCGCGCTGGGTCCCATCGAGCTGGTCGGGAATGCCGTCCGCCCTGGCCGCCGCCGCGTCGCGCGCGCCCTCCGCCGCGGGTGCCGCGAGGGCGGGGGCGGGGAGCAGCGCCGCGCCCGCCAGCAGCCATGTCCACATTCGCATCACGAGTTCCCCAGCATCCGCAGGTCGCGCCACGCATCCGCCTTGGCC
>CALMGC010000262.1 GCA_937863505.1 uncultured Sphingomonadales bacterium | reverse complement strand
GGTCGAGGCGGGGCGCGAACGCAGCTTCGCGCTCGTGACCGCCGACCTGGCGCTCGGCGGCGGGGTGACGCGCATCGGTGCGCTGCTCGACATCGGTGCCGAGCTCGAGGCGGCGGAGGCGGCGGCGCTGCGCGACCTCGTCCGCGTGCTCAGCCATGAGATCGTCAACGCGCTGACCCCGATCGCTTCGCTCGCGCGCACCGCTGCGGAGATGCTCGCCGATCCCGACCCGCCGCCCGGGGACGTGCGCGACGCCGCCGAGACGGTGGCCCGCCGGGCTGAAGGGCTCCGCCGGTTCGGCGACGGCTATCGCGCGCTCGCCCGCCTGCCCGAGCCGGTGCGCGCGCAGGTGCCGGTCGCGTCGCTGCTCGCCGACCTCGAACGGCTATTCACGACCCGCTGGCCCGCCGTCGCGTTTCGCCTCGAGGCGAGTGCCGCGCCGGCGACCGTTCAAGCCGACGCGGACCAGCTTTCCGCCGCGCTCTGGGCGCTGTTGCAGAACGCAGCGGAGGCGCTGGCAGGGCGCCCCCGGCCCGAGGTGGCGCTGCGTGTGTCCGCTGCCGACGGAGCGACCCTGTTCGACGTCGTCGACAACGGCCCGGGGCTCGCGCCCGGCGAGCGCGAGCGCGTATTTCAGCCGTTCGTCACCACCAAGCCTGACGGTTCGGGTGTGGGCCTGCCGCTCGCGCGCCAGATCGTCCGCGCGCATGGCGGCCAGCTCACCGCGGAGCCGGTCGCGACGGGGGCTCAGTTCCGGGTGCGACTGCCCTCGGCCTGAAGGTCAGATGCCCTCGCCCGCCACCTCGCGCCCTTCCGCCTCCAGCGTGCGCGCGAGATCGGCGGCGCAGGCGTCCGCCGCCGCCGGGTCGGCGCTGCGGACGACGAAGTTCGCGCCCACCCGCCCGTCGCGGAAGAACGGATAGCTGCCGACCGAGACGCCCTCATGCGCGCGCTCCGTCCGCGCGAGCAAATCGGCAACCTCGCTTTCCGCGACCCAGCAGCCGACGGTGCGGCTCACCACCGGACGCCCGCCCTCGAGCGTGCCGGTCAGCGTGTCGAGCATCCCCGCCGTGATGTTCGGCACCCCCGCCATGATGAAGACATTGCCGACGCGGATGCCCGGCGCGCCCGATACGCGATTGTCGATCAGCGTCGCGCCGTCGGGCACCCGCGCCATGCGCGCGCGCACCTCGGTGAGGCCGCCGCGCGTCGCGTAATAGCGCTCGAGCGCTTCCATCGCGCGGGGGTGGTGGACAACGCCGACGCCCAGCGCTTCCGAGATCGCGTCCACGGTGATGTCGTCATGCGTCGGCCCGATGCCGCCAGTGGTGAACAGGTAATCGTTGCGCGCGCGGAGGCTATTGACCGCCTCGACGATCGCCGCCGTCCGGTCCGCGACCACGCGCACCTCGACCAGGCGGATGCCCTGCACATTGAGCCAGGTCGCGATCTGCGCGACGTTCTTGTCCTGCGTGCGACCCGACAGGATCTCGTCGCCGATCACCACCAGCGCGGCGGTCCAGATGCGTTCGCTCATGCCCGTCGGCATAGCCCGCGCCCCCGGCCTCGCAAAGCCCGGGCGCGTGATCTATATCGCCGCGATGACCGATTACGTGATCGCCCCCACGGGCACCTCCGGCGCGCGCACCGGCGCGATCAAGCTGCACGGGCCCGAGGCGTTCGAGGGGATGCGGCGGGCCGGGCAACTCGCCGCCGCGACGCTCGACGCGATCGTGCCGCATATGCGCCCGGGCGTGACCACGGCGGAGATCGACCGGATCGTCTACCGTTTCATCCGCGACCACGACGCGCTGCCCGCGACGCTGGGCTATCGCGGTTACACGCATTCGAGCTGCATCTCGATCAACCATGTCGTCTGCCACGGCATCCCGGGCGACAAGCCGCTACGCTCGGGCGACATCGTCAATGTCGACGTGACGCCGATCCTCGACGGCTGGCACGGCGATTCGAGCCGCATGTACCTGATCGGCGACGTGCCGCTGAAGGCGCGGCGGCTGGTCGACGTGACTTATGACTGCCTGATGGTCGGCGTCGCCGCCGCGAAGCCGGGCACGCACATGGGCGACGTCGCCAACGCGATCCAGCGCCACGCGGAAGCGCATCGTTATGGCGTCGTGCGCGACTTTTGCGGCCACGGCGTCGGTCGCCTGTTCCACGACGCGCCGGAGGTGGTCCATGCGGGCAAACCGGGCACCGGGCCCGAGCTGAAGCCCGGGATGATCTTCACGATCGAGCCGATGATCAACATCGGTCGTGCGGAGGTGAAGCTGCTCGACGACGGCTGGACCGCGGTGACGCGCGACCGCTCGCTGTCCGCGCAGTTCGAGCATTCGGTCGGGATCACGAGCGGCGGGTGCGAGGTGTTCACCTTTTCGCCCGCGGGGTGGCACAAGCCGCCTTATTGAGCGGGACGCGCCTGCGCGTTACGTGTATGCTAGGGCAAGAGCACACACGTGCGAGCGAATATCGACATCGACGACCAGCTCATGTCCGAGGCGCTTCGTCGCTCGGGTGCCAAGACAAAGCGCGAGGTGGTCGAGCGCGCGCTGCACACATTCGTCGATCTCCAGCGACAAGCGGAGGACATTCGCGCCTTGCGCGGCACGGTCGAATGGGTCGGCGACCTGGATGCGATGCGTCGTGACGCGTGATCATGGTTGATTCAAGCGTCTGGATTGCCTGGTTCGGCAAGACACCGACGCGACATATCGAAGCGTTGGATCGGCTACTGGAGATGGAACAAGTCGGCGTCGGTGATCTCGTGCTCATGGAAGTGCTGCAGGGTTGCGCGTCCGAAGCCGACGCTGCGCGCACGCAGCGTACATTGGCGGGGCGTACGATCGTTCGGGTAGCCGATGAAACAATCGCGGTAGAGGCGGCCCGAAACCACCGCCTGCTTCGCTCCCGCGGAGTCACCGTCCGCAGCACGATCGACACGCTGATCGCGACCCGTTGCATCGCCGACGGGCTCCGGCTGCTTCACGCTGATCGCGACTACCTGCCGTTCGAGCGTCACCTCGGCTTGCAGGTCGTGCCCGTTCCCGCCGCCTCCTAGACGCACCGCCCTTGCCCGGCCACGCTTGGACTGGCACGATCGCCCGCAACCGCCAGGGGAGTAGGCCGATGAAGAAGATCGAGGCGATCATCAAGCCGTTCAAGCTCGACGAGGTCAAGGAAGCGCTCCACGATGTCGGCGTGTCGGGCATCACCGTGCTCGAGGCGAAGGGCTTTGGCCGGCAGAAGGGCCATACCGAGCTTTACCGCGGCGCCGAATATGTCGTCGACTTCCTCCCCAAGGTGAAGCTGGAAGTGGTGGTGGAAGACGGCCAGGTCGAGCGGGTCGTGGAGGCGATCGCCGCCGCCGCGCAGACGGGGCGGATCGGGGACGGCAAGGTGTTCGTGATCCCGGTCGAGTCGGCGCTGCGCATCCGCACCGGCGAACGCGACGAAGCCGCGATCTGACGCATTATCGGGTTTGACGCGCCGCAACATTTGCGCGAACACCTGCCCCGCAACGCAACTTCTCTGCCGCGCGGGGCGGCACGGCGACAGCAAAGGGACTCGACCATGGCGAACACCGCGCAAACCGTTCTCGACATGATCAAGGAAAAGGAGATCGAGTGGGTCGACCTCCGCTTCACCGACCCCAAGGGCAAGTGGCAGCACCTGACCATGGTCGCGAGCGTCATGGGCGACGACGAGTGGACCGACGGCATCATGTTCGACGGCTCGTCGATCGAGGGGTGGAAGGCGATCAACGAGAGCGACATGACGCTCAAGCCCGACCTCGACGCCGTCTATGTCGACCCGTTCTCCGCGACGCCGATGCTGATCGCGTTCTGCGACATCGTCGAGCCGGGCACCGGTGAGCTCTACGCGCGCGACCCTCGCTCCACCGCCAAGCGCGCGGAAGCGTACCTTCAGTCCACCGGCATCGGCGACACCGCCTATGTCGGCGCGGAGGCGGAGTTCTTCATGTTCGACGACGTGAAGTTCGACACCTCGTACAACCAGAGCTATTTCAAGATCGACGATATCGAGCTGCCGACCAACACCGGCCGCGATTACGAGGGTGGCAATCTCGCGCACCGCCCGCGCGCCAAGGGTGGATACTTCCCCGTCGCGCCGGTCGACTCGGCGGTCGACATCCGTGGCGAGATGGTCTCCACGATGCTCGAGATGGGCCTGCCCTGCGACAAACATCACCACGAGGTCGCGGCCGCGCAGCACGAGCTGGGGCTAACCTTCGGCACGCTGGTCCAGACCGCCGACCGCATGCAGATCTACAAATACGTCGTGCACCAGGTCGCGCATGCGTATGGCAAGACCGCGACGTTCATGCCCAAGCCGATCAAGGAAGATAACGGCTCGGGGATGCACACGCATTTCTCGATATGGAACGCCAAGACGCCGCTGTTCGCGGGCGAGAAATATGCCGGGCTGTCGGACATGTGCCTGTGTTTCATCGGCGGCATCATCAAGCACGCCAAGGCGCTGAACGCGTTCACCAACCCGACGACGAACAGTTACAAGCGGCTGGTGCCCGGTTACGAAGCGCCGGTGCTGCTGGCCTATTCGTCGCGCAACCGCTCGGCGTCGTGCCGTATCCCGTATGGCACCGGGCCGAAGTCGAAGCGCGTCGAGGTGCGTTTCCCCGACGCGCTGGCGAATCCGTACCTCGCTTACTCCGCGATGCTGATGGCGGGCTTGGACGGGATCCAAAATCGGCTGCACCCGGGCGAGGCGATGGACAAGAACCTGTACGACCTGCCCCCCGCCGAACTCGCCGAAGTTCCGACGGTCTGCGCGTCACTCCGTGAAGCGCTGGAGTCGCTGACGGCGGACCACGACTTCCTGCTCAAGGGCGACGTGTTCTCGAAGGACCAGATCGAGGCGTATATCGAACTGAAGTATGCCGACGTGGCGCGGTGGGAGATGACCCCGAGCCCGGTGGAGTATGATATGTACTACAGCGCGTGAGGCGCGGCTACGCCCGCGCCGATGCGCGCGGGCGTAGCCCGTCGCGCACACGCGCTGTCGGCCGACCTCGCCCTAGCGAGGATCGACGTCACGGCGCGGCTTTGCCGCGGCGTCGGCCTGCCGGGGTGCCTTTGCACGGTGTTGGCCCGCTGTGGACGAAACCGTAATACATCTATATATACACGCACGGCGGCGCAGAGGGTTTGGACCCTCTCCACGCCGCCGCTCTTACCCCTTTTGGAAGGGGGCAGGGTGTGGGTCAAGCAGCCTCACGGGCTGCGTTGACCTAAAGTCCGGGCCATATTCCACATGGCACGGGCACCTCCTCCTGGGGACTGAACCGCCCCGGGTCGGCTGCCGTCACAGGCTTTGGTTCAACCGAGCAGGGCGTCAAAGCCCGCGCGGTTATCGGTTGGAGAGGGTGCAACCTCTCCAGCGTCTGGGGCGCTGATAGCACTGCTATCAAGCGCCCCATTCTCGTGGGGCGAACCCGAAGCGTTCGACGCTACATCGCCGTCAGTTCTCCAGTACCTGCCACTTGAACTCGCAACATCGGTGCGTGTTTGCGCCATACGCCAAACGGTCGTTCTGACGTTTGCCACATCAATGTCGGTTATTCCTTTCGCGACGAGAGCGGCGTGTATCATCGAGGGTGTCTTGCCCTCTTCCTCGCCAAACCCAAGCGTTTGGCGCACGTCGTTACGTCGCCTCGCAAACTGTTCCGCCGTTCGCCGCTCGAGTCTCTCCGGTTTCTGAGCTAACGTCATCTCCGGCTCGACCCGAACGGTTGAAGGAATGACATTCTCGGCGCGCTCGCCCGATTGCGATGGGCTTGCAGAACAAAGTCGCTCGACGACCCGCCAAGCGGTCTCCAGTTCAGCCTGTTCGGCTTCCGCTTCCGCAAGTGACGTGCGCAGCCGCACCACTTCGCCCTGAAGTCGGTCAAGCGCGGCCCTGATTAGAAAAAAGGGGTCTGACATTCGCCACCCCTACACCGCTGTGTTCAATGCCGCAGTAGCGTATGGGTTCGCGAATGCTCCTAATTGGAATCAATCCATATTTGGCCGCAACCACCGCTCCGCTACCCGCAACTCCACCCCGCGCCGCGCGGCATATTCCTCCGCCTGATCGCGCCCGATCCGCGCGACGCCGAAATACTCCGCCTGCCCATGCCCGAAATAAAGCCCGCTCACCGCCGCGGTCGGGAGCATGGCGAAGCTCTCCGTCAGCTCCAGCCCGGCATTCGCCTCCGCGTCGAGCAGGTCGAACAGCACCCGTTTCAACGAATGTTCGGGGCAGGCCGGATAGCCCGGCGCGGGGCGGATGCCGCGATATTGCTCGCGGATCAGCGCCTCGCTCGTCAACTGCTCGCCCGGCGCATAGCCCCACAGCTCGCGGCGGACGTGCGCGTGGAGCGCCTCGGCGAACGCCTCCGCCAGCCGGTCGGCGAGCGCTTTCAGCAGGATATCGTTATAGTCGTCGTGCGCCGCCTTGTACCCGGCGAGGTGCGCGTCGATGCCGTGGATGCCGACCGCGAACCCGCCGATCCAGTCGCCCGCCGGGTCGATGAAGTCGGCGAGGCACATGTTGGCGCGGCCCGCGCGCTTCGCGATCTGCTGGCGGAGGAAGGGAAAGCGTACTTCCTGCTCCCTCTCCCCATTGGGGAGAGGGTTGGGGAGAGGGGGAGTGGGCGGTGCGAGTTGGGAGTGAATACCATCACTCGCCAAAGCCGACGCACCTCCGCCCGGCACACCGTATCCTTGCTCCCCCTCTCCCCGGCCCTCTCCCCAAAGGGGAGAGGGAGTGAGGACCACATCGTCGCCGTCACGAACACACGGCCACAGCCCCACTACGCCCCGCGCGCGAAGCCATCCCTCCCCAACCACCCGGTCGAGCATCGCCTGCGCATCCGCGTAAAGCCCGCGCGCGCTCTCCCCCACCACCGCGTCGTCGAGGATTGCCGGGAAGTTCCCCGCCAACTCCCACGCGCGGAAAAACGGCGTCCAGTCGATATGCTCGCGCAGGTCGGCGAGGCTCCACTCGTTGAACACATGCACCCCCGGCGATACCGGCGCGGGTGCTTTCAGCATCATGTCCGCCTTGAACCCGCGCGAGCGCGCCTCGGCGATCGGCAGCAGGTCGTTCTGCCCCTTGCCCTCGCGCGCGGCGCGGACGGCGGCATAGTCGGCCGACACCTTGGCCACGAACTCGGGCGTCAGCGTGTCGCTCACCAGCGTCGACGCGACTCCGACAGCGCGGCTGGCGTCGAGCACATGCACCACCGGCCCGTCATAGGCCGGAGCGATCCGCAGCGCGGTATGCACCTTGGACGTGGTCGCGCCGCCGATCAGCAGCGGCATCGCCATCCCGGCGCGCTTCATCTCCTCCGCGACCGTCACCATCTCGTCGAGCGAGGGGGTGATCAGGCCCGACAGCCCGATCATGTCCGCGTCGTTCTCGTTCGCCGCCGCCAGGATCTTCGACCAGGGCACCATCACGCCGAGGTCGATCACCTCGAAGCCGTTGCACTGCAGCACGACGCCGACGATGTTCTTGCCGATGTCGTGAACGTCGCCCTTGACCGTCGCCATCACTATCCGGCCCTTGGCGCGCTGGCCTTCCTCCTTCGCCGCCTCGATGAAGGGGAGCAGATGCGCGACCGCCTTCTTCATCACGCGGGCCGATTTCACCACCTGCGGCAGGAACATCTTGCCCGAGCCGAACAGGTCGCCGACGACGTTCATGCCGTCCATCAGCGGGCCCTCGATCACCTCGATCGGGCGTGGATAGCCCTGCCGCGCCTCTTCGGTATCGTCGACCACATGCGCGTCGATGCCCTTTACGAGCGCATATTCGAGCCGCTTGCGGACCGGGAGCGAGCGCCATTCCGCCGCTTGCTTCTCCGCGACCGCGTCCGTTCCGCGGTAGCGCTCGGCGAGCGCGACCAGCCGCTCGCCCGCGTCGGGGTCGCGGTTGAGGATCACGTCCTCGCACGCGGTCCGAAGCTCGGGCGCGATCGTGTCGTACACATCGAGCTGCCCGGCGTTGACGATCGCCATGTCGAGCCCGGCGGGGATCGCGTGGTACAGGAACACCGAATGCATCGCGCGGCGGACCGGCTCATTGCCGCGGAAGGAGAAGCTCAGGTTGGAGAGCCCGCCGGAGATATGGACGTGCGGCAGCCGCGCCTTGATCTCGCGGCACGCTTCGATGAAGTCGACCGCGTAATTGTTGTGCTCCTCGATCCCGGTCGCGACCGCGAAGATGTTGGGATCGAAGATGATGTCCTCGGGCGGGAAGCCGATGCCGGTGAGGAGGGCGTAGGCGCGGGCGCAGATCTCGACCTTGCGGGTCTGCGTGTCCGCTTGCCCGACCTCGTCGAACGCCATCACGACCACCGCCGCGCCATACGCCATCACCTTGCGCGCGGCGTCGAGGAAGGCCGCTTCGCCTTCCTTCATGCTGATCGAGTTGACGATCGGCTTGCCCGAAACGCATTTCAGCCCCGCCTCGATCACGCTCCACTTCGACGAGTCGATCATCACCGGCACGCGCGCGATGTCGGGCTCCGCGGCGATGAGCTTAAGGAAGGTGGTCATCGCGTATTCGGCGTCGAGCAGCCCTTCGTCCATGTTGACGTCGACGATCTGCGCGCCGTTCTCGACCTGAGAACGCGCCACTTCCACCGCCTTGGCGTAGTCGCCGCCGAGGATCAGCTTCTTGAAGGCGGCGGAGCCGGTGACGTTGGTGCGCTCACCGATGTTGACGAAGGTAGAGGTGGTCATTCTTGCTCCTCCCCTCCCGCTTGCGGGAGGGGTCGGGGGTGGGCCTGTCAACGCGGGCGACCTTTGGCGGGACAAGCCCACCCCTAGCCTCTCCCGCAAGCGGGAGGGGAACTAAGCCGCCATCATCATCGACTCCAGCCCCGCAAGCCTGGTCCGCACCTCCGGCGTCGGCACCCGGCGCGGCTCCAGCCCCCGCACCGCTTGCGCGATCGCGGCGATGTGCGCGGGAGTCGAGCCGCAGCAGCCGCCGAGGACGTTGACCTGCCCGGCCTGCGCCCATTCTCCCACCAGCCCGGCCGTAGTCGCCGGCATCTCGTCATATTCGCCCAGCTCGTTGGGAAGCCCGGCGTTGGGGTAGACCATGATCAGCGTGTCCGCGACCTGCGACAACGTCTTCACATGCGGGCGCAGCTGCTCCGCGCCGAACGAGCAGTTGAGCCCTACCGTCAGCGGTCGCGCATGGCGGGTCGCGTACCAGAATGCCTCCACCGTGTGCCCCGACAGGTTGCGCCCGCTAAGGTCGGTCAACGTCATCGACAACATGATCGGCAGGTCGCGCCCGAGGTCGCGCTGTGCGTCGAGCACCGCCATTACCCCCGCCTTGGCGTTGAGCGTATCGAACACCGTCTCGATCAGGATGAAGTCCGCCCCGCCCTCGACCAGCGCGTCGACCTGCTCGCGGTAGACGCCCTTTAGATAGTCGAAGTCGATCTCGCGATAGCCCGGGTCGTTGACGTCGGGCGACAGCGACAGCGTCTTGTTGGTCGGCCCGATCGCCCCCGCGACGAAGCGCGGGCGGCCGTCCTTTGCTTCGTACTCGTCCGCCAGACGCCGCGCGATCTGCGCGGAGGCGACGTTGATCTCGCGCACCAGATGCTCGGCGGCATAGTCCGCCTGGCTGATCCGGTTGGCGGAGAAGGTGTTGGTGGAGACGATGTCCGAGCCCGCATCGAGATACGCGCGCGTGATCGTCTCGGGCACTTCGGGCTTGGTCAGCGCGAGGATGTCGTTGTTACCCTTGGCGTCGCGGGCGAGGCCGAGGTCGCCCGCATAGGCCGCCTCGTCGAGCTTCCAGTTCTGGATCTCGGTCCCGAACGCGCCGTCGGTGATGAGGATGCGGCTCGCGGCGGCGGTGTTGAAGCGTTGGCGTGGGGTCATGCCGCCACCGCTTGCTCTACTCGCTTCGCGCGCACGCCCAGCAGGTGACAGATGGCGAAGCTCAGCTCCGCGCGGTTGAGCGTATAGAAATGGAAGTTCCGCACCCCGCCCGCGTAGAGCTTGCGGCACAGTTCCGCCGCCAGCGTCGCTGCGACGAGTTGCCGCGCATCGGGCAGGTCGTCCAGCCCCTCGAACACGCGACCCAGCCAAGGCGGGACCGCGGTGCCGCACATCCCGCTCATCCGCTGCACGGCGGTGAAGTTGGTGACGGGCATGATGCCCGGCACGATTTCCGCGTCGATGCCCGCCTTGGCGACCGCGTCGCGGAAGCGGAAGAACGTCTCCGGCTCGAAGAAAAACTGCGTGATCGCGCGCGTCGCGCCCGCGTCGAGCTTGCGCTTGAGGTTGTCGAGATCGGCCGCCTCATGCTCGCTATCGGGGTGGAGCTCGGGATAGGCGGCGACCGAAATCTCGAACGGGTGCAGCCGCCGCAGTCCCGCAACCAAGGCGGCAGCGTTCTCATAGCCGCCCGGATGCGCGGCATAGCTGGCACCCGCCACCGGCATGTCGCCGCGCAGCGCGACGATGTGGCGGACGCCCGCCGCCCAATATTCGTTGGCGACCGCGTCGATCTCCGGCTTGCTCGCCTCGACGCAAGTGAGGTGCGCGGCGGCCGCGAGCGGCGTCTCGCGCTGGATGCGCGCCACCGTCTGGTGCGTCCGCTCGCGCGTCGAACCGCCCGCGCCGTAGGTGACCGACACGAAGCGGGGCCCGAGCGGCGACAGGGTGGCGATCGACTGCCACAAAGTCTGCTCCATCTTCTCGTTCTTGGGCGGGAAGAACTCGAAGCTCACGTCCATGTCGCCCGCCACGTCCGCGTAGAGCGGGGTGTCGAGCGCGAGCCGCGCTTCCTCCAGCTGATTGACCGAGAGCGTCATGCCGCCTTCACCTCTGCTTGCGCCCGCGCCGCCTTGCGCCCGAGCCATAGTTTCACCGTCAACGCCCCACCCTCCAGCGTTTCGACCCGCGCAGGCATCAGCCCCGCCGCCTCGAACCAGCCGAGCACCTGTTCGTCGCTGAACCCCAGCCGCACATGCGCCTCGCGGGTGCGAAGTTCCTCGCGGTCGTGCGGCGCGAAGTCGGCGATGAGCAGCCGCCCGCCATCGCCCAGCACCCGCGCGGCCTCGGCGATCGCGCCCGCGGGCTGCTGCGCGAAGTGAAGGACGTGGTGCAGAATCGCGAGGTCGGCCGCGCCGTCGGCGAGCGGCAGCGCGTAGAGGTCCGCCTGACGCAGCTCCGCGCCCGCGCCCGCATCGGCGAGCTTGGCGCGGGCGAGGCGAAGCATTTCGCTGCTCCGGTCGATGCCCATCGCGGCGCGCGCGCGCCCGGCGAACAGCTCGAGCATCCGCCCGGTGCCGGTGCCGATGTCGACCAGCTGGCCCACCGGCGCCCCCTCCGCATTTTTGAGGCCGAGCAGGTCCGCGATCGCCGCCTCCACCTCGCTCTCGGCGACATGGAGCGAGCGGATCGCGTCCCATTCGCCCGCGTGGCTCTCGAACCAGGCGGACGCCGCCGCCGCCCGGTCCGCGCGCACCGCCGCCAGCCGCGCCACGTCCGCCGC
>CALMGC010000261.1 GCA_937863505.1 uncultured Sphingomonadales bacterium | reverse complement strand
CCGTCACCGCGTCGCCGGGCACGAGCGTCAGCGCCGCCAGCGTCGTCGTCACCCGCCGCGTGCCGCGCGCCGTCTCCGCCCGTGTCAGCGCCGCCTCCGCCACCGCCTTGGCGCTCCCGGCGTCGAGCGCGGCGGGCAGCTCGATCCGCTGCTCGCTCAATCCCGCGCCGGGTCGCCGCGCGCGCTGCACCCCCGCCTGCCAGTCGCGCGCGGGGTCGTAGTGCGAGACGGTGACGAGTTTGGGCACGCTCTCGATCGCGGGGAGCTTGCGCGCGCGCCGCTCGCCCGAGGCCTTGGCCGAGACGCCCGCGTCGTCGACGGTCGCGACCGGGGCGGCGTCGGTCCTGAACTCCAGCGCATCGCCGACCGGTGCCCACCAGCCCCCGCTCGCGTCCGCCAGCAGCCCCAGCACCTCGCGCGCTTCCCCGCTCGCGACGAAGCCGCCGAGCGTCATCGCCGCGCCGCCGTCGCGCACCCGCCCCGCGCCGAGATCGGCGGCGATGGAGGGGATGCGGTTGCCGAAATCGGCGAGCTGAAGCTGCTCGAACACGGCATAGGCGATGCCACGATGCGCGGGACAGTCGCCCTCCGCCGAGGCGATCAGCGGATCGACCGGCTGATCCTCCGCCCCGAGGTGCAGCCGGAACGCGCCCAGCTGGCTCTTCCAGTCGCCCGCCCCGCCGCGGAGCAGCTTGCCGTCCGCCCAGATCCGCCCGACGCCCAGCACCGCGCGCGCCGACAGCGCGACCGCGAACGAGGCGGCGTAGCTATAGGTCGTGACCGAAGGCTGCCCCTTGCCGTGGCTGGTCGCGCGGCTTTCGATGAGGTCGGTCGACCAGATCACGCTGCCCGCGACGCGCATGGTGCCATACAGGCGGGGGAGCGGTGTGCCGTAGGACGAGGTCTGGACGCGCAGGTCGGACAAGCGCGGCCCCGTCGCGCCCTTGGGGGCAAACAGCACGTCGCGGTCGATCGCCTGCCCCGCCAGCGCGCCCAAAGCCGCCCCGATCGGCCCGCCGACGATGCCGCCCACGGCGGTGAGGACGAGGGTGGCCATGCGTGAACTCCCCTATGTTGTTGTGATGCGCTGCGGGTTCACATCGCGGCGGCGCGGCAAGCTACCGCGCCCGCCACACCCCCAGCACCGGCCAGGGCACCGCCCCCGGCCGCTCCACCACGCGCCGGAGCCCCGCGTCCGCGTGGATCAGCCCGCGCGCGCTGGCGACCCCGAGATGAAGCTGCCCCGGCCCCGCCGCGAACAGCAGCACGTCGCCCGGCACCGCCGCATCGACGCGGGTCAGCCGCGCATCGAGCAGCGCCGTCACCCGCTCGGGCACGCCGCCGCGAAGCGCATACCCGTTCGGCGCGTCCGCCACCTCCAGCGCCCAGGCGACCAGCCCCACGCAGTCGAGCCCATGGGCCGGTTCCCGCCCGCCGAGCCGGAACTTGGCACCGATCGCGTCACGGGCCCGCTCCTCGACCCGCGTCATGCCCCCGGATACCGCGTCAACAGGTCGATCCCCGGCAGGAACGGCTCGCCCCGGAAGTTCGCAGCGTTACCGAACCGCGCGGCGCAGGTCGCCAGCGTCTTGTCGCACCCCTCGATCAGCTCGACCAGCGCGCCCGGCTCCGGCTGAAACACCGGCGCGCGGCGGAGCGTCAGGCCCGCGCCGTCCGACGCCGACACCGCGCTCTCCAGCCCCGCATTCGCGCCGCC
>CALMGC010000260.1 GCA_937863505.1 uncultured Sphingomonadales bacterium | reverse complement strand
CATATACACCTCCGCGCGGCGCGGGGCGTCGGACCCCACGCGAACAGAGGGCGGCTATGCGCGGGAGAGGTGAAGATAGCGTTAGGGAGTGACGAGCTCGGCGGGCGCGGGGTGTCCCAGGAACGTCTGCGGGCTCGCGCTCAGCCCATAGGCCCCGGCCATGAAGATCGCGATCACGTCGCCCGCCTCCGCGCGCGGGAGCAGCACGCGCTCGGCAAGCCGGTCGAGCGGGGTGCAGAGGCAGCCGACGACCGAGACGAGGTCATCCGCAGGCTCGCCCATGCGGGAGGCGACCGCTACGGGATGGTTGCGGCGGACCACCGTGCCGAAATTGCCCGACGCGGCGAGTTGGTGGTGCAGCCCGCCGTCGACGACGAGGAACGTCTCGCCCCGGCTCCGCTTTCGGTCGACGACGCGGGTGAGGTACACGCCGCATTCGGCGACGAGCCAGCGGCCGAGTTCGAGGGCGAAGCCGGTGTCGACGAGGATCGCGGGGCGGTTGCCGAGCGCCTCGCCCAACGCCGCGCCGATCGCCTCGACGTCGAGCGCCTGATCGCCGGAAAAGTACGGCACGCCGAACCCGCCGCCGAGATTGGCCAGCGGCGGCGCGGCTCCCGCCTCCTCCGCCAACCGTGCGGCGAGCGCGAGCGTCGCGGCCTGCGTCTCGATCAGCGCCCCTGTGTCGAGCGACTGCGACCCGGCGAAGATGTGGAACCCGCGCCAGTCCGCGCCCGCGTCGATTAAGTAGCGGACGAGCGCGGGCACCCGTTCCGCGTCGACGCCGAACGGCGAGGCGCGGCCGCCCATCTTCATCCCCGACCCGCGCAGTTCCAGGTCCGGGTTGACCCGCACGGCTAGCCGCGGGATGACGCCAAGACGGCTCGCGACCGCGAGCGCGCGCGCGGCCTCACCCTCCGATTCGAGGTTGATCGTCACCCCCGCCCCGATCGCCGCCGCCAGTTCGTCGTCGCGCTTGCCCGGCCCGGCGAAGCTGATCGGCTTGCCGTGCGGAAGCGCCATCGCAAGCTCGCCACCCGAAGCTATATCTAACCCATTGACCAGCGGCGCGATCGCGGCCAGCAACGGCGCGAACGGATTTGCCTTTATCGCATAATGCAGCCCCACGCCCGCCGGCATCGCAGCGCGGAACCGGGCGACGCGCGAGCGGACGATGCCGAAATCGTAGACGAAAGCGGGGGTGTCGCCCGCTTGGGTGATCCAGGCGGCATAGGACTTGCCGCCGATCATCAGCGCGCCGGCCTGCTCGGCGAACTCGGGCGGGAGCGGGCCGAGCGGCTTCACGCCCTCACCTCCCGCGCGATCGCGGCCCTGTCGAGCTTGCCGTTTGCGTTGCGCGGCAGCGCCTCGCGCCAATCAACGCGCGTGGGTTGCATGAAGCCCGGCAGCTCGCGTTTTAGCCGTTCGCGCAACACGGCTTCGCGCGTGGGGTCGCCCGCCAGCACCAGCACTATGCCCTGCCCCAGCCGCTCGTCGGGCACGCCGACCGCCACCGCCTCGCGCGCCTCGCCGCCCGCCAGCGCCGCCTCCTCCAGCTCGGTCGGGCTGATGCGGTTCCCTGCCGATTTGATCATCTCGTCGTCGCGCCCGACAAAGCGGAACAGGCCATCGGCGTCCTCCACCACCGTGTCGCCCGACCATACCGCCGTACCGCCGTGGCTCGACCAGGCGGGCGCTGGGCGGAACCGCGCGGCGGTCCGCTCCGGGTCGCGCCAATAACCCTGTGCTACCAACGGCCCGGCATGGACCAGCTCGCCCGGCTCGCCCGGCGCGGCGCGGGTGCCGTCGGGGCGCACCGCCATCACCTCCGCGAACGGGATCGCGCGCCCGATCGAGTCGGGATGCGCATCGACCAGTTCGGGCGGGAGATAGGTGGAGCGGAACGCCTCGGTCAGCCCGTACATCGGGTACAGGTCCTCATTGGGGAAGCGCTCCCGCAACGCGCGCACCAGCCGTGGCGTAAGCGCACCGCCCGAGTTCGTGAGCCGCTTCAGGCGCGCCGCCGTTTCGGGCGACCACTCCGCCTCCAGCAACTGCACCCAGAGCGGCGGCACCCCCGCCAGCGTCGTCACGTCCGTACGCTCGACCGCCTTGATGACATCGCGCGGCGTTAAATAGTCGAGCGGCGTGACGCTCGCTCCCGCGGCCCAGGCGGACAGCAGCTGGTTCTGCCCATAGTCGAACGACAGCGGCAGGACGGCAAGCACGCGGTCATCCGCTGTGAGCTTCAGGTAGTAAGCTACTGAGATCGCACCTAACCACAGGTTCGCGTGAGAGAGCATCACGCCTTTAGGCCGCCCCGTCGAGCCCGACGTATACAGGATCGCCGCCAGCGTGTCCGGGTCGGCGTTCGAGGGCGGCAGCGGCTGACCAATGGGCAAGGCCGCTTCGTCCAGCACCGCGCACCCGTCCGACACGTCGCTTCCCTCCAGTGTAGAGGCGCGCCCGGCCTGCGTCACCAACGCGCGCGCGCCGCTGTCGGCCAAGATATGCGCTACCTGCGCCCGCTTGAGCAGGGGGTTAATCGGCACATGCACTAGCGCAGCGCGAGGGCAAGCGAGCGGGAGCAGACAGGCGGCGCGCGTCTTGGGCAGCCAGCTCGCCACCCGCTCGCCGGGCTGAAGGCCGAGCGTCGCGAGCGATCCGGCGAGCGCGGCCACTTCCGTTTCGAGCCCGGCGAAGCTCAGCGCCCCCGCGCGATTGACCAGCGCCACATCATCAGGCGCGCCTCGCAGGATGGTGTCGATGGGCCGGGGCACGGGGTCGAGCGCGATCACGCGCCGTCCTCTAGCGGGAACACGGGCGCTCCGCACCCTTTCCAAGCGGCCCGCCGCCCGGTATCGCCGCGCCGCATCTATCACAGGACGCGCGCGTGACTCCCGAAACCAAGCCCGAGATCGACAAGACCGTGCGCGCGGTGCTCGGCGACGTGCTGGCGCTCCGCCCCGAACAGGTGGCGAGGTTCACCGACGCGACGCCGCTGTTCGGCGCTTTGCCCGAGCTCGACTCAATGGCGGTCGCGGGCGTGCTGACGGAGCTGGAGGACCGGCTCGGCATCACGATCGAAGATGATGAGGTCGATGGCGACATGCTGGCGACCTTCGGTGCGCTGACGACATTCCTGGCGGCCAAGGCGCTGTTCTGAGCGCGGGCCCACGCATCGACCGCTATCGCTGGCGCGGCGGCGAGGAAGCGATGCTGCGGTGGGGGCCGGAGAGCGGCCCGGTGGTGGTGATGGCGCTGCCGTTGCTGGAGGAAGCGAACCGGGTTCGCGCGTTCGCGGTGACGATCCTGCGCGCGCTGGCAGAGCGGGGTGTGGCGAGCGCGTTGCCGGATCTGCCGGGGACGGGGGAAAGCCTCGCAGACGAAGCAGGTGTCGGCCTGCAAGACTTGCGAGAGGCGTTCGCGGCGGCGACCGAACGCGTCCGCGGGGGGCACCACGCCCATGGTCTCGCCGTCCGGAGCGGGGCGTTGCTCGATCGTGATGCCGCGCTTGCTTCGCGTTGGTACTTCGCGGCTCAGACCGGAAAGCGGCTGATGCGCGAATGGCACCGAATTGTGGACGCGACCGCGCGCGAGGCGGGCGCTTCTAGTCGGCTCGATGCTGGGAGCCTTAAGCGAACAGTCGACATCGCGGGCCATCGTGTGTCCGGAGCACTGCTTGCGGAGCTGGCCTGCGACTCGACCGAGGACTCGCCCGCTGACAGGCCGCGCCGTACCGTCCGCTTGAAGGACGATCCGGACTCAGCCGACCTGCACATTATCGGCATGCCGCTCTGGCGGCAAGCGGAGCCGGGCAATGATCTCATTCTAACTCAAGTGCTTGCGGACGATATAGCACAATGGGTGCGAGCTTGCGAAGGCTGCTGACGTTCCCGTGCGAGGGCGAGACGCTGGTCGGCACGCTCGACAAGGCGGCGGGCGCGACGGGATTGCTAATCATGTCCGGCGGCAACGAGGTGCGATGCGGCGCGCACCGCGGCATGGCGCTGCTCGCGGCGAGGCTGGCGGCGAGCGGGGTGCCGGCGTTCCGCTTCGACCGGCGCGGGGTGGGAGACTCGTCGGGGGCAAATGGCGATTATCTATCTTCGGCCCCCGACATCGCCGCAGCGGTCGCGACCTTCCGGGCAGAAGTGCCCCACGTCAAACGAGTCGTCGGCTTCGGTAACTGCGACGCGGCAACCGCGCTGGCGCTGTTTGGACAAGCGGCGGGCGTGGACCGCCTGCTGCTCGCAAATCCTTGGGTAGTAGAGCGCGCGGCAGACGACCTGCCCCCCGCCGCCGCGATCCGGGCACGCTATGCGGAGCGGCTCCGCGACCCTAGCCAATGGTGGCGCTTGCTGCGGGGCGGTGTCGACGTTCGCAAGCTGGTCAAAGGCTTGCGCGCCGTTGCTCGCGTCGAGATCGAGCACGCCCTCGCGCGCCGGTTCGCGGAAGCGGTGTCCGGGCGAGATGCGACGATCGTCCTCGCCGAGCGCGACGCGACCGCGACTGCCTATCGAGACGCGGCGCAAGCAGTCGGCCTCAACCTGCCGACAATAACGATCGACACCGCATCGCACAGCTTCGCCCGCCAGGGCGACGCCGCCGCGCTGGAGGCAGCGATCAGGGCCGCGCTCACCAGGTAGCTTCCGCGTTCTCCTTCTCGCGCGCGGGTTCGGCCGCCGCCGCGCGGTCCGACTCGAACACTGCGTGGGCGAGGAAGCGCTCGGCGTCGAGCGCGGCCATGCAGCCGGTGCCCGCCGCGGTCACCGCTTGGCGATAAACCTTGTCGGCAACGTCGCCGCACGCGAACACGCCGGGCACGGCGGTGCGCGTCGAGCCGGGCTCGACCGACAGGTAGCCGTCCGCATCGAGCGGCAGATGCCCACGGAACACTTCCGTCGCGGGCGAGTGCCCGATCGCGACGAACGCGCCGTCGACGTCAAGCCGCGACCGCTCGCCCGTGCGCGTATCCTCCAGGTCGAGCCCGACCAGCCCCGCGCTGCCGCCACCGTCGACGAACTCGGCCACTGCCTTGTTCCACAGCACGGTGATCCCCGGATGCGCGAACAGCCGCTCCTGCAGGATGCGCTCGGCCCGGAACGAATCTCTGCGGTGGATCAGCGTCACCGACGGCGAATGGTTGGTGAGGTACAGCGCTTCCTCGACCGCAGTGTTGCCGCCGCCGATCACCGCGACCTTCTTGCCGCGATAGAAGAAGCCGTCGCAAGTGGCGCAGGCGGAAACGCCTTTTCCCTTCAGCGCCTCCTCGCTCGCCAGCCCCAGCCACTTCGCCTGCGCGCCGGTGGCGACCACCAGCACCTCGCCTTCGTACACGTCGCCACTATCGCCGGTGAGGCGGAACGGACGGCGCGACAGGTCGACGCCAACGATCGTGTCCCACAGCATGGTCGTGCCGACATGCTCGGCCTGCGCCTGCATTTCCGTCATCAGCCACGGGCCCTGGATCACGTCGCGAAAGCCCGGATAATTCTCCACATCAGTGGTCGTGGTGAGCTGCCCGCCCGGCTGCACGCCCTGCACCACGATCGGTCGCATCCCCGCGCGCGCGCCATAGATGGCGGCGGACAGCCCGGCGGGGCCGGAGCCGAGGATCAACATGCGGGTCATGTGCGTGGTCATGCCTCGTCATATCGGCGCTCCACACGCCTGCGCAACCTGAGCGAAAGAGCGAGCGCATCGCTTCCGCCTGCGCTACGTTGAGCCGTGGTGAAGGAGCATGACATGAGCGACCGCAAGGACATCGGCGTCGACCCCTATGGCGGCCCGGCGGGCGGCTGGGGGTCGCTCAAGTCGGTGGCGGAGATCGTCGGGCGTGAGAAACTGTCGCCGGGCAACACCGCGCTGCTCCACAAGCAGAACAAGCCGGGCGGTTTCATGTGCGTCAGCTGCGCCTGGGGCAAGCCCGCGCACCCGCATATCGAGGAGTTCTGCGAAAACGGCGCCAAGGCGACCGCGTGGGAGCTGACCTCGCTACGCGTCACCCCCGACTTCTTCCGCGAGCACAGCGTCACCGAACTGCGCGGGTGGAAGGACTATGACCTGGAGCAAGCGGGGCGGCTCACCCACCCGATGAAGTACGACGCCGAGACCGACAAATACGTCGCGGTCAGCTGGGCGGAGGCGTTCGCCGACATCGGCGCGCACCTCAAACGCTACGACCCAAAGAAGGTGATCGCCTATGCCTCGGGTCGCGCGAGCCTGGAGACCTCGTACATGTACGCGCTGTTCGCGCGGATGTACGGGACGCAGAACCTGCCCGACAGCTCGAACATGTGCCACGAGACGACCTCGGTCGCGCTCAAGAAAGCGATCGGCTCGCCGGTGGCGACGATCCAGCTGCAGGATTATGACGCCTGCGACGCGATCTTCTATTTCGGGCAGAATCCGGGGTCGAACAGCCCGCGCTTCCTCCACCCGCTGCGCGCCTGCGCCAAGCGCGGGGTGGAGATCATCGTCTTCAACCCGCTCAAAGAGCGCGGGCTGGAGCGATTCACCGACCCGCAGAACCCGGTGGAGATGACGACGGGCAAGTCGACCCCGATCGCCACGCAGTATCATCAGGTCAAGGCGGGCGGCGACATCGCCGCGATTATGGGCATCTGCAAATGGGTGATCGAGGCCGATCTGCGCGCGCGAGCGGCGGGCGAGCAACCCATTCTCGACCACGACTTCATCGAACAGCACACCACCCGCTTCGAGGATTTCGCGGCCAAGGCGCGCGACACGAGCTGGGGCGAGATCGAGCGCGAGAGCGGGCTCACGCGCGCGGCGCTGACCGAGGCGGCGAAGGTCTATGCCCGCTCGAAAGCGATGATCGCGGTGTACGGCATGGGGCTGACGCAACACCGGCATGGCATGGACAATCTGTTCATGGTCATGAACCTGCTGCTGCTGCGCGGCAATATCGGCAGGCCGGGCGCGGGGCCGGGGCCGGTGCGCGGGCACAGCAACGTGCAGGGGCAGCGCACCGTCGGCATTTCCGAAAAACCCGAGCTGGTGCCGCTCGACCGCTTCGCCGAGCTGTTCGAGTTCGAGCCGCCGCGCGAAAAGGGCTGGGACACGGTCGAGGCGTGCGAGGCGGTGCTGAGCGGCGAGGCGCAGGCGTTCATCGGGCTCGGTGGCAATTTCGTCCGCGCGGTACCCGAGACGTCGCTGGTCGAGGAGGCGTGGCCCCGGCTCGACCTCACCGTCCATATTGCGACCAAACTCAACCGTTCGCACCTCCTCCCCGGGCGGACCTGCTACCTGCTCCCCTGCCTCGGCCGGATCGAGCGTGACGATCAGGCGAGCGGCCCGCAGGCGGTGTCGATGGAGGACAGTTTTTCCACCATCTACGGCTCGCGCGGGCGCGCCGAGCCCGCCTCACCTCACCTCTTGTCCGAGCCCGCGATCGTGGCGGCGATGGCGATGGCGACGCTGGAGCCCAATCCGAAAGTGCCATGGGCGGAGTGGGTCGGCGACTATGGCAAGGTGCGCGACGCGATCGAGAACACCTATCCGGAGCTGTTCGGCAACTATAACCAGCGCCTCTGGGATCGTGGCGGCTTCTGGAAGGGCAACGCCGCCGCGCATCGCGAGTGGAAGACGGAGAGCGGCAAGGCGGAGTTCAACGTGCCCAGCGTAATGAACGCCGCCGGGTTCGACGACGATGGCGACCGCTTCCGGCTGATGACGCTGCGCTCCAACGACCAGTTCAACACGACGATCTACGGCTATTATGACCGCTTCCGCTCGATCCGGGGGACGCGCGACATCGTGATGATGTGCCGCGCGGATCAGGAACGGATGGGGGTGAAGGAGGGCGACAAAGTGGCGCTGGTCGGCGACGCGGGCGACGATGTGGTGCGGCGTGTCGAGGGGCTGACGGTGATCGACTATGACATCCCGCCGGGGTGCATCGGGATGTATTACCCCGAATCCAATGTCCTCATCGCGCTTAGCCACTATGCGCTGGACAGCATGGTGCCCGCGGCCAAGTCGGTGCCGGTGCGCGTGGAGGTGATGCGCTGATGAGCCTTCTGGGGTGATTCTGGGCGCGATCCTCGCGGGCGGGCAGGCGATGCGGTTCGGCGCGGACAAGGCGCTGGCGGAGTGGCGTGGGCGGGCGCTGATCGCCCATGCGGCGGAAGCTCTGCGCCCTTGGGCGGACGAGCTGGTGGTGTGCGGGCGTGAGTGGGGCGGCGTGCGTTCGGTCGCGGACATGCCCGCGCCGGGGTTGGGGCCGCTTGGCGGGCTGGCGGGGGCGTTGGCCGATGCGGAGGCGCGCGGGTTCGATGCGGTGCTGACGATCGGGTGCGACATGGTCGAGGTGCCGGGCGAGCTGCTCCAGCGGCTCACCCGACGCGCGCCGAGCTGTTGCGAGGACGCGCCGGTGCTGGGGTTCTGGCCCGCCGCGCTGGCGGGGGCGCTTTGCGAGCGGCTCCAAGCGGGCGAGGAGCGGTCGCTGCGCGGCTGGGCGCGCGCGGTCGGGGCGTTGCCGGTGCAGGCAGATACACCTTTGCGAAACATCAACACGCGGCTGGACCTGGAGACCGCATGACGTCTCGTGACGTGTCGGTGCTGGTGCTTCGCCCCAACGGGCGCGAGCCGCGCGCGCGCACGGTGCCCGTGGAAGCCCCGGTCGCGGTCGAGGTCGACGGGATCGGCTATGCGGTGATGATGATGACGCCCGCCGACCTGCCCGAGTTCGCGACCGGCTTCCTGCTCACCGAACGGCTGATCGACACGCCCGCCGACCTCCTCGACCTCGACACGTTCGAGGGCGAAGCGGGATGGATCGTACGCGCCACGCTGGCCGAGCGCTGCGCTGGCCGGGTCGGCGAGCGGGTACGGCATCGGACCAGCGATGCCTCGTGCGGGCTGTGCGGGGTCGCGGGATTGGAGCAGGTGCGCCGCCCGGTGTCCGCCGCCCCTGCCCCGCTGGGTATCACTCCCGACGCGCTGTTCGCTGCGCTCGGCCAACTCCGTGACCATCAGCCGTTGAACGCCGAAACCGGGGCGGTTCACGCGGCGGCGGCGTGCGATGCTGAAGGCGCGATCCTGGCCGCGTATGAAGATGTCGGTCGCCACAACGCGCTCGACAAGCTGATCGGCGCGACCGCGATGCGGGCGATCGCCCCCGCCTTTCTGCTCGTCACTTCGCGGATCAGCTTCGAGATGGTCGACAAGGCGCTGGTCGCGCGCGCGCCGTTGCTGATGGGTTTGTCCGCGCCGACCAGCATGGCGATCGACCATGCGCGCGCGCACCGGCTGACGCTGTTGGCGCTGGCGCGGACGGACGCGATGCTGGTGCTCAACGACCCCGCGGGGCTGTTCGGAGGAGAAAAGTGATGCGCTGGTTGTATGCCTTGGCGCTGGTCGCCGCCCCCGCGCTGGCGCAGGATGCCGTGCCCCCCGCCCCGGCTCCAGCTACCGTGCGCGTCGCGCTCGACACCAGCGAGGGACGGGTCGTGCTCGAGCTGGAGAAGGGACGCGCGCCGATCACCACCGCCAACTTCCTGCGCTATGTGGATGGGCACCGGCTCGACGGTGTCGTGTTCTACCGCACGGTGAAGGTCGCGCCCGGGTTCGGCTTCGTCCAGTTCGGGGTGCAGAACCAGCCCAGGCGCGTGCTGCCGCCGATCAGGCACGAACCGACCACGCTCACCGGCGTACACCACACCGACGGCGCGATCTCGCTGGCGCGGTTGGAACCGGGCAGCGGACGCGGCGACTTCACGATCAGCGTCGGCGACCAGCGTCCCTCGCTCGACGCGGACCCGACCAAGCCGGGCGACAATCTCGGCTATGCCGCGTTCGGGCATGTGGTGGAGGGGATGGACGTGATCGGTCGCATCCTCGACGCACCCGTCGCAACCGACGGCAAGGGGCCGTTCAAGGGAGAGACGATCGCGGCACCGGTCAAGGTGGTCTCGGCGAAGCGCGTCGCGACTCCGGCGACGCCGTAACCGCCCGGGCAAACTCCGGCTGGCACCGCCAACCGGAGCACCCGCGCTACTTGCCGCGCCCGGTCTTGTCCTGAAGCTCGTCGATTTTCAACGATGCGTCCGCCTTGCTCAGCCCGTCGTCGAACTCCTCATGCGCTTCCTCGGTCAGCGTCTTGAGATAGCTCGCCTGCGCGCCCGTCATCGGCTGGTCGCCCGTGGTCCAGTCATGCGGGTCCTTGACCGCATTGGAGGTCGGGTGCGTCTTGGGGTTCTCGTGTTCATGCTCGGCCATAACAACTCCTTCTGATCGCCAAACGCCGATGTTCCTTATCCGTTCCCATCGCGCGCAAGCGCGACTAAGCCGACCACGCCTCAAACGGCAGGTCGAGTGCTTCCGCGACGGCACGGTGCCGGATCTTGCCGTCCGACACGTTGAGCCCCGCCGCCAGGTGCGGGTTGGCCCGCATCGCCGCTTCCGCTCCGTTGTTCGCCAGCTGCACGGCGAACGGCAAGGTCGCGTTGTTGAGCGCGAAGGTGGAGGTGCGCGCGACCGCGCCGGGCATGTTGGCGACGCAGTAATGGATCACGCCCTCGACCTCGAACACCGGGTCGTCATGCGTCGTCGGGTGGCTGGTCTCGAAACAGCCGCCCTGGTCGATGGCGATATCGACCAGCACCGAGCCGCGCTTCATGGTTTTCAGCATCTCGCGGGTGACGAGCTTGGGCGCGGCGGCCCCCGGCACCAGCACCGCGCCGATGACGAGATGCGCACGCTCCACCGCCGCCGCGACCGCCGCCTTGCTGGCGTAAGCGGTCTTGATCTGGCTGGAGAAGAACATGTCGAGCTCGGCCAGCCGGCTTAGGTTGACGTCGTAGATGGTGACGTCCGCGCGCATCCCCACCGCCATCTGCGCGGCGTTGATCCCCGATATGCCGCCGCCGAGAATGGCAACCTTGGCGGGCGCGACGCCCGGCACGCCGCCGAGCAGCACCCCGCGTCCGCCCTGTTCCTTTTCGAGGTAGTGCGCGCCGACCTGCACCGACATGCGCCCCGCGACCTCGCTCATGGGTTTCAGCAGCGGCAGCCCGCCGCCCGGCGCGGTCACCGTCTCGTACGCGATGCAGGTCGCACCCGATCTCATCAGCCCCTCCGCCTGCGGCTTGTCGGCGGCGAGGTGGAGATAGGTGAACAGGAGGTGCCGGGGCTCGAGCAGCGCGATTTCGGATTGCTGCGGTTCCTTGACCTTTACGATCATGTCCGACGCCCCGAACACAGCACGCGCGTCGGGCAGGATGTGCGCGCCGACCGCCTCGTAAGCGCCGTCGTCGAAGTCGATGCCCGTGCCCGCCCCCGTCTCGACCACGACCTCATGCCCGGCGGCGACCAGCTCGGCGGCGGCGGGCGGGGTCAACCCGACGCGGTATTCGTGGTTCTTGATTTCCTTGGGAACGCCGACGCGCATGAACGAGCTCCAGATTCGATGTGCCGAAGCCCCTAGCGTAGCCGCAAGTCCTTGTCTCGATTGCGTGAGCGCCGCGACGGTGCTAGCCGCCAGCGGCCTTTTCCGACCGCCTGGTCGCGGGCGCATCAAGAGGCTTGTTCGTGACCACCACCGGCGTCCATGCAGCTGCGACCATGGCCGCGACCCCGCCGACCGCGAGCGACGACGCCGCGCCGCCCATCCACGCCGGACAGGCGGCGCTGACGATCGGCGCGGTCGGCGTCGTGTTCGGCGACATCGGCACCAGCCCGCTCTACGCGCTGCAGGCGACGCTCGACCCGCGTTATCACTTGGGCATCAACATCACCGACCTGTTCGGGATCGTGAGCCTGATTTTCTGGTCGTTCGTGTTCGTGGTGACGATCAAATATGTGTTCATCGTCATGCGCTGCGACAATCGCGGCGAGGGCGGCAGTCTGGCGCTATACGCGCTGATCCGGCGCGAGCTCGGGGCCAAGGCGCCGAAGGCGTGGCTGATGGCGCTGGCGCTGTTCGCGACCGCCTTGTTCTACAGCGACTCGATGCTCACGCCCGCCATCTCGGTCATCTCCGCGGTGGAGGGGCTGAGCGTCATCAGCTCGTCGTTCCAGCCCTATGTCGTCACCATCGCGCTGGCGATCCTGGTCGGGCTGTTCGTCATCCAGTCGCACGGGACCGAGCGCGTCGGCAAGTTGTTCGGCCCGGTGATGCTGGTCTATTTCGCCGCCATCGCGGCGATGGGCGTGTATCAGATCGTCGGGCGCCCGGAGGTGCTGCGCGCGCTCAACCCGGTCTACATCGTCGGCTTCTTCACCGCGCATCCCTTCTATTCGTTCCTGTCGCTGGGCGCGGTGATCTACGCGGTCACCGGTGCGGAGGCGTTGTACGCCGACATGGGGCATTTCGGTCGCAAGCCGATCACCCGCGCGTGGCTGTACGTGGTCGTCCCCGCGCTGATGCTCAATTACATGGGCCAGGCGGCGATGCTGCTCGGCAACCCCAAGTTCGTCGACAACCCGTTCTTCCACATGGTGCCGCCGAGCCTGACCGTCCCGCTGCTGATCCTCGCCACCTTCGCGACGGTGATCGCCAGCCAGGCGGTGATCTCCGGCGCGTTCTCGGTGACGCAGCAGGCGATCCAGCTCGGCTTCATGCCGCGGATGCAGATCCAGCACACCTCCTCGCACGCCGAGGGGCAGATCTATGTTCCGACGATCAACTGGGCGCTGGCGGTGATGGTGGGGCTGCTGGTGCTGGCGTTCCGGCACTCGGCGGCGATGCTGCCGGCTTATGGCCTAGCTGTCGTCGGCACGATGCTGATCACCACGCTGATGCAATATGTGGTCGTGTTCCGCATCTGGCGCACGCCGTTGTGGCGAGCGGGCATCGGCTTTGTCGTCTTCGTCACCGTCGACGCGGTCTACCTTGCGTCCGGGCTGACCAAGCTGCTCGAGGGCGCGTGGTTCCCGATCCTGGTCGGCTTCGTGATCTTCACGCTGCTGACCACCTGGGCGCGGGGTCGCCATCTGGTGATCGCGCGGCTGAGCGAGGCGGCGATGCCGATCGGCATTTTCATCAAGTCGGCGGCGACCTCGGCGACGCGGGTGCCGGGGACGTCCGTGTTCATGACGTCCACCGCCGACGGCGTCCCGCCCGCGCTGCTCCACAACCTCAAGCACAACAAGGTGCTGCACGAGCGGGTGATCCTGCTGACGGTCAAGATCGCCAACGTGCCGCAGGTCCCGGACGAGAGGCGCTTGATGATCGAGGACCTCGGCAACGGTTTCCACCGCCTGATCCTGCGCTTCGGCTTCATGCAGGAGCCCGATGTCGCGGCGGCGCTGGCCACCGCGGACCTTCCGGGCAACCGGTTCGTGATGATGGAGACGAGCTTCTTCCTGTCGCGGCAGACGCTGTTGCCGTCGTCGCGCCCCGGCATGGCGATCTGGCGCGAAAAGCTGTTCGCGTGGATGATGCGGAACGCGGAATCGGCGATGGAGTTCTTCCGCCTGCCCACCAACCGCGTCGTCGAGCTGGGCAGCCAGGTGGAGATTTGAGCGGCGCGCGGCTTGCCAGCGGACCGGGCCGCGCTAGGCTGGGCCGGGCAAGCATTGGGGGGCTGAGATGCGCGGCACGATCCTGGGGTATGACACCGTTCGCGGCACGGGCGTGGTGACGGGCGACGACGGCGGCCGCTACCATTTCGTCGACACCGAATACCGCGCCGACCGGAGAGCGATCCGCGCGGGAACGACCGTCGACTTCGAGGCGGGCAACGGCGCGACCGCCTGCGAGATCTACCCCCTGCCCGCGACCGCGAGCCAGCAAGTCGGGACGCCGGGCCAAGGGCAGCCCGCGCTTCCCGGCCAATATGCCAAGTCGAACGTCGCCGCCGGGCTGCTCGCGCTGTTCCTCGGGCCGTGGGGCGTGCACAAATTCTACCTCGGCTATGGCGCGGAGGGCGCGATCCTGCTCGGCGCGACGTTGATGTCGTTCGTCCTGTCGATCATCCTCATCGGCTTTTTCGGCCTGATGGCGATCGGCATCATCTCGCTCGTCGAGGCGATAATCTACCTGACCAAAAGCCCCGCCGAGTTCGACGAGACCTACGTCCAGAACAAGCGTCCCTGGTTCTGAACGACCCCGCGCCCATCATCGTGTCCGCGCTGTTCGGGGCGGAGGACCAGGCGTGGTTCGATGCGCAACGGCGCGCGCATTTCCCGCCCGAGCGCAACCAGCTCGCCGCGCATCTGACGATGTTCCATCACCTCCAGCCCAGCCTCGCGCCCGAGCTGAAACAGCGGCTGGCGGCGGCCACGCGCGGGGTTCCGCGACCACAGGCGCGCATCGCGGGCGTGTTCTCGCTGGGTCGGGGCGTCGCCTACCGCATCGACTCGGCCGAGCTCGCCGCGATCCGCGCCGAGCTGGCGCATGCCTTTTCGGGGATGCTGATGCCGCAGGATCAGCAGGGCTGGCGCGCGCACGTCACCGTCCAGAACAAGGTGGAGCCCGCCGCGGCCAAGGCGCTGCTGGCCGAGCTGTCGGCGGGGTTCACGCCCCGCCCGGTCGCGGTCGCGGGGCTGGCGGCATGGTGGTATCGCGGGGGCCCGTGGGAGCCGCTCAGCCGCCACATGTTCGCTTGACGGTCGCCGCCGCGCGTCCCTATAGGCCCGCTTCCCACGCGGTGGGGCGGAGTAGCTCAGCTGGTTAGAGCACGGGAATCATAATCCTGGGGTCGGGGGTTCAAGTCCCTCCTCCGCTACCAACGGTAGCGCCACTCACCCCTCACGGTCGCGCCGCCCCGATCTGACGCAGATAGGCGTCGAGCAGCATCACTCGCTGTGCGATCTGCGCGCGATACGGCGCGTTCGGCGGACACAGCGCGAGCGCGCGGTGCCAGTACGGGGCCGCTTCCGCCAGCTGCTGCGCGCGGACATAGGCGAGCCCGAGAAAGAACGGCGGACCGGGGTGCCGGGGCGCGAGCCGCATCGCCTGCCCGAACGCGAACAGCGCGGGCGGCGAGACCTGGTCGCCGTCGTGACGCGCGAGCGTGTCGCCGAGCCCGGTCCACAGCATCGCGCTTCGCGGGTTGTTGCGGATGCCGCCGAGCTCGATTTGCGCCGCCGTTTCCGGGTCGCCCGACCGGGTCAGCGCGTCGGCGGCGATGAGGTAGGCGCTGTCGCGGGTGAAGCGACCGAACAGGTCGCCGCGCAGCTCGATCAGCCCCTGTTCGAGTTCGATCGGTCGCTCGCCCGCCTCGCGCGGCGCGCCGCCGAGCAGCGGGCGACCTTGAAGCGCATAGCCGGTCGCGCCCAGCATCACCGCCGCGCCCGCCATGCTCCATACGATACGCGGCAGCCCGAGCCGCCACAGCAACGCCGCGACCGCGCCGCCGACGACGAACAGCCACACGAACCCCATCAGCGCCGCCGCCGGAAGCTCGCGCGCGCGACCGCGCCGCCCAGCCCGAGCAGCAACAGCGGCGCGAGCCATAGCGGCGCGGTGGACCAGCTCCACGGCGGGTCATAGCTGACATACTCGCCATAGCGCGCGACCAGCCAGCGGCGGATCGTGTCGGGTTGCTCACCCGCCTGGATGCGTGTGCGCACCAGCGCGCGCATGTCGCCCGCCATGTCCGCGTCGCTGTCCGCGATCGACTGGCCCTGGCAGACGAGGCAGCGCAGGCTTTGCATCAGCGTCTTGGCTTCCGCCTCGCGCCCGGGGTCGGGGAGCTGCGTGTCGGCGAGCCGCGCCGGGGGCAACGGCGTTTCGGCGAGCGCGGGCGTGGCGAGCGCCAGCAGGAGCGGGGCGAAACGCTTCACCGCGCGCTCTTCACCACCGCCGCCAGCGCCGCGACGTCGTCGGCGCGGATGTCGCCGACATGCTGGAGCAGGATGCGCCCGTCCGCGCCGACGACGAACGTCTCGGGTACGCCCGACGAGCCGAGCGCGAGTTGCGCGCGCGCTTCGCGGTCGTCGCCGATCGCCGCATAGGGGTCGCCATAGCGGGCGAGGAACGCGGCGACGGCGTGCGGCGTGTCACGCACCGCGACCGCGTCGATGCGGACGCCCTGCCGCTTGAGCGCGAGCAGCTGCGGTGCTTCGGCGGCGCATGGGATACACCAGCTCGCGAAGATGTTGACCAGCCGCGGCTCCCCCCGCGCGTGCCCGGCGAGCCCCGGCTTGCCCGGCACCAGCGCGGGCAGCGTCAGCGCGGGCATCGGCTCGCCGACCATGCGCGAATGCACGATGCGATCGGCGGGTGCGCGCAGGCTCCACACCGCCAGCGCCAGCACGCCCGCGAACGCGACGAACGGCGCCCATAGCCACGCCCTCACGCCCAAGCCTCCCGCCACGCCGCGCGCCGCTCGCGCCGAACGCGCCCCACCAGCGACAGCGCGCCACCGATCGCGACCAACGCGCCGCCCGTCCAGATCAACGTCACGAACGGCTTCCACCACAACCGCAACTGCCAGCGCCCCGTGCCGTCCGGTTGCCCCAATACGGTGTAAAGCTGACCATCGGCCAGCGTCGCGATCGCGGTCTCGGCGGTGGTGGTCGGCGGCGCCGAGAAGAAGCGGGACTGCGGGTGGAGCTCGATCACCTCGTCGTCGCGCGTCGCGGTGAGATGCGCTTCAAGTGCCGACCAATTCTCATCGACTCGCGGCGCGATGCCGTCGAGCGTCACCATCCACGGTCCGACCCGGTGCCCCTCGCCCACCCGCGCCGCGAACAGCGTCTCCTGCGTGAACGCGCTGTCGCACGCCATCCCCGCGAGGCTGACCGCGATGCCGAGGTGCGCGACCACCATGCCCCAGGTGAACAGCGGCGTGCGGAGAAGATTGCGCTTCCACAACGGCGCGACGCTGGCGATGGCCAACCCCGCCGCCACCGCCAGCCCCAGTGCGGGAAACAGCGCGACGCCGGCGAGCAATGCCACGAGCGCGACAAAGATGCTGACCGGCAACGGTAGCGCCAGCCGCTCCAGCACTGCCCCGGCCTCGTCGCGCCGCCAACGCACCAGCGGCCCCGCCGCCATCGCCACACCCAGCGCC
>CALMGC010000259.1 GCA_937863505.1 uncultured Sphingomonadales bacterium | reverse complement strand
GGTGGTGGTGGTCTTGGTCGTGGTCGCCTTGGTGGCCATCATGGGCTTGGCGGCGGTGGGCTTCGCGGCCGGGTGCGTGGCGGCGGTCTGCGCGCCCGCGGCGGTCGCCAGCGTGGTCGCGGCGAGCGCGATGGCGGTGAACTTCAACATCTATTATCTCCCCATGCGGGACGCCCCTACGGCGTCTCCGGCGGCAGCATCGGACGGTTCCGCGCGCCGCGCAAGCGTCAGGGCGCGATCTCCGCCCCGTCCCAGGCGAACAGCTTACCGCTGTCGGCGGGGCGCAGCGCCTCCAGCACGTCAAGCAGCTGCACCGCCGCCCGCCCGGGCGGGAACAGCGATCCCGCGCGCACCCCCGCCTGGAACGGCTTGGACAGCGCGGTGTCGACCGTGCCCGGGTGGAGCGCGACGACGATGCTCCGCTCATTGCGCCGCCGCTCCTCGACGGCGAGCGTGCGGACGAGCTGGTTGAGCGCCGCCTTGCTCGCGCGATAGCCGTACCAACCGCCGAGCTTGTTGTCGGAGATGCTGCCGACCTTGGCCGAGAGCACCGCGAACATCGTGCGCCCAGCGCGGGGCATGATGGGGAGGAAGTGCTTGGCGACCAGAGCGGGGCCGATCACGTTGACCTGGTACTGGCGTGCGAGCCACTCGGGGTCGAGCTCGCGCATCGCCTTTTCCGGGCCATGCTCTCCCTCATGGAGCAGGCCGGTTGCGACCAGCACCAGTTCGGGTGAACCGACGCTCGCCGCCCCTGCCGCGATGCTCGCCTCGTCGGTCAGGTCGAGGTGCCGCTCGCCCGTGAACGACCGCGCGAGGCCGACCACGTCGTGCCCCTCGTCGGCAAGCGCTTCCGCCAGCGCCGCGCCGATGCCGCCCGACGCCCCGATCACGACCGCCTTCATCCGCGCACGAACCGAAGCATGTCGCCCTCCGTTCCAACGAACCTGTACCCGTCGCTGTCGAAGCCGGGCAACGCGTCCACGTCGCCGATCCGATGTTCGACCACCCAGCGCGCCATCATGCCCCGCGCGCGCTTGGCCGCGAAGCTTTCAAAGCGTGGCCCATCCGGCCCCGCCTGGCGGAAATCAACGACGACGACGCGGATGTCCGGGGACAGATGCGCGCCCACCGCCGCCCAATATTCCTGGCTCGCCAAATTGAGCACGACGCCCGATCCTTCCTCCGCCACGTCCGCCGCCAGCGCCTGCGCGATGCGCGTACCCCACCAATCGGTCAGCGCCTTGCGCCGCGGTGCCCAGCGCGTGCCCATCTCCAGCCGGTGCGGGCGGATCGCGTCGCAGGGGCGGAGCAGTCCGTACAGCCCCGACAGCATCCGCAGATGATCCTGCGCAAAGGGCAACGCCTCCGGCGGCAGCGAGCGCGCTTCGAACCCGCGATACACGTCGCCCGCATAGGCGAACAGCGCCGGCCGCTCCTCTGCCGCGTCGAACCCGCGGAACCGGTCGATGTTGAGCCGGGCGAGCTTGGGTGAAATGCTCATCAGATCGCCCAACCGCTTCGGCCCCAGCCGCCCCGCCGCGCCCGCGAGCACCGCCGCCTCGCCCGCGAACCGCGGCGCGCCGTGCTCCACCGGCGCGTGCGGAGTGCGGTAGTCGAGCGTCTTGGCGGGAGAAAGGACGACGATCATCGACGCGGCGGGTACCCGCGCCCGCGCGCCCGTTCAATGCCGGTTCAGCGCTCCTCGGCTTGAACGCCGGGCGGCGGCGGTTATAGATACGTTAACCCATCCGGGCGGGCGCGCCCGCCATGTCAGGAGAGTTTCGCGATGACGCAGTTTCCCAAGCTCGCGCTGGCCGCGGCCCTGCTCGCCGGGGCGGGCGGGCTGATCGTGGCGGCCCCCGCCGACGCCAAGAAGGAAGAAAAGGCGGCGGGCCCGAGCTATTCGCCCGAGTTCATCAAGGTGGCGCAACCTGCGCAGGCGGCGCTGAAGGGCACCGACGTCGCGGCGATGCAGTCGACCGTGGCGGCGGCGGAGGCAGCGGCGAAGACCGATGACGACCGGTACGCCGCGGCGCACATGCGGGTGCAGGTGGTCCAGACCTCTCTAAAGGCGAACCCGCAGGCGGACCAGTCGGTGCTCGCGCCGACGCTGCAGGCGCTGGTCGCCAATCCCAAGACGCCGCAGACCGAGAAGGGCCAGCTTTACTTCTTCCTCGGCCAGTTCGCGTCGCAGAAGCGCGATTATCGCACGGCGCTGACCGACTACGGCCAGGCGCGTGACCTCGGCTATAGCGAGCCGCAGCTGCCGCTGATCATCATGCAGACCAAAATGGACAGCGGCGACGTCGTCGGGGGCACAGCCGACCTCGGCAAGGTGATCGACGCCGCGGAAGCGACGGGCAAGCCTGCGCCGGAGTCCTATTACCGGCTGGGGCTTTCGCAAGTCGTCAAAGCCAAGAACAAGCCGCAGGCGGTGCAGTGGCTCAAGCGTTGGCTGAGTGCGTATCCGACCTCGAAGAACTGGCACGACGCGCTGTATATCTACGGCTTCAACGGCAAGGAATCGCTGACCACGCTCGATAAGGGGCAGACGGTCGACATGTTCCGGCTGGTGCGCCAGAACAAGGCGCTCGATCAGTTCGGCTATGAGGAATACGCGCAGAAGGTCGTCGACTCCGGCCTGCCCGACGAAGCGAAGACGGTGATCGCCGAAGGCCGCGCCAACGGCAAGCTGCCCGCCAGCGACGCCAATGCGACCGCGATCAACGCCGACGCGGCGAAGGGCATCGCCAGCGAAGGCTCGCTGTCCGCGCTCGCGAGCAAGGCCAACGGCAGCCCGACGGGCGCGCTCGCCTCGCAGACGGCCGACGCGTATCTTGGCCGGGGCGATTACGCCGCCGCGATCCCGCTCTACCGGACCGCGCTGTCCAAGGGCGTCGGCGCGCGCGCGGATGAGGTCAACACGCATCTCGGCATCGCGCTCGCGCTGTCGGGCGACAAGGCGGGGGCGAGGACGGCGTTCGCCGCCGTCAGCGGCCCGATCCGCGCCGATATCGCGGGCTTCTGGACGCTGTGGCTGGATCACCCCGCGACCGCGTAAGCCGATGGTCGAGGCGGCGCGCGATACAGTCTGCCGCCTCCGTCACTCCACCACCGGTATTCCCGACAGCGCCTTTGCGGTCCGGATCGTCAGCGACGTCTTGACGCTCGCCACGTTCGGGGCGGGGGTGAGCTGGGTCGTCAACAGCACTTGGAACCGGTTGAGGTCGGGGGCGACGATCTTCAGGATGAAGTCAATCTCGCCGTTGAGCATGTGGCATTCGCGCACCTCGGGGATGGTCGCGACATGCGCTTCGAACGCGGACAGGTCGTGCTCCGCCTGGCTGCGCAGCGACACCATCGCGAACACGGTGATCGGATAACCGAGCCGCGCCGCGTCGAGATCGGCGTGATAGCCCCGGATCGCGCCCATTTCCTCCAGCGCGCGGACTCGGCGCAAGCACGGCGGCGCGGTGAGGCCGACCCGCTCGGCGAGATCGACATTAGTCATCCGCCCGTCCTCCTGGAGCAGCGCCAGGATTTGCCGGTCGATCCGGTCCAACGACATAGGTGCGACACCCCTCCCGCGCGGCGGACGCGCGCGCCCGTCTTTCTCCCCGCCGCTATAGAAAGCTGTCCGGGTTACGCAATTGTGCCACTTTGACGCGTGCCGAAATGGACGGTTCCGCCGCCGAGTCGCCCGCGTTAAGCAATTCTTACGGCGCGGCGGATCGCTCCGGATCGGGAGTTTGGCGGTGCGCTTCGACGACAGCTTGAAGACGGTGCTGGCGGCCGACACGACCAGCGCGTTCGGGGCGGCGTCGGCATGGCGGCAGCTCATCGACCTGATCGGTCGCGGTCGCGCGCCCGCGACGCCCGAGGCGCTCGACCGGCTGCGCTCGTTGCGGGGCCGCGTACCCGACGGCGTTCGCGCGGCCAGCGCGCGCGCGCTCGCCTTTGCGTCGCCCGGGCCGGAGCTGGTGGCATTGTTCACGGAGGAAGCGCTGGCGATTGCCGCGCCGGTGCTGCGAACAGCGCAGCTGGAGGGTTCGGCTTGGGAAGCATTGCTGCCTCGGCTGACGCCCGCGCAACGCTCGGTCCTTCGTCACCGGCGCGACTTGCCGGGCGCGGCGGTACGGGGGCTGGAGCAGTTCGGCCCGGTCGATTTCGTGCTGCCCTATGACGCGCCCGCCGAGCCCGCGCCCGCGCCGGTCAACGACGCGCCGCTCGCCACGGTCGATCCGCCCGTTGCCGCCGAGCCGCTCCGCCTGCCGGACGAGCCCGCCGCCGAGCCGGTCGGCTTCCGCATCTCCGACCTGGTCGCGCGGATCGAGGCGTTCAACCGCGACCGCGACACCGTTCCGCCCGCGCCCGAGGCTCCTGCCGCTGCGAGCGCGTTCCGCTACGAAACCGATGCCGCGGGCGTGATCCGCTGGGTCGACGGCGCGCCGCGCGCGGCGGTGGTCGGGATTGGCCTCGCCCACCGCGACGGCGCGGAGCCGAGCGTGGACGGGGTCGCTTCGGGTGCCTTCCGCCGCCGGGCCGCGTTCCGCGACGCGCGCCTGCTGCTCGGTGGCGCGTCTTCCGCGGCGGGCTCGTGGCGGATCAGTGGCGAGCCGCTGTTCGACCCCGCGACCGGGCGCTTCACCGGCTATCGCGGTGTCGCGCGCCGCCCCCGCGCCGACGAGAGCGCGCGCCCGCGCTCCCCCGCCGCCGACAGCGTGCGCGCGCTGGTGCACGAATTGCGTACCCCCGCCAACGCCATCTCGGGTTTTGCCGAGTTGATCGAGCGCGAGATGCTCGGCGCGGTGCCGCCCGTGTACCGCGACCGCGCGGGCGAGATCCGGCTCGCGGCGGCGGACCTGGTCGGCGCGATCGACGATCTCGACACCGCCGCGCGGATCGAGGGGCGGGCGCTCGAGCTGCGCCCAGCGCCGACCCCGCTCGCGCCGCTGCTCGACCGCATCGTGCATGATCTCGAGCCGCTCGCGTCCTTGCGCGGTGCCGTCGTGGCGCTTGCGCCGGTGCCGCCGCTGATCCTCGACGTCGACGACCGCGCCGCCGACCGCCTGTTCGGTCGCCTTCTCTCCGCACTGGTTTCGAGCTGCGCGCGCGGCGAGCGGTTACAGGTACTGGCGATGCGCCACTCGGAGGCGAGCGTGCGGGTGGTGTTCGATCGCCCCGCCGCGCTCGCCGCGGTCACGCCCGACAGCCTGTTGTCTCTCGACGCGGAGCGCGAGGCGGCGGTGCCCGGCGCGCCGTTGCTCGGCACCGGCTTCGCGCTCCGGCTCGCGCAGAATCTCGCGGCGGAGCTGGGCGGGCTACTGGTGATCGAGGCGGAGCGCTTGACTTTGCGGCTGCCGGCGGTTGTTCCGTTCGCGATGGAGCAGGCCGCTTTCCGCTGACATGCCCGCGCGCGCGCCGCAGCCGGGTTATGTGCCGCCGCCGCTCGCGCCGGAGGCGACCGTGCGCTGGCCGGAGGCGTTCGGGACGCGGTTCACGCTGTTCGTCGACACGGAGGAGGAGTTCGACTGGTCCGCGCCGCTATCGCGTCGCGCGCGCGCGGTGACCGCGATGGCGGCTTTGCCCGAGGCGCACCGCCGGTTCCGCGCGGCGACCGTTCCCGTCACCTACATGGTCGACCACCCGGTCGCGACCGACGCGCGCGCGTCGGCGCTGGTCGGCGAGGCGCTGGCCGCGGGCGGGGCGAGCGTCGGGACGCAGCTTCACCCCTGGGTCAACCCGCCCTTCGCCGACCTGCCCGCGCCCGACCGCGGCTTCCCCGGCGTGCTGCCGCGCTCGCTGGAAGCGGCCAAGCTCGACGTGCTGACCGCCGCGATCGAGCGGTCCTTCGGCACCCGCCCGGTCGCGTATCGCGCAGGCCGCTATGGGATCGGCCCGGCGACGGCGACGTTGCTGGCCGAGCGCGGCTACCGCGTCGATAGTTCGATGCGCGCGCGGTACAGTTATGCGGGCGAGGGCGGGCCGGACTTCACGGCCATCGGCCCGCGCGCCTTTCACCTCGCGCCGGGGCTGATCGAGCTGCCGCTGACGACGGTTTATACCGGGCGCGCGCGGGCGCGGGGAGGGTGGCTGTACGGGCTTGCGGGGCCGGTGCCTCATGCCCGTGGTGTGCTGGCGCGTGCCGGGCTGGTGTCGCGGGTGGCGTTGACGCCGGAGGGGATGCCGCTTGCCGACGCGCTGGACGCGGTGCGCGTCGCGGTATGGGAGGGGGTGCGGGTGCTCAACTTCTCCTTCCATTCGCCGACGCTGGTGCCCGGCCACACGCCCTATGCGCGCGATGCGGCTGAGGTGGCCGCGTTCTGGCGGTGGTGGGATGCGGTGCTGGCCGAGCTGGCGCGACTGGGCGTTCACGCGGCGAGCCTCGACGAGGTGATTGCGGCGGCGGGGGAGAGTGCGCTACCGGAACGCGCGCGCGGGGGCCTGTAGCTCAATTGGTTAGAGCTGGCCGCTCATAACGGCTAGGTTGCGGGTTCAAGTCCTGCCGGGCCCACCGCGCGCTTGGCGCATTGCAGCGACAATATCGCTGCAAAGACGCAGCGCGCGCGGCCGGCCTCGCGCCAGCGAGGTCTGACGACGCGGGCTAAGCCGCGGCGCGGCGGGGGAGGAACCAAGAGTGTGCCCTCGCTCGCTGACGCACGCCGCGGCAAAGCCGCGCCGTCGATCCTCGTTGGCACGAGGTCGGCCGGGCCGGTTGCGCGTCGGGCGTAGCTCCGCTACGTCCGTCCGTACCCGGCCGGGGAGTGGCGCAGCCTGGTAGCGCATCTGCTTTGGGAGCAGAGGGTCGCAGGTTCGAATCCTGTCTCCCCGACCAAC
>CALMGC010000258.1 GCA_937863505.1 uncultured Sphingomonadales bacterium | reverse complement strand
CGCCAACGGCGTGCGCGTGGTAACGGTGGAGCGCCACGACCTTCCGCTGGTCACCGCTTACCTGGTCGCGGGCGCGGGCGGCGCGCTCGACCCGGCGGGGCGCGCGGGCACCGCCGCGCTCGCCGCCGACCTCGTCACCAAGGGGACGACCACCCGCTCGGCGACCGAGATCGCAGCGGTGGCGGAAACGCTTGGCAGCTCGTTAGAGGCGGGGGCGGACCGCGACGGCAGCAACCTCGGCATGACCGTCCGCACCGAGAGCCTCGCGCCCGCGCTCGGCATCATGGCCGATGTGGTCGAGCACGCGACGCTGGCACCGGACGAGCTGGAGCGGCTCCGCGCGCAGGCGATCGACGCGCAGACGGTGGCGCTGAAGCAACCCGGCCGCCTCGCGGGCGCGGTCGCCAACCGCGCGGTGTTTGGAGAGACCGGTTACGGCACGGTGCTCAATGGTACGCCCGCGTCGCTGAAGGCGATCACGCGCGCCGATGTGCAGGGAGCCTATGCGCGGGCATGGGCTCCCGAGAGGACGACGCTGGTCATGGTCGGCGATGTCACCCCCACCGCGGCCAAGGCTCAAGCGGAACGCGCGCTGGGCGGCTGGCGCGCGCCTGCGGTTCCTGCCACCGCGCCGGTCGCGGTCACGGCGTCGACCACACCCCGCGTCATCGTCGTTGACATGCCCGACGCGGGTCAGGCGGGTGTCGTCGTCGCGCGGCCTGCGATCGCGCGGAGCGACCCGGCGTACCACGCCGCCGAGCTCGCCAATGCGGTGCTGGGCGGCGGCTTCTCCTCGCGACTCAACCAGGAGGTGCGGATCAAGCGCGGGCTCGCGTACGGCGCGTCGAGCAACCTGTCCGCGCGGCGCAGCGCCGGCCTGGTAGCCGCGGCGACGCAGACCAAGAACCCGTCGGCGACCGAGGTCGCGCAACTGATGGTCGGCGAAATGCGGCGGCTCGGGGCCGACCCGGCCCCCACCGCGAGCGAGCTCGATGCGCGCAAGGCGGCGCTGGTTGGCGAGTTCGGACGCGCGACGGAAACCACGGCGGGGCTGGCGAGCCTGGTCGGAGGCTATGTGGTCGAAGCGGTGCCGCTGTCCGAGCTGCAAAGCTACGCGCAGGCAGTGACCGCGATCCCGGCAAGCGAGGTCGAGCGCACCGCCGCCCGCCTCTATGAACCCGCCGCCGCGACGATCGTAGTCGTGGGGGACGCCAAGCAGTTCATCGAACCGATGCGCAAGACGTATCCGCAACTCGAGGTGATCCCGGTCGCCTCGCTCAATCTGGAGCGGGCGGGGCTGCGCTAGCCTGTCCCGCGCCGGGACGGGTCGCAAAACGGGGCGGAAGCGTTCACGGTTCTACGTTATGCGCCGCGCCCGATGAGCGAGCGGGCGAGCAAGGGGTGGTGGGCGATAGCGGTCGTGCCGGTGCTGGCCGGTGCCGCGCTGAGCGCCATTGGCGCCCGCCAGGGCATCGTCGTCGTCTCCGCTTCCGAGCGGGAAGGCTATGAGGCGGAGGACCATTTTCCTGGTGCCGCGGCGCTGTACGCGGTGCCCGACGACGCCGCGCCCGCGCACGGCACGACCGGCACCGTCGCTCCCCCGCCCGAGCCGGTCACCGCTACCGCCTTCGACCCGGGCGAGGCGACCGTCACTCCCGCCCTGCCCTTCGTGACCCGCGCCTCCGCGCTCGACCGGGGCCGCGCGCTCGAATGCCTGACCGCCGCGATTTATTACGAGGCGGCGAGCGAACCTGATGACGGCGAGCGCGCGGTCGCGCAGGTGGTGCTCAACCGCGTCCGCCACCCCGCCTTTCCCGCGACGGTGTGCGGGGTCGTATACCAGGGGTCGGAGAAGCACGGCTGCCAGTTCAGCTTCGCCTGCGACGGGTCGATGGCGCGCGCGCGATCGCGTACCGGCTGGGCGCGCGCGATGCGCGTCGCCGCCGAGGCGCTGGCCGGGCAGGTATACGCGCCGATGGGGCTGGCGACGCATTACCATACCTATGCCGTCACCCCGGCGTGGAACCGGGCGATGGTGATGACGGACGCGGTAGGCGCGCATTTCTTCCACCGCTGGAAGGGCTATTGGGGCACCGCCGCCGCGTTCCGCCGTCCTTACGCCGGGGGTGAGCCGGTGCCCGGGCCGCACGCGCCGGTGGTCGAGCCGGCGCTTTCCCCGACCCGGATCACCGTCGCCGCCGTGACGGTGCCGGCGGAACCGGTCACGCCCGCCATGTCGGTCCAGCCTGCCCATGCGGACAGCGGCGCGGCGCTGGTCCCGCTACAGGACGCAAGATTACCCGAGTCCGCCGTGCTCGACCGATGGAAAGACTCCGGAAAGCCGCTTCGTTAGGCCGCTTCCCGCAAGCGCGGGTGTCGCAACCACGCTCCGACAATTCAAGCCGGCCTATCTGGTCCCCTTCACGTATTTGTCGAACCAAGCGATGCTCCGCTTGCGAACATCCGCCTGCTGGTCCGGCGCGGGAACGCAATGCCCGGCGTCGGGGTAGATCACGAGGCTGCTGTCGACGCCCTGGTTCCTCAGCGCGTGCCACCATTCGATCGACTGGGTCGGCGGCACCTCGATGTCACGCTCGCCGACATAGATGAACGTCGGCGTCCGTGCTTTGCCGACATGGTACACCGCCGACACGTCCTCATATGCCTTGTAGTCTTCATAGGCGGACTTGCCGAAGAACGGCAGCATCCATTGGTCGATGCCGTTGGTTCCGTAATAGCTGATCCAGTTCGACAGCCCCGCCCCGGCGACGATCGCCTTGAAACGGTTTGTCTGCGTGTTGGCCCACATCGCCATGAACCCGCCATAGCTGCACCCGCGCAGGCCGAGCCGCGTGTCATCGACGGGCGCGACCTTCTCCACCGCGTCGACCCCGGCGAGGATGTCGCGCAGATCGCCGCCGCCGAAGTCGCGACGGTTGGCGGCGGTGAACGCCTCGCCCTGCCCATAGGAGCCGCGCGGGTTGGGGAGGAACACGTAATAGCCCGCGTCCATCAGCTGGGTCGCGGGCCCGTGCTCGAGGTAGCGCGGCGTGGTCGCGGCGGAGGGCCCGCCATGGACGTCGACGATCATCGGCGCCTTTGCCTTGCGGTCGACGCCGAGCGGGGCGAGCAGCCAGCCCTGCACGGTGTAGCCCTCATTCCGCCACGTCACGCTCCGCGCGCGCACCGCGGCGGGGGCGGCGTCGTTGTCGTGGGTGATCTGGCGCGGGGTCATCCCCTGCCCCGAGTAGATGGCGGGCGCGTGGGTCCAGTCCTGAGCGACAGTAGCTACGGCGGCCCCGTCGCGCGTGAACGCGGCGCGACCGTCGCCCGCGCCCAAGCTGACCGGCTGGCTGAACCCGACGGTCGCCGTCCCGCCCGGCGCGAGCGTGACCAGCTCCGACCGGTCGTTGTGGAGCGCCACCGCGCGCAGCCCGGCCTGCGTCCAGTCGAGCGACACGAAGCTGCGCGGCTGGCCCTGCGTGATGTCGCGCGGCTCGCCCCCGCCGAGCGGCACCGTCCACACATCGCCGCCGACCGAGCCGTTATCGCTCATCAGCCCGCCGATATACGCTACTGACCTGCCGTCGGGCGACACGCGCGGAAAGTTAAGCTGTGTCTTGGGCTTGGCGATGTTGGTCACCGCGCCCGTCGCCGCGTCGACCCGGTCGAGCGTCGCCACCCACCAGTTGTTATCCCCATTGCCCAGCGCGGAGGTGACCACGAACCCGGCCCCGTCGGGCGTCCAGTCATATTCGTAGATGAAGCGATCGGCGGGCGAGACCGGGCGGACCTGCGCCGCCGCGACCGGCGCGGCCCCGAGCGGGAAAACCGCCAGCCGCTGTTCGTCGTTCTTCTCGCCGATCTCGCCGATCTGGCGCACCCCCGCCTGCGTCGCCCCGGTCTCCTTCGCCGCGCCGAGCGTGACGAGCAACGCGACCCGGCGACCGTCGGGCGAGAAGCGCGGCGTCGCGGCCAGCCCGGCGACGATCGCGATCGTGCGGACGCTGGTTCCCGTGGCGACCTGCAGCGTCGCGGTGCTCGCCGCCCGGTCGCGCGTGACGAACGCGAGCGAGCCGTCGGGGCCGAACGTCAGCCCGGCGTAACCGCATTTCGCGCACGGAACGAGCGTCCGCAGTATGCGCCCGTCGTTGGCCGAACGCACCACGATCGCGGCGTGCGCGCCTGGTCCCACGATCGTGCCCGGCTCGACGCTCGCCACCTCGTCCCCGCGCGGCGAGATGGCCAGCGACTGATAGCCATGGACCGGCGCGGCGAGCGCGGCGGGCGCGGTCAATGTGGACAGCAGCAGAGCGGGAACAAGGCGCATCGACAACTCCGACAGGTGGTTAACACGGCCTACCATGTCCGCCCCGCCCCGCAAGGGACCGTAAAGGCGGCGCGATGCGTTGAGCGTTGCGAAAGGAGTTCAGCCGATGAGCATGTCCACTGACGCCAGCGACCCGACGAACGAGACCGACGCTCCGGATTTGTCCGCCGAGCCTCAGAGCTCGGACGACGCGCGGCGACCGAGCGACCGGCTGAACAAGAACCAGCCCTCGACCGAGGGGACTGGCGCACCGGTGCGGAAGAGTTCGTTGCTGTAGCTTCCGCAAGCCGGTCATGGGCAAAGCCTATGGCGTCGGACGCGGCTTAGGCCGCGCCGGCCGGGCATACATAATATGGGCGCTTGCGCCATAGGCGCCAAGCGCCCATATTATGTATGCCTCGCATATCGACGGTCTTACGGCGCTTTGCGGCTCCTGCTTCCCTCCTTCCCTGCATCCAAGGGCTTTGGGCGTCCACGCTGGTCGCCCACGAACGGAAGAAAGCACATCATGACCATCGGAACCGTCAAGTTCTTCAACGCCGACAAGGGCTATGGCTTCATCGCCCCCGAGACCGGCGGCAACGACGCCTTTGTCCATATATCCGCCGTCGAGCGGGCGGGCTTGACCACTCTCCAGCAAAACCAGCGGGTTCAATACGAGCTCGAGGAGGATCGCCGCGGCAAGATGAGCGCGGTCAACCTCCAGGCTGTCTGAGCCTATCGAACGGCGGTCCCATCCGGGGCCGCCGTTTCCACATCCCCCGCGCGCAGGAGCGACCCCATGAACGACAGCCCCGCCTTTTTCCGCACCCGCGCCGATGCCGAACGCGCCGCCGCCGACAGCGCGACGCTGTCCAACGTGCGCGAACGCTGCGACCGCGCCGCGCAGGCGTGGGAAGCGATGGCGGTCCGTGCCGAGCGCACCCAGACGCTGCGCCTCACCCGTGAGGCCGCGACGCGCGACGCGGTGGCCGCGCTCCGCGCCGAATAGCGGGAGGGAACAGCGCGGGTGTCTGCCCGTTGGAACGGCTAGACCCTTTCTACGCACAGGACCCGCCCGCATGACCCCCAGAACCGTCCTGACCGGCCTTGGCGCGTTCTTCGCCGGAGCCGCCGCGCTGGTCGCCGCCGCCGTGGTGGGCGAGGCCTATGTGAGCAAGCGCCCCGAGCGCGCGAAGGACGCGCCCAAGCCTGCTCCCGCTCCCGCCGGACCCGCGCTGATCGAAGCGCCGCACGTCGCCGAGGAGCGCGACGGCCCGGTCGACACCGC
>CALMGC010000257.1 GCA_937863505.1 uncultured Sphingomonadales bacterium | reverse complement strand
GGGCAAGGGCGGGGACTCGACGGCGGGGGACTCGGGAAGCGTTGTTGTTCCCTTTTTGTTCCCGCAACACCTAACGAGTCAACCCGCCCCGATCAGCCCCGTCTGGGACGCACGTCGCTTATCTTGCGCAGGTCGAGCCGGAACGCGCCGTCGTCCTCGTCGACCACGTCAACATATTCATGGTCCGAGACCACGTCGTCGCGCCGGTAGCTGCGCCCGCCGATCGCCTGTGCGGCCAGCAGCGTGTCGAGCCCGCTGACCGAAGCGACGAGCCGAAACTCCCCCGCGTCGCGCCACGCCGCCAGCATCGGCGACCCTTCCTCCAGCCGATGTATCAGCATCCAGGCCAGCGCCATTTGCGGGTTGTTCGATCGGGTCAGCGGCAGCTCGACAAGCTGTCGGAACACGCCTCCGTCCGGCAGCTCGTGCCGTTGGAGCCACGCCACCTGCGCGTTGACGTCCGCGACCGGGCGCGCCCTGGTCGAGGCGAGCCGGATCATCAGTGCGGGGCCGCCGTCGAACTCGCCGATCACGGCCTTGTCGCTGAACACGAAGCTGTTGCGCGGTCGCGAGAAGCGCGAAAAGATCAGCCCGGTGATCGTCGCCGAATAGAAGATGCCGAGCAGGATCTCGAGCGCGGCGACGGCGTGCCCCCCATGCGTCGCGGGCGCCATGTTGCCATAGCCGACCGTACCGAGCGTCTCGACCGAAAAGAAGAACCCGTCGACCAGCGAGCCGCGCGCCATCCCGCCGATCGCGCCGGGAAGAGCTGCGTACACCGCCCCGAACGCAAGATTGAGCAGGACAAAGACGAGCGATACCCAGCCGACAAAGGCAGGCCAGCCCATCTCCATCGTGTGGTAATACAAGTCTCCCCAAGCGGACGGCGTCCCGACCTTGATCGCGCGAAGGCCGCCCAGGTCGATGCTACGCTGTCGGGGGCGGGACATGGCAGGATGCTTGCGCGGGGGAGCGGGCGCGTCAAGGTTGGTGGGTGGTTAGCGGGTTCCCCGCCGCGGCTTCGGCGCGCTTCCTGACGCAAAACGCCGCTCGCCGGGTGTCGGAACGCCGCCACCCGGCTTGAGCTCGCCGCCGCGGTATCACCCGTGGCGGTTCGGCGCGCCTACTTGGCCTTCTTGGCCGCGCGGTGGTGCCCGACGGCGCAGCCCGCGGCGGCGCCCGCCTTGCCGTGGCCCGCCATATGCCCGGCGACGCCGCCGACCACTGCGCCCTTGATGCAGCCCTTGCCGTAGGCGGGGGTGAGGGCGACGAGGCTGAGCCCGGCGGCGATGATAACGGTACGGATCATGGGAAATCTCCTTGAAGGGACGCCGAGCGTAGCGCACCCGGCGGGAACGGCAAGCGCCGCGATCACCCCGCTCGCGTCGGCGGGTCGGGAGCCTCGCCGACGACAGTGTCCACCGCCAGCCGGACGCCGCGCGCCGCCAGCAGCATCTCGCCCACGAACGCCGCGATCGCGCCCAGCGTGAACAGGATCGCGCCGCCAAACAAGGAGAACAGGATGCCCGCCGCCGCCTTGCCGAGCAGCTCGCCCAGGAACAGCACCAGCACGGTGGCGCAGGTCAGCCCGCCCGCCAGCGCCGCCAGCACCACCGCCGCGTCGAGCGCGCGCGATCGTCGCCGCAGCACGCGCAAGCGCAGGTCGCGCCCCGGCTCCGCCCGGGTCTTGGCGGCGAGCGCGTCCGTCTGGTCGGCGACGCGCCCCAGCCGGGTCGCGAACACGTTGAGCAGCGTGCCGATCCCCGACAGGAGGAACACGGGGGTCAGCGCCTGCTGAACCACATGCGTCGCCGTGACCAGCGCGCTTCCCTCCGTCCCCATCCGTCAACACTCCACCGGCCCGCGCCGCCGATAGCCGACGCCCGCGCCGATGGCGACCGGGGTCAGCGTCGGTGCCGGTGACGCGACCGGCGCGGTCGAGGGCTGCCGACCGCCGACGCTCGCCGATCGTCACCCGCCTTTCGCACTACCGGCCCCGTCCGCGACGGGCCGCCCCGGCCTGGCTTGCCGTGCCGGGGCGACCCGCCCTTGCCG
>CALMGC010000256.1 GCA_937863505.1 uncultured Sphingomonadales bacterium | reverse complement strand
CCGATCTCGGGCGCGAGCGCGGTGACCAGCATCAGCGAGCGGTCGAGCAGCGTCTTGATGTTGTCGCGCCGCGCGGTCATCCCCTCCACCGTCCGCTCGGCGAAGCTCGTCATGCCCACCGAGAGCAGGTCGATCGAGCGGAGCACGTTGGCGCCGATCAGCGGCTTGAACACGTTCAATTCCATATGCCCCTGCATCCCGCCGACGGTGACCGCGACGTTGTTGCCCATCACCTGCGCGGCGACCATGGTCAGCATCTCGTTCTGCGTCGGGTTGACCTTGCCCGGCATGATCGAGCTGCCCGGCTCGTTGGCGGGCAGCTCCAGCTCGCCCAGCCCCGAGCGCGGGCCGCTCGCCAACAACCGGATATCGTTGGCGATCTTGGTCAGCGCGACCGCGAGGACGTTGAGCGTCCCGTGCAGGTCGACCAGCCCGTCGTTGGACGCCAGCGCCTCGAACTTGTTGAGCGCGCTGGTGAACGGCATGGCCGTGATCGCCGCGATCTCGGTCGCCACGCCCTCGCCGAAGCCGTGGGGCGCATTCAGCCCGGTCCCGACCGCGGTGCCACCCTGCGCGAGCGGCATGATGTTATAGGTCAGCGTCGAGTTGATGCGGTCGCGCGCATTGGCGAGCTGCTGCGCATAGCCCGAAAACTCCTGCCCCAGCGTCAGCGGCGTCGCGTCCTGGAGGTGGGTGCGTCCGATCTTGACGATGTCGTCCCACTCGCGCGCCTTGACGTACAGCGCGCCGTGCAGCCGCTCGAGCGCGGGGAGCAGCTTGTCGCGAACCGCGAGCGCGGCGGCGACGTGAAGCGCGGTGGGGAAGCTGTCGTTCGACGATTGCGAGCGGTTGACGTCGTCATTGGGGTGAACGGGCGTCTTGCCGCCGCGCGTGCCCGCCATCTGCTCGTTGGCGCGGCCTGCGATCACCTCGTTGACGTTCATGTTCGATTGGGTGCCCGATCCGGTTTGCCAGATCACCAGCGGGAACTGGGCGTCGAGCTCGCCGCTCGCGACCTCCGCCGCCGCCGCCTCGATCGCGTCCGCCTTGTCGGCGGCGAGCCCGTGGCTGCGGTTCACCCGCGCCGCCGCCTGCTTCACGATCGCCAGCGCATGAACGATGCCGAGCGGCATCTGCTCGCGCGGGCCGAACGGGAAGTTCTCGATCGACCGCTGCGTCTGCGCGCCCCAGTATGCGTCGGCGGGAACGGCGATGGCGCCGATCGAATCGGTTTCGGTGCGTGTGTCGGTCATCCGCCGCTCCATGCCAGCGCCGGGGCGGAGTTCAAGCGGGATCGCGCAAGGTACGCTTCGGCTTAGAAGAATGCCTCACGCCAAGACGCAAAGAGGTCGAGCCCGCCGCGTCAACGGCCTTCAATGACATCGGGCGATGCAGGGACGGTCCGCTGGCGCTGACGGGGACGCGCCCGGCAAAAGGCCTTTGCGTCTATGCGTGAGACGACCTTCTTATTTCTTCCGCTTGAAGTCGACGGAAACGACGTTCGACCCGTCCTCCACGGGCGTCGCGATCGGCGGGCCGTCATTCTCCGCCGCGTCATGCCCGCCGGGGCCGTCGCCTGGCCCCTCCTGCGCCTGGAAGCGCAGCTCGAAATTGACCGCGGGGTCGTGAAAGCCGGTGATCGCCGCGAACGGGATCACCAGCTTGGACGGCACCTGATTGAAGCTCAGCCCCACCGAAAACCGCTCCGCGTCGACCACGAGGTCCCAGAAGCGGTTCTGGATCACGATGGTCATCTCTTCGGGAAAGCGCTCGAGCAGCCGCTGCGGCACGTCGACCCCGGGATGGCGGGTGCGGAAGGTGATGTAGAAATGATGCTCGCCCGGCAGGTTGCCGCCGCGCTCGATCACCTGGTTCAGCACCCGGCCGACCACCGCGCGCAGCGCTTCCTGGACGATCTCGTCATACGGGATCAGGCTGTCGGGCAGGCCGTCGTTCATGCCCCATGGGTAACGCGCCCCGCCGCCCGGTCAAGTTGCATGAGGCAGCGCCCGCGCTATTGGAGGGCGCGATGCGTACCGCGACCCTTCGCCGCCATACCAACGAGACGCGGATCGACGTGTCGGTCAACCTCGACGGCACCGGCGCGTACCGTGTGGCGACCGGCATCGGCTTTCTCGACCACATGATCGAGCAGCTGTCGCGCCATTCGCTGATCGACATGGACGTGACGGTGGAGGGCGACCTCCATATTGATGGGCACCATACCGCCGAGGACTCCGCACTGGCGATCGGCGCGGCGGTGGCGCAGGCGCTGGGCGACAAGCGCGGCATCCGCCGCTACGGCGACGCGCTCAGCCCGATGGACGAGGTGCTGACGCGGGTGGCGCTCGACATCTCGGGCCGCCCGTGGCTGGTGTGGCGGACCGAGTTCACGCAGGTGCGGCTGGGGGAGCTCGATACCGAGCTGATCGAGCACTGGTTCCATTCCTTCGCGCAGGCGGCGGGCGTGACGCTCCACGTCGAGACGCTGTACGGGCGCAACAACCACCACATCGTCGAGAGTGCGTTCAAGGGCCTCGCGCGGGCGCTGCGGCAGGCGGTGGAGATCGACCCGCGCAAGGGTGACGCGGTTCCCTCGACCAAGGGGGTGCTATGAGCCTCGCCATGATCGACTATGGCGCGGGCAATCTCCATTCGGTCGAGAACGCTCTTCGCGCCGCGGGATGTGGCAATCTCTCCGTCACCGCCGACCCGGAGGTAGTCGCGCGCGCGGAGCGGATCGTCCTGCCCGGCGTGGGCGCGTTCGGCGCGTGTGCGGCGGCGCTGCGTGGCGTTCCCGGCATGATCGAGGCGATGGAGAGGCGTGTCCGACAGGAGGGCGCGCCCTTCCTCGGCGTGTGCGTCGGGATGCAGCTGATGGCGGACACCGGGGACGAGATGGGAACCCATGCGGGGCTAGGCTGGATGCCGGGCCGCGTCCGCCGGCTGGAGCCCAGCGATGCCGCCAAGGTGCCGCATATGGGCTGGAACGACGTCATCCCCAATGTGCCGCACGTCCTGATCGAGCCAGGCGAGGCGTATTTCCTCCACAGCTATGCGTTCGAGGGGCAGAACGTCGTCGCCACCACCCATCACGGCGCGTCGATCACCGCGGTGATCGCGCGCGAGAACATGGTCGGCGTCCAGTTCCACCCGGAGAAGAGCCAACGCTACGGGCTCGCGCTGCTGGAGAGGTTCATTAGTTGGAAGCCTTAAAAGGACCTTAAGTATGAACGATGGGGTATATGTATTTTTTCTACTGCTTCTTCTAGCAGGCGCTATCGCTTCACAACTTGAGTTTGGAAACATCAAACATAAGTTCGCGCGGATCGGTATATTGAAAGGTCTTAGTCGAAAGTATATCGTCGATCATGTGGGCCAGCCAACCTCTACCAGCGATATTGGGCTTGGTAAACCCTTCTGCAATGGCAACATACATCGCAGGCTGGTGCCTATCACATCGCATTACGGTTCAGCGAGTTGGACATATGCGAGGGGGTCACGCATGAGTTCTCAACATAAGTTTGAGCCATGACCCTGATCGTCTTTCCCGCCATCGACCTCAAGGGGGGTCAGGTCGTGCGCCTCGCCGAGGGCGATATGGCGCGCGCCACCGTCTATGGCGATGACCCGGCGGCGCAGGCGCTCGCCTTTGCGCAGGCGGGCGCGACGCATCTGCATGTCGTCGACCTCGACGGCGCGTTCGCGGGCCAGTCCGTCAACGGCGAGGCGGTGCGCGCGATCGTCCGCGCCTTTCCCGGCCATGTCCAGCTCGGCGGCGGCATCCGCTCGCGCGACGCGGTGGAGGCGTGGTTCGACCTCGGAGTGTCCCGCCTCGTGATCGGCACCGCCGCGCTGGAGCAGCCCGACTTCGTCCGCGCGGCGGCGCGCGACTTCCCCGGCGGCATCGTCGTCGCGGTGGACGCGCGCGGAGGCATGGTCGCGACGCGCGGCTGGGCGGAGGTGTCCGACGTGCCGGTGGCCGACATGGCCCGCCGGTTCGAGGATGCGGGCGTCGCGGCGCTGTTGTTCACCGATGTCGGGCGTGACGGGTTGCTCAAGGGCTGCAACGTCGAGGCGACGGTGGACCTCGCTCGCGCGGTCCGCTTGCCGGTAATTGCCAGCGGCGGGGTGAAGGGCATCGGCGACATCCACCTCCTCGCGCTCCACGCCCGTGACGGGGTGGAGGGGGTGATCACCGGGCGCGCGCTGTACGACGGGCGGCTCGACCTCGCGGCGGCGCTGAGCGTGGCGGGGGCGGCGTGATGTCTCACGCGAAGGCGCGAGGGCGCGGAAGAAGGTGGTTCACGCAAAAACGCAAAGACGCCAAGACGGCATCTCGCGGCGAAGCCGCATCCACTGTGACCCACTTGCCTTTCGCAAGCCGCTTGCGCGGCGGGGATGCTGACAACGGCAAGCGCTGTCGCCTTCGCGCCTTCGCGTCTTTGCGTGAGGCTCTCTTCTTATGACCGTTCGCGCGCGCGTCATCCCGTGCCTCGATGTGGCGAACGGGCGCGTCGTCAAGGGCGTCAACTTCGTCGAACTGCGTGACGCGGGCGACCCGGTCGAGCAGGCGCGCGCCTATGACGCGGCGGGCGCGGACGAGCTGTGCTTCCTCGACA
>CALMGC010000255.1 GCA_937863505.1 uncultured Sphingomonadales bacterium | reverse complement strand
CCTCGCCCATCGCCGCCTTCTCGTCGCCGGGCAGCACATATTGCGCACCCTCCCATGGCGAGAGGAAGTCGAACGTCCGCAGGTCCTGTTGCAGCTTCACCGGCTCATAGATGACCCGCTTGGCCTCTTCCGAGTAGCGATACTCTACATAGCCGGTGAGCGGGAAATCCTTGCGCAGCGGATGCCCCTTGAACCCGTAATCGGTCAGGATGCGGCGTAGGTCGTGATTGCCCGAGAACAGCACCCCGAACAGATCGTACACCTCGCGTTCCGGCCAGCCCGCGACCGGCCACAGCCCGGTGACCGACGGCACGGCATTGTCCTCGTCCGTCGACACGCGCACCTGGATGCGATGATTGCGAGTCAGCGAGAGCAGCATGTACACGCACTCGAACCGCTCAGGCCGGTCGGGGTAATCGACCCCGGCAATCTCCATAAGCTGCTGATAGTCCAGCCCCGGCGTGTCGCGAAGCAGGCGCATCGCCTCGACCAGCCCGTCGCGCCGGACGAACAGCGCCACCTCGCCGACCTTCTCCTGCGACCGCTCGATCAGGTCGCCGAGCGTCGCGGTGGCAAGCTCGATCGTCGCCTCGTTCAGGCTGACGGCATAGGCGGGGGCGGGCGACCTCACCGCTCGATGCTCCCGATACGCCGAATTTTTCGCTGCAGCTGCATGATGCCGTAGAGCAACGCCTCGGCGGTCGGCGGGCAGCCGGGGACGTAGATGTCGACCGGCACCACCCGGTCGCACCCGCGCACGACGCTGTAACTGTAATGATAATAGCCGCCGCCGTTCGCGCAGCTGCCCATCGAGATGACGTATTTCGGCTCGCTCATCTGGTCGTACACCTTGCGGAGCGCCGGGGCCATCTTGTTGCAGAGCGTGCCCGCGACGATCATCACGTCCGACTGGCGCGGGCTGGCGCGCGGGGCGGCGCCGAACCGCTCAAGGTCATAGCGCGGCATGTTGACGTGGATCATCTCGACCGCGCAACAGGCGAGCCCGAACGTCATCCACCAGAGCGAGCCCGTGCGCGCCCAATGGAACAGGTCCTCCGCGCTGGTGACAAGGAAACCCTTGTCGGTCAGCTCGCCGTTCAAACCGTCGAAATAGCTCTCGTCGGGCGGGATGACCCCCGTGCCCTGTTGCGGGCGCGGGATCAGCTCCACCGGGCCGCTATGCGCCTCTATTCCCAATCCAACGCTCCCTTCTTCCACGCATAGACAAGGCCCAGCGCGAGCTCGGCGATGAACACCATCATCGCCCCCCACGCGGTCCAGCCGAGGTGAAAAACCGATACTGCCCAAGGATATAGGAAGGCCGCCTCGAGATCGAAGATGATGAAGAGTATCGCCACGAGATAAAAGCGGACGTCGAACTGGCTGCGCGGATCCTCGAACGCAGGGAAGCCGCATTCATATTCGGACAGCTTCTCGGCGTCGGGCTGATGCGTCCCCGTCAGCCGCGCGACCGCCATCGGCAGGAACACGAACGCGCTCGACAGCACCAGCGCGATGCCAAGGAAGATCAGGATCGGCAGATATTGCGACAGGTCGACCAAGCGTCATCTCGCATGTGCGGTGAGAAGACCTACGCTTTAGGCGCGCCGCCGAAACGGGGCAAGGCGCGCGGGCGCGGTAATCGCGCGCCGCTAACC
>CALMGC010000254.1 GCA_937863505.1 uncultured Sphingomonadales bacterium | reverse complement strand
GCGAGCGGTTCGGCATCGCGCGGCGGCTCCACGCGGACCTGTTCATCTCGATCCATTGCGACAGCGTCGGTGCAGGGGAAGCGTCGGGCGCGTCCGTCTATACCCTCTCGGAGGTCGCGTCGGACAAGGAGGCCGCGCGGCTGGCGGCGCGCGAGAACAAGGCGGACGTGATCTCGGGCGTCAACCTCGGCGGCGAGAGCGCGGACGTGTCCTCGATCCTCATCGACCTGACGCAGCGCGAGACCATGAACAACTCCGCCGAGTTCGCGCGGGTGCTCGGTCGCGAGGCGGAGCCGCTGGTGCCGGAAAAGCCGAACTTCCACCGCATGGCGTCGCTGATGGTGCTGAAAGCGCCCGACATGCCGTCGATCCTGTTCGAGACCGGGTACATCTCCAACCCGCGCGACGCGGCGTTCCTCAACAGCGAGGAGGGCGAGGGCCGCATCGCCGAGGCGATCCGCCGCGCGGTGGAGACTCACTTCGCCCGGCGGCTGGCCGCGCGGTGAGCCACAGCGCGGCGGGACTTTCGGAGCGCGCGGCGGGCTGCTAGACCGCCGGGTCTGTCATGGCGTCCCGCGTTCCTTCCCGCTTTTCCCTGCACCTCCGTAGCGATCTGGCGGGCATCCGCGCGTTCACCGCGCGCGCGCTCGGGCGCTGGTGGGGGAAGGCGATCCTCGCGCTGCTGCTGCTCGGGGTGGTCGGCTACCTGGTGCTGTATCTCACCATCATCCGCCAGCTGCCGTCGGTGGATGCGTTGCGCACCTATGAGCCGCCCTTGCCCACCAATGTGCGCGGCGACGACGGCACCCCCGTTTATTCCTACGCGCGCGAGCGGCGGGTGGAGCTGTCCTACGCCGAATATCCCAAGCTGCTCGTCGACGCGTTCCTGTCGGCGGAGGACAAGAGCTTCTTCGAGCATCACGGCGTCGACTATACCGGCGTCGCGGGGGCGGTGGTCGATTACGTTTCCAAGATCGGCACCGGGCGGCGCGCCAAGGGCGGCTCGACCATCACGCAGCAGGTCGCGAAGAACCTGCTGATCGGCAACGAATATTCGCCGACGCGCAAATTGAAGGAGGCGCTGCTCGCCTACCGGATCGAGGACACGCTGACCAAGCAGCAGATCCTGGAGCTGTACCTCAACCAGATCGCGCTGGGGCGCAACGCGTTCGGGGTGGAGGCGGCGAGCCATGCCTATTTCGACAAGGAACTGCCGCAGCTCAGCCTCGCGCAGATGGCGTATCTGGCTATCCTGCCCAAGGGGCCGAGCAATTACGACCCGTTCCGCGCCACGCAGAAGGCGCTCAACCGACGCGATTATGTGCTGGGCGAGATGGCGAAGAACGGCTTCATCACGCCTGCGCAACGCGACGAGGCGCGGGCCGAGCCGGTCGGCGCGATCCTGCGTCAGACGCCCAAATATGAAAAGGTCGGCGGCTATTTCGTCGAGGAGGTCCGCCGCGAGCTGATCGACAAGTTCGGCGAAACCGCGCGCGACGGGCCGTACAGCGTCTATTCGGGTGGCTTGTGGGTGCGAAGCTCGCTCGACCCCGTGCTCCAGGGCTATGCGCAACAGGCGCTGCGCGACGGGCTGCTCCGCTTCGACCGCGGGCGCGGCTGGACGGGGGCGTTGAAGCATGTCGACATCGACCGCGACGACTGGCTCCAGCCGCTGCTCGATACCAATATCGGCTTCGATTATTCCGACTGGCGCGCCGCGGTGGTGATCGACAAGGAGCCGGGCAACGCGACGGTCGGCTTCGCGGACGGGCAGACGGGCGCGCTGCCCGCGTCGGGCGCGTCCATGCCCGCGCGTGGGCTCGGTGGGACCGCGTTCGCGGCGCTCAAGGCCGGCGACATCGTCGCGGTCGCGCCCGAAGGGGGCCGGTTCGGGCTTCGCTCCGTGCCCAAGATCTCCGGCGGGTTCGTGGCGGAGCAGCCGCAGACGGGGCGCGTGCTGGCGATGCAGGGCGGGTTCGACAACCGCGTCCAGTCGTTTAACCGCGCGACGCAGGCGATGCGCCAGCCGGGGTCGACGATCAAGCCGATCGTCTATTCCGCCGCGCTGGAGAACGGGATGACCCCCGCGACCATCCTGATGGACGCGCCCTATTGCGTGTTCCAGGGCGCGCATCTGGGGCAGAAATGCTTTCGGAATTTCGGCGGCAGCCAGGGCTCGGGCCCGCACACGATGCGTTGGGGCATCGAGCAGTCGCGCAACCTGATGACGGTGCGCGCCGCCTCGCAAACCGGGATGCCCAAGGTCGTCAAGCTGATGCGCGACATGAACGTCGGCACCTATTCGCCGTACCTCGCTTATGCGCTCGGCGCGGGCGAGACGACGGTGGGCCGCATGGTCAACGCCTATAGCGTGCTCGCCAACCAGGGGCGCTGGCACCCGCCGACGCTGATCGACTTCGTCCAGGACCGGCACGGCAAGGTGGTGTGGCCGGAGAACTGGCGCGCCTGCGACCGCTGCAACGCGCCCGATTGGGACGGCAAGCCGATGCCGCGCTTCGCCACGCACGGGCGGCAGGTGGTCGACGCGATGACCGCGTACCAGATAATCCACATCACCGAGGGCGTGATCCAGCGCGGCACCGCGACCACCCTGCGCGACCTCGACCGGCCGATGTTCGGCAAGACCGGGACGAACTCGGGGCCGACGGACGTGTGGTTCATCGGCGGCACCCCGCAGATCGTCGGCGGGCTGTACATGGGCTATGACCATCCGCAGAGCCTGGGCGGCGGCGCGCAGGGCGGGACGCTCGCCGCGCCGATCTTCAAGGCGTTCGCGACCAAGGCGTATGACGGGATGGAGAAGATCCCGTTCCGCGCGCCGGAAGGCATTCGCATGGTCCGCATCGACCGCGCGAGCGGGCATCCGGTGTTCGGCACCTGGCCGAACACCGCCGACCCCAAGGCGGCGGTGATCTGGGAAGCGTTCAAGCCCGAATCGGAACCGCGCCGTTACCTGCGCCGTACGAGTGTCGCGACCGCCGGTGCCGGTGGCGGCGGCGGACCCAAGCCGGCCGCGCGACGCAGAGCGCAAGGAGACAGCGACTTCTTGCAAAGGCAGGGGGGCATTTACTAACCCCGCTTGTTATTCCCGCAAACACGCGAATCCCGATTTCACAATGCGCCTTCCATAAAGAAGCGGGACCACCGCTTGTTACGGGGGTGACGAGAGGACTTTCCCATGCGCGCCGAAGCGCAGGCCCATGTCGATTCCATCAACGACGCGCTCGCGCTGCTGCGCCGGTTCCTCGATTGGGACCGCGCGCTCCGGCGGCTCGACGAGCTCAACGCGCGCGTCGAGGACCAGGCGTTGTGGAATGATCCCAAGGCGGCGCAGGATGTGATGCGCGAACGCCGCCGCCTGGATGAGGCGATCGGTGCCACGCGCGCGATCGAAAAGGACATGGCCGAAACGATCGAGCTGATCGAACTTGCCGAGGCGGAGGGCGATGCGGAGCTGGAGCGCGACGGAGTCGTCGCACTCGCCGAACTCGACGCGCGCGCGCAAACCGACAAGGTGAAGGCGCTGCTCGCGGGCGAGGCGGACGCGAACGACTCCTATATTGAGATCAACGCGGGCGCGGGCGGCACCGAGTCGCAGGACTGGGCGGAGATGCTCCAGCGCATGTACACGCGCTGGGCCGAGCGGCGGGGCATGAAGGTCGAGCTGATCGACTATCATGCGGGCGAGCAGGCGGGGATCAAGTCGGCGACGTTGCTGCTCAAGGGCGAGAACGCGTACGGCTATGCGAAGACCGAGTCGGGGGTGCATCGGCTGGTGCGGATCAGCCCGTACGACTCGTCCGCGCGGCGGCACACCAGCTTCTCGAGCGTATGGGTGTATCCGGTGATCGACGACTCGATCGAGGTCGAGGTCAACGACAGCGAGCTTCGCATCGACACCTATCGCTCGTCGGGCGCTGGCGGGCAGCATATCAACACCACCGACTCCGCCGTCCGCATCACTCACCTGCCGACCGGGATCGTCGTCGCCTGCCAGAACCAGCGATCGCAGCACAAGAACAAGGCGGAGGCGTTCAACCAGCTGCGCGCGCGGCTCTACGAGCATGAGCTGAGGAAGCGCGAGGAGGAGGCCAATGCGGTCAACGCCGCCAAGACCGATATCGGCTGGGGTCACCAGATCCGCTCCTATGTGTTGCAGCCGTACCAGCTGGTGAAGGACCTGCGCACCGGCGTCACCTCGACCTCGCCCGGTGACGTGCTCGACGGTGACCTCGACCCGTTCATGGCCGCCGCGCTGTCCCAACGGGTGACGGGCGAAGTGGGTCAGGTGGAGGACGTGGAATGACTATTGCCCGCGCCGCGCTGCTGACGCTCGCCCTGCTTGCCGCGTGCGATGGGTCCAAGCCGCTCATCAAACGTCAGGCGCAACAGCCCGGCCCGTTTCCCACCCCTGACCGCCCCGTCGCGCCGATCGTCTCGCCGCGCTGGTCGACCGAGGACGACCGCGACCGCGCGGGCGAGGCGGCGGATGTGATGAAGCGCGCCGGGATCGCGCCGGGCATGACGGTGGCCGACATCGGCGCGGGCGAGGGGTATTACACCATCCGCCTGTCCACCAAGGTCGGCAAGACCGGCCGTGTATTGGCCGAAGACGTGATCCCCGACACCACCGACCAGCTCGCCGCGCGCGTCGCGCGGCAGGCGCTCGACAACATCAGCGTGCAGCTGGGCACGGTCGCGGACCCGAAGCTGCCCGCCGACAGCTTCGACCGTGTGCTGATGATCCACATGTATCACGAGATCGCGCAACCGTACGAGTTCCTGTGGCGGATGCGTCCCTCGCTCAAACCCGATGGCGAGGTGATCGTCGTCGACGCCAACCGACAGACGCAGTTCCACGGCACCCCGCCCGCGCTGCTGAAATGCGAGTTCGCCGCCGTCGGCTACAGCCTCGTGTCGCTGACCGACATGCCCGAGGCGGGCGGCTATCTCGCCGCGTTCCGCCCGGTCGGCCCGCGCCCGCAGCCGGGCGCGATGAGGGCGTGTCGCCTGCCGCAGCGGAGCTGACGGGTTGCGCCAATATCTCGACCTGATGCGGCGCATACTCGACTCGGGCGCGCGGCAGGACGACCGGACCGGCGTCGGTACGCTCTCCGTGTTCGGCGCGCAGATGCGGTTCGACCTGGCGCTAGGCTTCCCCGCGCTGACCACCAAGAAGCTGCACCTCCGCTCGATCATCGTCGAGCTGCTATGGTTCCTGCGCGGCGACACCAATGTGCGCTGGCTGCACGATCAGCGGGTCAGCATTTGGGACGAGTGGGCGCGCGAGAATGGCGACCTCGGCCCGGTATACGGCAAGCAATGGCGCGATTGGGAGACCGCCGACGGACGGCACGTCGACCAGATCGCGGCGCTGATCGGGCAGATCAGGACCAGCCCCGCCTCGCGCCGCCAGATCGTGTCCGCGTGGAACGTCGGCGACTTGCCCCGGATGGCGCTCGCGCCATGTCATTGCCTGTTCCAGACCCATGTCGCGAACGGGCGGCTGTCGCTCCAGCTCTACCAGCGGTCGGCGGACATCTTCCTCGGCGTACCGTTCAACATCGCCAGCTATGCGTTGCTCACCCATCTGCTCGCCGAGCAGACGGGGCTGGAAGCAGGCGAGTTCATCTGGACGGGCGGCGACTGCCACCTGTACCTCAACCATCTCGATCAGGCGCGCGAGCAGCTGGCGCGGACGCCGGGGCCGCTGCCGCGCCTCCATATCAAGCGCAGGCCCGACAGCATCGACGGCTACCAGCCTGACGATTTCGAGCTGCTGGATTACCATCCACAACCGCACATCAAGGCACCGGTGGCGGTATGAAGCGGCCCCTCGCGTTCGTCCTGCTGCTCGGGTCCGCCGCGCTCGCGGCGCAGCAGGTCGCCGAGCATCGGGTGTCGCCGAGCGCCGACCCCGGGGTGACGCGGTTCACCGAGAATAATGTCGCGCTCTACCCGGCGGGCGCGGCCCCCGACGCACCGCTGGTGGTGTTCATGCCGGGGACGGACGGGCGACCGGAAAACGCGCTCGGGTTGCTCCGGGTCGTCGCGGGGCAGGGCTATCCGGTGCTGGGGCTGGAATATGACGACGCGCCGGCGGTGGCGCAGCTGTGCCCGCGCGACCCCGACCCCGACTGCGCGGCGAAGTTTCGCGAAGCGCGGGTGAACGGGATCGGTCGCGACGGCCCTGTCACCAACCCGCCCGCGGAAGGGATCGTCGCGCGGCTGGTCACCGCCTTGCACGCGCTCGACGCCGCCGCGCCGCGCGAGGGCTGGGGGCGTTATCTCGACGGCGACCGGCCGCGCTGGGACGCGATCGTCGTGTCCGGCCTGTCGCAGGGCGCAGGGATGGCCGCCTTTATCGCCAAGCAGCATCGCGTCCGGCGGGTGGTGCTGTTCTCGAGCCCGTGGGACTCGACCGGGCGCGACGGGCATCCCGCGCCGTGGCTGTCGCGCCTGAGCGCCACGCCGCCCGACCGCTGGTTCACGGAATACCATGCGCGCGAGAAAACGGTCGGCCTGCTCAAGGCGGCGTACGCCGCGCTCGCGATACCGCCCGCGAACATCCGCGTGTTCGACCTCGACCTGCCGCTCGGTGTGTCGCCCGCCAACCCCAATCCATACCATGCGATCACGATCCGCGACCCGCGCTACGCCGACCAGTGGCGGGCGATGTTCGGCCGCGCCGATGATCCGACGCGCTGACCGGCGGAACCGGGCGGGCGCGCGTTCGCTTAACCTGGCGTAAACGGAGCGACCAATGGACATCACCGAACTGATCCTCGACGAGCATGGCCAGCAGCGCAAACTGTTCGCGCTGCTCGACGAGATCGACCCGAGCGACACGCCCGCGCTGTCCGCGATATGGGGACGGCTCCATCACCTGCTCGACGCGCATGCGGAGGCGGAGGAGCGGTTCTTCTATCCCCGGCTGATGCAGATCGGCACGGGCGCGAACGATGCTCCCTCCGCCGAGGAGGAGACCGAAGACGCGATCAAGGACCACAACAAGATCCGCGACACCGCCGAGGCGGTAGACCAGCACCCGGTCGGCAGCGATGCCTGGATAAAGGCGGTAGAGGCCTGCAACAAGGAGAATGAGGATCACCTCGCCGAGGAGGAGCGGCAGGGGCTGACCGACTTTCGCCGCCATGCGAGCGTCGAGGAACGCCACGCACTCGGCATCCGCTTCGCGGCCTACGAGGCGGAGCATCTGATGGGCGTGAAGGCGGTCGACAAGGACCCGAAGACCTGGCTCAAGGAGCACGCGCCGGGGTGATCACGCTGGTGCTGGCGCGGGCGAGCAACGGGGTGATCGGGCGCGACGGGGGCTTGCCGTGGCGGCTCCCGGCGGACCTGAGGCGCTTCAAGGCGCTGACGCTGGGCAAGCCGATGGTGATGGGGAGGAAGACGTTCGAGAGCTTCCCAGCCCCGCTGCCCGGGCGGCGGCACATTGTGCTGACGCGCGACCCGGGGTGGCGTGCGACCGGGGCGGAGGTGGCGCGGTCGGCCGAGGAGGCGCTGGCGCTTGCCGGCGGCGACGTGTCGGTGATCGGCGGGGCGGAGGTGTTCGCGCTGTTCTTGGACATGGCGGACCGGGTGGAGCTGACCGAGGTGCATCGCGCGTTCGAGGGCGACACGGTCGTGCCGCCGTTCGAGGGCTGGCGCGAGGTGGGGCGGGAGGAGCACCCGGCAGAGGGCGACGCGCCAGGCCATGCGTTTGTGACGCTAGAGCGCCCGTAGGATTGATCCCCCACACCCGTTCGCCTTGAGCTTGTCGAAGGGCCGGCTTCAGTCGCGAACGTCGGCGCGTGGACCCCGTGCTTCGACAAGCTCAGCACGAACGGAGAGAGGGCCGGGGGGTGATACTTTGCTCAGCTCGCGCCCGGAAGCGTGAGAAGCTAAGGGCTTTCCGCGTCGGCGCGTCCTCCCTATACCCGCCCCATGCAGCGGCTGGACGGCGGCGCGGTCGCGCCGGGGAACCTCAGGGGCGGGGTGGTCGCGCTCGGCAATTTCGACGGGTTCCACCTCGGGCATCAGGCGGTGGTTGGCCGCGCGATTGCGCGCGCGCGCGCCGAGGGTCGTCCCGCGCTGGTCGCGACGTTCGATCCGCATCCGGTGCGCTTCTTTCGCCCCGAGACGCCGCCGTTCGGGCTGACCACGATCGAGCAACGGCTCGGGCTGTTCGAGCGCGCGGGGGCGGACGCGGCGGTGGTGTTCCGCTTCGATGCCGCGTTGGCTGCGCTGTCGGCGGAGGCGTTTGTGGCGGATCGGCTGGTCGGACTTCTCGGCGTTGCGGGAATGGTGACCGGGGAGGACTTCACCTTCGGCGCTGCGCGGAGCGGCGATGTCGGGGTGCTCGCCCGGCTCGGCGATCTGCACGGCTTTGCGCATGAGGCGGTGGGGCCGGTGTCGCTGGACGGCGCGCCCGTGTCGTCGAGCCGCATCCGCGCGGCGCTGAAAGCGGGCAACCCGCAGGAGGCGGCGCGGCTGCTAACGCGGCCCTGGGCGATTGCGGGCTGGGTGCAGCATGGCGATAAGGTCGGCCGCACGGTCGGCTACCCGACCGCGAACCTTGACATGGGCGCGTATCTGCGGCCAGCCTACGGCATCTACGCGGTGCGCGGGCGGCTGGCGGACGGGCGGGTGCTGCAAGGCGCGGCGAACCTCGGTGTGCGGCCGCAGTTCGAGCCGCCCAAGGAATTGCTGGAGCCGTATTTCTTCGACTTCTCCGGCGACCTGTACGGGCAAGGGTTGGAGGTGGAGCTGGTCGAGTACCTCCGGCCTGAGGAGAAGTTCGACGGGCTGGAGGCGCTGGTGGCGCAGATGGACAGGGATTGCGCGCGGGCGCGGGAGGTGTTGGGAAACGCGAGCACCGCCCGAGCATAACAACCCGACCGTCACCCCGGACTTGTTCCGGGGTCCAGCGCGGTGCGCGCATCGCGGTCGGGAGTACACGCACCACACTGGACCCCGGCACAGGGGCCGGGGTGACGGAAGTGGGGCTGGTACGTCGGAGCGCGCCTCGGGCCGGACCGCTTCGGGGTGACGGGCGCGCCTTGGCCCGCTACACCCCCGCCCATCATGGCCGACACTCCCGACCCCCAACGCGACTACCGCGACACCGTCTTCCTCCCCCGCACCGACTTCCCGATGAAGGCGGGGCTCGCGGCCAAGGAGCCCGCGATCCTGGAGCGGTGGAAGCGGATCGGCGTGTACGATCGCCTCCGCGAGCAGCGCGCCGGGCGTGAGCGCTTCATCCTTCACGACGGCCCGCCCTACGCCAATGGCGACATCCATATGGGCCATGCGATGAACAAGGTGTTGAAGGACATCGTCGTCCGCTCGGCCACGCTGATGGGCAAGGACGCGCCGTTCGTGCCCGGCTGGGACTGCCACGGGCTGCCAATCGAATGGAAGGTCGAGGAGGCGTATCGCGCCAAGAAGCAGTCGAAGGACGAGGTGCCGGTCGAGCAGTTCCGCGCCGAGTGCCGCGCCTATGCCGACAAATGGGTGGCGGTGCAGCGGGGGGAGTTCGAGCGGCTGGGGGTGATGGGCGACTGGGACGACCCGTATCTGACGATGGACCCGCAAGCCGAGGCGGCGATCGTGGGCGAGTTCCTTAAGTTCGCCGAAAGCGGCCAGCTGTACCGTGGCGCGAAGCCGGTGATGTGGTCGCCGGTCGAACGCACCGCGCTCGCCGAGGCGGAGGTGGAATATGAGGACATCGTCTCGACGCAAATCGACGTGGCGTTCGAGATCGTCGAGGCCCCCAACGCGCCGGAGCTGGTCGGCGCGCATGCGGTGATCTGGACGACGACGCCATGGACGATCCCGGTGAACCAGGCGCTCGCGTATGGGGAGGAGATTGAATACGTTCTGATCGGCGGTGTGTCTGATGCCGCGACGGGTGATTGGCGTGAATATCTTATAGCACAGCCCTTGTTTACACAGTTTGTTGAGCGTGTTGCTGGGCAGAAGTGGCCGCCTTTCCACACGGATGGCTTGCTCAAGGAGCCGCTTTTCTCAGTGTTGCAGGCGGCTCTGGATGAGCCTCGGAAGGTCAAAGGTTCGCAGCTCGCCGGTGCCGTCGCTCGCCACCCGATGCACAACCTAGGCGGCTTCTTCGCCCGCCCGCGCCCGTTCCTCCCCGGCGACTTCGTCACCACCGACGCGGGCACCGGCCTCGTCCACATGGCTCCCGATCATGGCGAGGATGATTTCGAGCTGTGCCGTAGCGCCGGGATCGAGCCGGTGTTCGCGGTCGACGGCGCGGGGATGTACCGCGCGGACTGGGCGTGGCTCGGCGGGCAGGGGAGCGTCATCAACAAGAAGTTTGTCGCGTCCGATGGGCCGATCTGTTCGGACCTGCGCGGGGCGGGGGCGTTGCTGGCGGCGAGCGATGATTATGCTCACTCGTATCCGCATAGTTGGCGGAGCAAGGCGAAGCTGATCTTCCGTGCGACGCCGCAATGGTTCATTCCGATGGACGGGGGCGGGCAGTCCCCCTCCCGCTTGCGGGAGGGGCTAGGGGCGGGCTTGTCCGAACGGGCGGACCTGCTCGACTCAGGCCCACCCCCGACCCCTCCCGCAAGCGGGAGGGGAGATAACTCGTCCACCCTCCGCCGGCTCGCGCTTGACGCGATCGAACGCACTCGCTGGGTGCCCGCGCGCTCGGAGAACCGCATACGCTCGATGGTGGAGGGCCGCCCCGACTGGGTGATCTCGCGCCAGCGCGCCTGGGGGGTGCCGATCGCGCTCTACGTCCACCGCGGCACGGGCGAGTATCTCGCCGACCCCGCCGTCAATGCGCGCATCATCGCCGCGTTTAGGCAGGCCGGCGCGGATGCGTGGTTCACCGCCGACCATGCCGCGCTGCTCGGCGCGGAGTACGACCTCGCCGATTACGAGGTCGTCACCGACATCCTCGACGTGTGGTTCGACTCCGGCTCCACGCACGTCTTCACCGTCGAGGCGCGCTATGGCCCCGACGCGCGCGCGGACCTGTATCTCGAGGGCTCCGACCAGCATCGCGGCTGGTTTCAGTCGTCGCTGCTCGAGTCGTGCGGCACGCGCGGGCGCGCGCCGTACAAGGCCGCGCTGACGCACGGGTTCGCGCTCGACGACAAGGGGCGCAAGATGTCGAAGTCGCTCGGCAACGTCGTCGATCCGTTGAAGGTGATCGGCGATGCGGGGGCGGACATCCTGCGGCTCTGGGCGGCGTCATGCGACTATTTCGACGACGTGAAGATCGGCAAGGAGGTGCTCGCCACCGCGTCCGACGCGTATCGCAAGCTGCGCAACACCTTCCGCTACCTGCTCGGCGCGCTCGACGGCTGGGCGGAGGAGGAGCGGGTCCAGCCCTCGGACATGCCCGAGCTGGAACGCTACATTCTCCACCTGCTCGCCGCGCTCGACCGCGAACTGAAGAGCGCGGCGCAGGCCTATGAGTTCAACCGCTATGTCCGCGCGCTGACCGACTTCGCCAACGAGGACCTGAGCGCGTTCTTCTTCGACGTGCGCAAGGATTCGCTCTACTGCGACGCCGCCAGCGACCCGAAGCGGCGCGCGTACCGGACGGTGCTCGACACGCTGTTCCACGCGCTCGTCCGCTATGCCGCGCCGGTGCTGTGCTTCACGGCGGAGGAGGTGTGGCAGGCGCGGTTCCCGAGCGAGGACGGGTCGGTGCATTTCCTTGAATGGCCCGACTTCCCGGAGCAGACCGGCGAGGACCTGTCCGCGCGCTGGGCGCAGGTACGGCGCGAGCGCGCGCGGGTGACGGAGGCGATCGAGCCGCTGCGCCGCGCGAAGGAGGTGCGCTCCAGCCTGGAGGCGGAGGTGACGGTGCTCGATCCGCCGCTCGACGCGGAGACGCTGGCGGAGATGTTCATCGTCGCGAAAGTCACGCCCGGCGATGGCGTGGCGGTGACCCGGACCGAGTTCCAGAAGTGCGGCCGCTGTTGGCGCCATCGCCCCGAGGTGCCGATCGACGGCGCGCTCTGCTCGCGCTGCGCGGAGGTGGTGGCGTGAGCGCGCGCGCGGGGCTCGGCGTCGCGGCGGCGGTGTTCGCGGCGGATCAGGCGGTGAAATACGCGGTGACGACGGTGCTGGGCATCAACCAGCTCGGCGATGTCCGCTGGCTCGCGCCGTTTTTTCAAATCTCCTTTGTCAGCAACTGCGGCGTGTCGCTCGGGCTGGTGCAGACGGACAGCATCCTCATGCGCTGGGCGCTGGTGCTGCTGACCGGCGGGATCGCGACCGGCGTGCTGGTGTGGCTATTACGCGAGCGGAAAGGCGTCGATCAGGCGGCGCTGGGCCTCGTGTTCGGCGGGGCGCTGGGCAACATCGCCGACCGGGTGCTGCCGCCTGGCATGCTGGGCAAGGTGTCGGCGAGCGCGATTCATTACCCAAGCTGCGTGATCGACTTCGCCGACCTGCACTTCGGCGAGTGGCGGCCTTTCCTGGTGTTCAATCTGGCGGACGCGGCTATAACGACGGGCGTATTGGTGCTGCTGGCGCGGGCGTTGCTGACCCGCGACAAGGCAGGCACGGTGGAGAAGGCGAATGCGTAAGATGGTTCCCGTCATGCTGGCGGCGGCGGTGCTGGTCGGCGGATGCGCGCACGGTCGCGGCGGCCTCAGGAGCGGGCCCGACGAGTTCGCGGTCGCGCGCCAGGCACCGCTGGTGATCCCGCCCGATTATGCGCTGGTGCCGCCCAAGCCGGGCGCGGCGGCGACCGGGGGCAATTCGGCGAGCGCGCAGGCGCTGGACGCGCTGTTCGGTGGCCCCGCCGCGCGCAGCGGCTCCGAACGCTCGACGCTCGATCAGGCGGGAAGCGACCAGGCCGATCCGGGCGTTCGCTCGGACGCGGGCGATCCCGGGACCAGCGTCGTCGACAAGGGCTCCACCACCCGCGACATCGTCGCCGCGCCCGAAGGCGACGGGCAGAGCGCGCGGGCGGCGACGCCGAAGTAAGCCGCCCGAACCGTCACCCCCGCTCTCGCGGGGATGACGGGGAGATCAGAAGCTCAGCCCCACATAGCCCAGCACCGTCGATCCGCGCCCATAGGTGCGCGCGAAGCCGCCCTGGTTGCTGATGTTGGTGTCAACATAGCTCACGCCGACCTTGATCGGGCCGCCGACCGCTTCGCCGGTCACGGACCAGTCGTAATAGGTGTCGTGATTGGGGTTGATGACGGAATCGATGTTGGCGAGGCCGAGCGAACCTTGGGTGCGCCCGCCATGTCCTTTGATCGTCAGCGGCGTGTGCGGAATCCCGATCGAGCCTTCGGCATAGACATAGATATTGTCGTCCGAGTTGTTGGGCCGGAAATCGAGCCCCTTCTGCCCGCCCCAGGCATAGTTCGCGCCGATCTTGGCCGCGACCGGGCCGATCGTATAGCTCAGGTTCGCATAAGGCTCGAAGAAGTCGGTGTTGCGGACCACGTCCTTGAAGTGGCCGGCATAGTAGTAATAGAGGACGCCCGCGTCGACGCCGACGCCGTGAAACGTCCTGGTGTAGCCGGCGTAGAGATCGACTTCCGCCGGACCATAGCCGACCAGCAGCGGGGTGCGGCTGCGGCGACCGCCGTCGATCGACGACGCCCAGGTGCCGACATAGAAGCCGACCGCCGAGTTGATGTTGATCGTCCCCTGGATCGCGCCGTCGCCGGCCGTTTGCGTCAACCCACGGAAGCGGTAGTCGGACACGCCGGTCACCCCGCCGGTGATCTTGAACGGCTTGGGCGGGGAGGTGTCGCCGCCGGTGTTCGACTGCACCGCTGACTGAGTCGCCGGGCTGTTATCCTGCCCCGGCACCGGATCGGGCGGCGTCGGATTGCTCTGGGCGTAGGCGGGCGCGGCGACCAGCAGCGCGGCGGCGAGGGGGAGAAAACGCATGGGGTCCCTTTCGCGTGGGAGCAACGTCCCGTCCTGCGTCGCCGACCCGCCGCCATTGAACGGCGGAACCGTTCGCCGTGCGGGCTGGGCAACGCGCGGCTGATGCGCCCGCTTGTTGCATCGCACAAGAGCATGTTTCAACTTGAAGACGAACGGTGAACGATTGTTGCTCAATCGCCACAGGCGTGAGCCGCCGCGAACGCTTGGTCGAGGTCGGCGATGAGGTCGTCGGGATGCTCCAGCCCGATCTGCAACCGCACCAGCGGCCCGGCGAAGACCGGTCGCGTGACGCTGCGGTGGCGCGCGGGGTCGACCGGGATGGCCAGGCTCTCATACCCGCCCCAGCTATAGCCGATGCCGAACAGCCGCAGCGCGTCGATGAACGCGGCGCGCGACGCCTCTCTGCCGCCGCGCAGCGCGAAGGCGAACAGCCCCGACGGCCCGCGGAAGTCGCGCGCGAAGATCTCGTGGCCCGGGCAGGAGGAGAAGGCGGGGTGAAGCACTTCGCCCACCTCCGCGCGCGTCGACAGCCAGCGCGCGACTTGGAGCGCGCTCGCCCCGTGCTGCGCAAGGCGGACCGCCATCGTGCGCAGCCCCCGGCTGCCGAGCCACGCATCATCGGGGCTCGCCACTTGGCCGAGCTGATGGCTGGTGTCGCGCAAGGCGGCGAACCGCCCGGGCGCTGCGGTGACCGAGCCGAGCATCACGTCCGAATGGCCGACGACATATTTGGTGCAGGCGAGGATCGAGTAATCGACGCCGTGCTCGACCGCGCGGAACAGCAGCGGGGTGGCCCAAGTGTTGTCGAGCAGCGTCGTGACGCCGCGCGCGCTCGCGACGGCGGTGATGGCGGGGATGTCTTGCACCTCGAAGGTGAGGCTGCCGGGAGATTCCAGCAGGATCGCGCGGGTGCGCTCGCCGATGAGGTCGGCGATGCCCGCCCCGATCAGCGGGTCGTAGAAGCGGGTCGCGATACCCATCCGCCCCAGCAGGCCGTTGGCGAGGCTGCGCGTCGGGTCATAGGCGCTGTCGACGCACAGCAACTCGTCGCCGGGCGAGAGCACCGTGAGCAGCGCGGCGGCGATCGCGGCGACGCCCGAGGGGTAGAGGAACGTCGCTTCCGCGCCCGGCTCGAGTTCGGTCAGCGCATCGGCCAGGCTCCACTGCGTCGGCGTGCCGCGGCGACCGTAGAACAGCCGGTGATGCGTGTCGGGGCCGGCCGCCGCGCGCAGGTCCGCGACCGAGTCGTAGAGGATTGTCGATGCGCGCCAGACAGGCGGGTTGACGATACCCTGTGTCCACTCCGCGCGGCGACCGGCGGAGACGACCTTGGTGGCGTCGCGGTCGCTCATCTGCGCTCCTTCGGCGTGTCCAGGTGCGCGCCCCATTCGGCCCAACTGCCGTCGTACAGCGCCGCGTCATGGCCGAGCAGATGGGCGGCGAAGACGATGGTGCAGGCAGTAACGCCCGAGCCGCAGGTCGCGACCAGCGGGCGCGCGGGGTCGACACCTGCATCGGCGAAGGCGTCGGCTAGCGCGTCGGTCTGCCTGTAATTGCCGTCGGGCGCGAACAGCTTGGCGTAATGAAGGTTGCGCGAACCGGGTATGTGGCCGGGGACGACGCCGGCGCGCGTTTCCGGCTCCGTCCCGGCGAAGCGGGCGGGGGAGCGCGCGTCCGCGACCTGCTCGACGGCGGTGGCGAGGTTGGCCTGCAGGTCGGCTAGGGCGCGGGTGTCGCGCTCGCGCGGGCGGGAGGTGAACAGGGCGGGTTCGGGCCGAGGCGTCCCGCTCTCCACCGGCAAACCCTCTGCGCGCCAGCGGGCGAGTCCGCCGTCGAGGATCGCGACCTCCCCCGCGCCGAAATGCCGCAACATCCACCACGCGCGGGCGCTGCTCCGAAGCGGGCTGTCGTCATACACCACGATCGCGTCGGTGTCCGCGACCCCCAGCGCGCCCAGCCGCTCGACGAACAATGCGGGCGGGGGCAGGGTGGAAGGCAGCGGATCGCCCAAGTCGGCGAGCGTCGCGAGATCGAGGTGCCGCGCGCCCGGAATGTGAGCCGCCGCGAACTCGGCGGCGGCGTCGCGCCCGTGCTCGGGAAGGAAGTAGCTCGCGTCGAGCACACGCACTTCCGCGAGGTGTTCGGCAAGCCATGCGGGGGTGACAAGCGGGAGCATATAGGCGGGCTTAGCCAGATTGGGCGCGGGAGGGGAAGGGCTGTCCACTTCAGAGGCGAAAGTGTTCCGGGCACCGCCTAGCAGGCAGATCAATCGCGCCACTCGCCATGCGGCGCTCAATACGTTTTCGGTTCCGCGTCGAGCTTCGCCAGGAACGCCGCCGCCTGCGCGCGCGTCTCGGCTTTCGCCTTCGCGCTCCAGCGGTCCCAGTTGCGGTAGGGCATGTTCAGGCGCGGGTTCTCGCGGAGCTTGGCTTCGTTTCGCGCGAGGAAGTCCCAGTAGAGCGCGTTGAAGGGGCAAGCGTCCTCGCCGACGCGCTCCGTCACGTCGTAGCGGCAATGCGCGCAATAGTCGCTCATCCGGTTGATGTACGCGCCCGACGCGACGTACGGCTTGGACGCGACCACGCCGCCGTCGCCATATTGGCTGATGCCGAGCGTGTTGACGAGCTCGACCCACTCATAGGCGTCGATGTAGATCTCCAGATACCAGATATGCACCTGATACGGGTCCGCGCCGATCAGCGCGGCAAAGTTGCCGGTCACCATCAGCCGCTGGATATGATGCGCGTGCGCGGTGGCGACGGTCTGGCCCAGCGCCTCCGCCAGGCAATGCATGTCGGTCTCGCCGGTCCAATACCAGCCGGGCAGCGCGCGGGTGTTGCCGAAATGGTTGCGGCGTTGGTAGTCCGGCCCCTCGCGCCAATAAACGCCGCGGACATATTCGCGCCAGCCGATCAGCTGGCGGACATAGCCCTCGACCGAGTTGATCGGCGCGCGGCCCGCGTGATACTCCGCCTCAGCGCGGCGGCACAGGTCGGCGGCGTCGAGCAGCCCGGCGTTGAGATAGGGCGACAGGATTGAGTGCCACAGGAAACGCTCGCCGGTCAGCATCGCGTCTTGGTAGTCGCCGAACTTGGGCAGCGCATGGGCGAGGAAATAGGCGGCCTGTGCTTCGGCGTCGGCGGCGGTGACGGCGTAATCGAACCCGTCGCGTACGCCGGGGTGATCGGGGAAGCGCTGCTCGACCAGGGCCAGCACTTCTTCCGTCACCGCGTCGGGCGCGAAGGAAAGCGGGCGCGGCATGAACATGTCCGCCTCGCTGAGCGCCTGCCGGTTGTCGGTGTCGAAGTTCCAGCGGCCGCCGACGGGCTTGCCGTCCTGCATCAGCAAACCGGTGCGGCGGCGCATCGTCCGGTAGAAAGCTTCCATAACCAGCGAGCCCGCGTCGCCCGCCCACTCCTGGAACTCGCCGATGCTGCACAGGAAGCGTGTATCGGGGCGGACCTCGACGGGGATGCCGAACAGCGTCTCCCACGCCTGCTGCATCGCGACGACGCGCCACTCGCCCGCCTCTGTCGTGACGATCCGTTCGGGCGCATGGCGCTCCACCGCACGTGCGATCTCGCCGGTGAAGTTGCCCGTGTTGTCGGGGTCGTCGAGCGCGACATAATCGACCGTCCACCCCGCCTCCCGCAACGCGGCGGCATGGTGCCGCATCGCAGCAAGGATGAACGCTATCTTGCGCTTGTGGTGGCGGACGTAGGTCGTCTCCTCCACCACCTCCATGATCAGCAATGTCGCGCGTGCCGGGTCAATTCCGTCCAGCGCGGATAGTGTCATGCTCAGCTGGTCGCCGAGAATGGGGATCAGCGCGGGAGGTGCGTTGGCGGGCACGGCGTCCTACATAAGCGCGCATGACGCCTCTTCACCTGGGCCAGACAAGCGGCCTGCCCGCAAATCCGCAATCCGCTATCCTGGATTACATCGCCAATCCCCGGCCCGGTCGTCCGTACCTCGTCCGCTTCACCGTGCCCGAGTTCACCAGTCTCTGCCCCGTCACCGCGCAGCCCGACTTCGCGCATCTGGTGATCGACTATGCGCCCGCCGAGTCGATCGTGGAGTCAAAGTCGCTTAAGCTGTTCCTCGGGGCTTTCCGCAATCATCAGGCGTTCCACGAGGACTGCACCGTCGGCATCGGCGAGCGGCTCGATGCCGAGATGAAGCCGCTCTGGCTCCGCATCGGCGGTTACTGGTATCCGCGTGGAGGAATGCCGATCGACGTGTTCTGGCAGTCGGGCGCGCCGCCTGCCGGATTGTGGCTGCCGGACCAAGGCGTCCCATCCTATCGCGGGCGCGGCTGACGCGCCGAAGCGAGCGTCCCGTGCGCCGCGCCGACCATGTTGCAATGCAGCGGAAATGCAACCATGTTGGCGCGGCGGCGTTCATCGCCCGTACAGGCCCGCGAGTCTTCGCGCTTGGCGCAAAAGGACCTTTGAGGTGCAGCACGACGGAGTGACCATCGACCATATCGCCCTGATCGGCAACGCGCTGCCCAGGAAGTGCGGCATCGCGACCTATACGAGCGACACGCTCCAGGCCTTGCGCGCGAGCTTCCCGGAGGTGCGCGTCGACCTGTACGCGATGGATGATCACCAAGCGCCTTATGCCTATGGTCCCGAGGTGACGCGCTCGATCGCGCAGAACAACCTCGCCGACTATCTCGCCGCCGCGCGCGCCATCGAGGCGAGCGGCGCGCAGGTGATCTGGCTCCAGCACGAATACGGCATTTTCGGCGGCGCGGCGGGCGAGCATGTCCTGACGCTGCTCGATCGTACCTCCTTGCCGCTGATCGTCACGCTGCACACGCTGCTCGAAAAGCCGAGTGCGGACGAGCGACGGGTGCTGGAAGAGTTGCTCCGCCGCGCCGCCAAGGTGATCGTGATGGCGGAGCGCGGACGCGAAATCCTCACTCGCGTGTACGGCGCGAACCCGCGACAGCTTGTCAGTATCCCGCACGGTGTTCCCGACCGCGCGCTGGTCGACCCCGACCTGGGCAAGCCGCGCTTCGGCTGGCAGGGGCGGCAGGTGGTGCTGACGTTCGGGCTTCTCTCGCCGGGCAAGGGCATCGAGACGATGATCCGCGCGTTGCCCGCGATGGTCGCCGAGCACCCGCGATTGCTGTACGTCGTGCTCGGCGCGACCCACCCCAACCTCGTCGCGCATGAGGGTGAGAGATACCGTCACACGCTTCATGCGTTGATCGCCGAGCTTGGGGTCGCGAACCATGTCGAGTTCCTCGACACGTTCGTCGAGCATGACGAGCTGGTCGACTATCTCCAGGCCGCCGACCTGTTCGTGACGCCCTACGCCAACCCGGCGCAGATCACTTCGGGCGCGCTGTCCTATGCGGTCGGGGTCGGCAAGGCGGTGGTGTCCACGCCTTATGTCCACGCGACCGAGATTCTCGGCGACGGCCATGGCGTGCTGGTCGATTTCGGCGACAGCGCCGCCTTTGCGCGCGAGATCAACCATCTGCTCGGCTCCGACCGCGACCGGCGGCGTTTGTCGGAGCGCGCTTATGCGCGCGGGCGGACGATGGTGTGGCCGCGCCTCGCCGAGCGCGCGCTGGCGGAAATGGCGGAGGTCGTCGCGCAACGCCCTATCAGACACCCCGCAACGCCGGCCACGCCGGCGCAACCATTGCGTCCTGACATCGCGGCCGTGCTGCGGATGAGCGACTCGACGGGGATGCTCCAGCACTCAATCTACTCGGTCCCCGATCGTCGCCACGGCTATTGCATCGATGACAATGCCCGCGCGCTGATGCTGATGCACATAGTGCCCGAGCTGTCGGACGCCGAGTACGACCGCTGGACGACGATCTACGCCTCGTTCGTCCAATATGCGTGGAACCCGGACGAGCGTCGGTTCCGCAACTTCATGGCGTTCGACCGGACCTGGTGCGAGGATACGGGGTCGGAGGACTCCAACGGGCGGGCGCTGTGGGCGCTGGGGGTCACCGCGCGCGACTCGCGGCTCGCCAAGCACCGAGACTGGGCGCACACGCTGTTCGACGCCACCGCCAGCCTCGCCTTCGACCTCGGCTCCCCGCGCGCGCAGGCGTTCGCGATGCTGGGCGCGGCGGCGATGCTGGAAGCGCGCCCCGGTCACGAACTCGCGCGCGCGATCCTGCAACGCTTCCCCGACGAGCATCTCGCCTTGCTGGGCGAGGCGCGGCGGCCCGAATGGCGCTGGTTCGAGATCGTGCTCGCTTATGACAATGCCCGCCTGCCGCAGGCGCTGATCCGCGCGGGCGTCGCGCTGGAGCGCGCCGATCTGCTGCAATGCGGGCTCGACACGCTCGACTGGATCGTCGGCATGCAGACCAGCCCCGAGGGCCGCTTCCGCGCGGTGGGCACCGAAAGTTTCGGGCGTCCGTACGAAGAGCCGCTGCCCTTCGACCAGCAGCCGCTGGAGGCGCAGGCGACGATCGACGCGTGTGTCGCCGCGTGGGAAGCGACCGGCGACGAGCGCTGGCGAACGGAGGCGACCAAGGCCTATGGCTGGTACCTCGGCTCGAACGACCTCGACCTGCCTCTCGCGAGCAAGGCGGACGGCGGGTGTTTCGACGGGCTGATGCCGACCGGGCTCAACCGCAATCAGGGTGCCGAGTCGATTTTGGCGCTACAGATGGCGTCTTGCGCGATTTCCACCCTTTCGCGCGCCCGTGCGACCGTGGCAGGAGCGACCGGCACCGCCGCCTGAGCCTTGCTCCGCGTGCGTCGGCGCGGGTGGCATAACAAGGGGCGGGCCTCGACGTGAACCTGTTCGATCACGAGCTGCGGCTGTACGCCGACCCGTCGCGGGTGGTGGTGCGGCCCTTTCACCTCGCTTGGGGCGGCGCCGCGGGAATGCCCAGCCGCACCGAGCGGCTGGTCGGCGAGGTGCTCGCCATGTCGCCGGGCGAGACGCGCGACCAGCTCGAGCTGGTGCTGCGCGATTTCGAGGCGCGGCATTGGCAGACGCGGCGCGTGTTCATGACCCGCTACGACCAGATCGAGGACATGATGCACCTCGACGGCGCGACGATCAGCGACGAGAAGCGCCAGTTGATCGGCGCGTATTTCTGCCACGAATACAGCTACGCCGCCGCCGCGTTGATGAACCCCAGCGCGGTGCCGCATTTCGACCAGTCGGGGATGCCCGAGGGCAGCTTGCGCATCCTGATGTCGCTGCGCGCGGTGGGGGAGGGACACATCAGCTCCGTCGCGTTTCGCGAGGGCATCATCTCGGACGGCAACGAGCTGACGCTCGCGCCCGAGCCGCCCTTCGCCACCGCCGCGGACAGCCCCGGCCATGGCGAGGAGGCGCTGCCGCAGGGGCCGGTGACCGTCCATCGTCACCGCGACTCGACGTTGAGCGGCACGGTGATCTTCCCCATCACCCGCGCGCAGTCGAAGGGGCTGGAGGATCTGCGCCTCGTCCAGTTCACGCATGACGACGGCGCGGTCGAGTGGCTCGGCACCTACACCGCCTATAACGGCTCGAACATCGGCTCCGAGCTGATGCGCACGCGCGATTTCCGCGCGTTCGACCTGGTGCCGATGACCGGTTCCGCGGCGCGCAACAAGGGCATGGCGCTGTTCCCGCGCAAGATCGGCGGTCGCTACATGACGATCGGGCGGCAGGACGGAGAGAACCTGTTCCTGCTCCAGTCCGACTCGCTGACGCATTGGGACGAGGGCGCGATGCTGTTGCGGCCCCAGTTCCCGTGGGAGCTGGTGCAGATCGGCAATTGCGGCGCGCCGATCGAGCTCGACGAGGGCTGGCTGTTGCTCACCCACGGCGTCGGCGCGATGCGGAAATATTCGATCGGCGCGGTGCTGCTCGACAAGGACGATCCGGGCAAGGTGGTCGGCCGCACGCGCGAGCCGCTGCTCGCGGCGGCGGACCAGGACCGCGAGGGCTATGTGCCCAACGTCGTCTACACCTGCGGCGCGGTGAAGCACGGCGACACGCTGTTCATGCCGTATGGGATCGCGGACAGCTCGGTCGGGTTCGCGTTCGTCGCGATCAAGGAGCTTTTAGCGACGATGTGAGGCGGATCGCAAGCGCGTCGGCGCAGCGACGGCGCTGGTGCGCGCAGCGCAGCGGCCCGCCCGGCCAGCGAGTTCGCGAAGCCAAGCTCGTCTGACGTCACGGCGGCGGCTTTGCCGTCGCCGGGTAGGCGCTTGCTCCGCCCTGCTCCGAGTGAGACAAGCGCACCCTCGCAAAGGACCCGCCCCATGACCCTCGACGCCCTCACCGACTGGACCGCCGCCGGCGAGGCCGAGCTTGCCGACGTCGTCGAGCTCCGCCGCGCGATCCATGCAGACCCGGAGGTGGGGCTCGACTGCCGTCGTACGACCGCGAAGATCAGGGCGGCGCTGGCGGGCCTGCCGCTCGAGTGGCGCGAGGGACCCTCGACCAGCGGCGCGGTGGCGGTGCTGCGTGGCGGGGCCTCGGACAACCAGCGCACGGTCCTGCTGCGCGGCGACATGGACGCGCTGCCGATGGCGGAGGAGACGGGGCTCCCCTTCGCGTCGCGCAACGCCGGGGCGATGCACGCCTGCGGGCATGACGCGCATACCGCGATGCTGGTCGGGGCCGCGAAAGCGCTGTGCGCGGGGCGGGACGCGCTGCCGGGAACGGTGGTATTCATGTTCCAGCCGGGCGAGGAGGGGCATCACGGCGCGAAGCACATGATCTCCGACGGCCTGCTCGCCGAGCCCGCGCCCGACGCCGCCTTCGCGCTCCACATCTCGCCGAACATGCCCGCCGGGGTGGTGGTGACACGCGTCGGGCCGCTGCTCGCCAGCACCGACACAGTGCGTGCGACCGTGCGCGGGCGCGGCGGGCATGCGGCGATGCCGCATGAGGCGCTCGACCCGATCCCGGTCGCGTGCGCGATCGTCACCGCGCTCCAGGTCGCGCTCGCGCGGCAGGTGCCGGTGAGCGATCCCGCCGTGCTGACGATCACGCAAATCCACGCCGGTTCGTCGCACAACATCATCCCGGGCGAGGTCGAGCTGATGGGCACGCTTCGTACGCTGTCGCCGGAGGTGCGCGAGCAGATGCGCGCGACCTTCCGCCGGGTAGCGGAAGGCGTCGCGGCGGCGCACGGCGCGAGCGTCGAAACCTTGGTCGAGGAAGGCTACCCCGTCACCCTCAACGACCCGCGCGCGGTGGCGTTGATGCGCGAGGTTGCGACCGGGCTGGGCGGCGAGGATGCGTATCGCACGATGCCCGCGCCGATGATGGGCGGCGAGGACTTCTCCTATGTCCTCCAGCAGACACCCGGCGCGATGGCGTTCCTCGGCGTCGCGCCCGAAGGGAGCGACGCCGCCGCTAACCCTCCACTCCACAACACGCGTATGATGATCGATGAGCGCGTGATGGCGCGCGGCGTGGCCATGCATTGCGCGATGGCGATGCGGTTTCTGGAAGGTGGGTGGGGGTAGGGGCGCGCGCGATGCTGATGCTGGCGGTGGCCTTGCAGGCGGGGACGGTGGCGCTCGCCATTCCCGAACGGCTCACCGCCGTGCGGCGTTGCGGAGATAAAGTCGATACGAGCGACGTGGTCGTGTGCGGACGCTCGCCCGACCGCTACCGCCTTCCATTGCCAGCCGAGCGCGACACCACGCAGGACGTCCGCACACCGGGTGAACCGGGCAGCGCGCTCGCCGCGATCACGCCCGCCGCGCCGTGCGGGATTTTCGTCGGGGAGCGCCGCTGCGGCAAGGCGGAGGCGGCGCGCTACGGCTATGGCGGCGGGCGCGATCCGGTGACGGTGCTGACGCGGCTGGGGTCGAAGTTGCTCAACCCCGACGCGGAGCTGCCCTAATAAGGCCCACCCGGCCCCGAGCGGCGCTGCCTAGGCAGGCCGCTCCCGGCCGACCTGCGCGGTGTCCGCGATCGCATCGGCGACCGGCTGATGTGGCACCTCGTCCTCGTCCGCGTCGGGGAGCGTCACGCGGCGGGAGGGGTGCTCTTCCTCGTTGATCGCGACGTCGGCGATGATGCGGCTTTCGGGGCTGTCGGTCATAGCGCATCTCCTCAAATAAAGCGCGCAGCTTGCCAATACTAACGCTGGTAGAAACTGGCGCTAAGTTATGAATCACAGTCGAACATCGCCAGTCTGAGCGCCAATCGGTGCATGTACCAGCTGTGCCGCGCGAGCATAGGCCCTTGCCCCACCGGTCAACGAAAAACGAGAGACCGTGAACTCTCCCGATTGCATCGGGAAGGCGACACCTAGAGTCCCTCCGATTGACATCGCCTCGATGACAGGGTTCTCGCTCGACAGCGCGTATACAAAATTATCACCAATCTTCCGACAAGTCAGATTGTCCGAGAAAGCTCCGCCGGGAGAGTTAATCAAAGCCGGATAGGACGCCTTGTCTTCACAAGTTATATGTGGGTTGAAAAAAGTCACACAACCAGAATAGTCACACATGACTCCAAGAACACTCTGTCCCTGATTTGCGGTGGTAGCGATAGAGAAGTTCTCCCCGAACTTTCCCACGCTCCACGACCCGAAAACTTCGGTGGACGTCTCAGGTGAAACACGGACGATAGGTGGAGGTGATATGGGTGGGTGTCTTCCCTGAGCCACTACAGGTGAAGCTAACACGTAGAGCAATGAACAGAGCCACCCGCGAACCACGTGATTCTCCTTCGATCGCACGGCTCCTACCTCACCAAACCGATTTCGACCAAACGTTCGTGCAGATAGTCATGAGCGGTGATCGGCTGCGGGTAGCGGTTCGGGTTCTCCGCGCTCACGCAGCCCGGGAGCGTCTCGATCAGGAAATCGGGTGCGGGGTGGAGGAAGAAGGGCATCGAGTAGCGCGAGCGGCCGCGCCGCTCGGGGGGCGGGTTGACGACGCGGTGGGTGGTGGAAGGGAGAATGTGATTGGTCAGCCGCTGGAGCATGTCGCCGACATTGACGACCAGCGCGCCCTCGGGCGGCTTGATCGCGAGCCAGCGCGCGCCCTCGTCTTCTTGACTGCGGTCGAGCAACTCCAGCCCCGCTTCCTCCGCGCCGAGCAGCAGCGTGATGAGGTTGATATCCTCATGCGCGCCCGCGCGCACCCCTTCGGCGTCGGCGAGGATGGGCGGGTAGTGGAGCAGGCGCAGCACCGAATCGCCGTCGCGCATCGCCACGTCGAACCAGTCGGGCGCGAGGCCCAGATAGCGTGCGATCGCGGACAGCAGCCGGTCGCCCGCGCGGTCGAAGGCGGTAAACAGCTCGGAGAAGGTGTCGCGGAAGCCGTCCGGGCGCTCCGGCCAGACGTTCGCGGCCATGACACCGGCGTAACGGTGCCCGGCGGGCAATTCGCGGCCGATGTGCCAGAACTCCTTGAGGTCGACGGCGCTCGCGCCTTTGGCGATCTCGGTCTTGAACGGCGTGTAGCCGCGCGCGCCGCCGCCACCCGGGACGTGGTAGCCGCGCTTCTCCGGCTCGGGCAGCGCGAACAGCGCCTCCGTCTCCGCCCACGCCCGCGCGACGAGATCGGCGGGGATGCCGTGGTCGGCGACGATCGCGAAGCCGAACCGCTCGAATGAAGCACCGAACGCGCTCGCGAACGCGTCCGGATCGTGTGCCTGATCGGCGAGGCTGAGCGTCGGGACCTCGGCTGTTCTTGGGGCGGCGGGGGTGTCGAGCATGGCGGCACCATAGCGGTTCGGCGCGCGGTCGAACAGAGCCGCGCGGGGTTGTGCCGCGGCGCAGCATCGCTAGGCGGCAGGAGCATGAACGCCCTTTCCACCCCCGAAGCCGTCGAGGACGAAGCCGCGATCGGCCTCGCGCCGCTTGAGGAGCCGACTGTCCCGCTGGCGGGTGCGCCGCTCCCGTTTTGGGAGTTCGTGACGCTGATCGCGGCGGTGATGGCGTTGGGCGCGCTCGGCATCGACGCGATGCTGCCCGCGCTCCCCGCGATCGGCGAGGCGTTGGGGGTGGCGGGGGAGAACACGCGCCAGTTCGTCATCACCGCGTTCGTGGTCGGGTTCGGCGCGGGTCAGCTCATCCACGGGCCGCTCGCCGATGCGTATGGACGGCGGCCGGTATTGTTGTGGGCGCTGGGTCTCAACGCGATCGCCTGCCTCCTGTGCGCGGGGGCGACAAGCTTTTCGATGCTGCTCGCGGCGCGGCTGTGCAGCGGGTTGGCGGTCGCCTGTTCGCGGGTGGTCCCCGTGGCGATGGTGCGCGACTGCTACCAGGGGCGCAGCATGGCGCGGGTGATGTCGACCGCGTTCATCGTGTTCATGATCGTGCCCGTGCTCGCGCCCAATTTCGGTGCGGGCGTGCTGTTGTTCGGGGGCGATTGGCGGATGATCTTCGCCGGCATCGCGGTGCTGACGCTGGCGGTGGCGGGGTGGTTCGCGTGGCGGATGCCCGAGACCCAGGCGCGCGAGGACCGGCTTCCGCTATCAGGCGCGCGGATCGTGGCGGGGTGGCGGCGGACGGTGAGCGACCGGCTGTCGCTCGGGTACATGCTCGCGGCGGGCGCGACGACGGGCGGCATCTACGGTTATGTGAACTCGATCCAGCAGGTGGTCGGCGATGCGTTCGGGCGGCCCGGGCTGCTCCCGCTCGTATTCGCGAGCACGGCGGGGACGATGGCGTTGAGCAACTTCGCCAATTCGCGGCTGGTGCTGCGCTTCGGGCAGCGGCTGTTGTCGCAGAGCGCGGTGTGCGCGCTGATGGGCACCGCGCTGCTGCATCTCGCCATCTACGCGACCGGGCGCGAGACGCTGGTGATGTTCGCGCTGCTGCAGGCGCTGACGATGGGGTGTTTCGGGCTGATCGGCACGAACTTCTCGTCCATGGCGATGAGCAACATGGGGCCGATCGCGGGCACCGCGTCGAGCGTGCAGGGGTTCGCCTCCATCCTGATCGGCTCCGCGATCGGCGCGGCGATCGGGCAGGCGTTCGACGGCAGCGCGCGACCGATGATCCTGGGGTTCGCCGTCGCGGGCGCGCTGGCGCTGGCGATGGCGGCATGGACGGAGCGCGGGCGGTTGTTCCGCGCCGCCTAAGGAACCCGCGCCGCCCGTCGTTCGATTGGCACTGGACCAACAACGGAGAGTTTCATGGGCGGGAACCGGGTGATGCCGCAGGGGTCGGGCGACGACAGCTTCGACGAGGAAGGCTATGACGAGAGCCAGCGCGCCGAGATCCTGGAGGCGACGCGCGACGGGCCGTCCGACGGGACGATCCTGACCGATCTCGACCCGGACGTGGCGGGGCTCGACAAGGACGACGCGGACGAGCCGGAGGACGATCTGGTCATGGAGGACGGCGAGGTCGGCGAGGAGGACGCCACCGTCACCATGGCCGAGGAGGACATGGACGAGGACGACGCGCAGGACGACTTCGAGACCGGCGACGGGCCGGAGCCGGGCGACGAGGAGGACGGCGACGACGTCGCGACGCGACCCTAGGCGCTAGCCCAGCGCGTTGGCGATCGTGGCCGCGCCGGCGGCATTGTCCGGCGCGCCCGGCGGCGCGCTGGCGATGTCGTAGGCGGTCCACAGGATGCCGCCCGCCCATAACAGCGCCGCCCAGCGGCTGCGGAATACGTTGCGCGGGATCATCGGGGCACGATGCGCGCGAGACCTCACCCGATCGTGTCCGGAGATGGTTGCCGCCGCGTAACCGTCACGCCGCCTTCGTGGCCTCCCGGTCGAGTTCGCGCTCGACCAGCGGCAGGATGCGGCGCGCGACGGTGTCGATCGCGCGCGCATTGGGGTGGAGCCGGTCGGCGAGCGTCAGGCCGGGGACACCCGCGACTCCGTCGAGGAAATGCGGGTCGAACGCGACGCGGTGCCTCGCCGCCAAACCTGCGAACACCGCATTGTACCGCGCCGCATACGGTCCGAGAAACGGCGGCAGCTCCGTTCCCGCGAGCAGCACGGGGATGCCGCAGCGCGCGAACTCGCCGAGCAACCAGTCGAGATTGTCGCGCAACCGCTCGGGCGCGACGCCCTGGAGGATGTCGTTCGCGCCCAACTCGAGGATCGCGAGGTCCGGGCGGCGCGGCAGGCGCGACAGCACGCGCGGCAGCCGCGCACGACCGCTGGCGCTGGTGTCGCCCGACACGCCCGCATTCTGCACCGCCGCGCCGGGCCGACGCTCGCGCAGCAGCGCCTCTAGCCGCGCGGGGAAGGACTCGTGCGCGCGCAGGCCATAGCCCGCGGTCAGGCTGTCGCCGAACGCGAGAATGTACGGCGCGGTCATCGCGCGCTGCGGCGACCTGCGCGCGGCTTGTGGAACGCCGCGTGCGCGCCGCGACCGTTCGCACTGAAGAACGCGCCATGCCCCTCGGCCCAGACCGCGCGCGCGGCCTCCTCTTCCGACCTGTGCTCGCGGCGGCCATCGCCCGCCTTGCTCAGCGCGGTCACGATCCTGCCCCGGCGATTGCGCGCCAGCACCAGCGGGCGGCCCTTGTGCGGCCCGCGCGAGACGCGGGCGGATAGCGTCAACATGTTGATCTTGCTCCCATTCCACCCTCTTAAGATAGGAACAAACCGCGAAAAATCGAGGGTCAGGGCACCCGCGTCGCGCGCGTGATCGTAACCGGATCATGGATCATCTGCCCCATCATCTCGGGCGTACGCGCGCCGGGCCAGGTCGGCGCGGCGAGGATGCGGCGGACCACCGCCATGCCGCTGACCACATGGCCGAAGGCGGCATAACCGGGCTCGCTGCCGTGCGCGTCCATCGACGGGGCGGGGCCGACGAGGATGCTCCAGTCGCCCTGCGCCGACCCCGGCTGGAACCGCGCCATGCTGATCGTGCCGTCGAGATGGTGCAGCCCGGTCTTGGTCGTCGGTTCATGGTCGATCGGGAACTTCGACTTGCTCGCGACGTGGTTCACTCCGCCCTGGATGAAGCCGCGCTTCGGATCGGCCTTGCTCCGCGCCGCGCGGTAAAAGGTCGCGCCGTCGAACTTGTGCTCGTCGACATAGGCGAGGAAATTGTTGGCGGTGATCGGCGCGCGGCGGATGTCGAGCTCCAGCACGATCGCGCCCTCGGGGGTGTCGAGCCGAACATGCGGCAAGCCGGGCCGCACGGGCGCGGCGGCAAGGAGCAATGGGAGCGCGAACAGCAACGCGGCGCGCGCCCGAGTCGCGACGCGGAAGTTCGCTAAGTTCGCTCTACGGTCGCTCGATACCGCACTTCCGGCAAAGGTCGCGGCGCGTTGGACGAGGTGGCGGCGGAAGTGGCGGACACGCATCCGCTCGCCTTAGCCACAGCCCGTCCAACATTGGTAGGGGGTGCCCCTGTCGCGACGGACGGGCGAACCGCTTGGGCGTCTCGCGCGTTGGAGCGTCGAGGAGAAGATCAGATGAGCAAGGATGACGCCCGGATGCACGGGCACAACACGCCGGGCATGGCCGGCGGCCGCGGGCACGAGCATTTCGAGGACCCGGTGCGGCTCAACCACCCCGAGCCGGGCGAGGACCAGCCGGGGATGAAGGGGCAGCGGGTCGAGGAGACCGGCGATATGCGGAAGCGCCAGCCGAGCGCGCTCGGCGGCGACACCGCGACGACGAGCGGGACGAAGCAGACGCCCCCCGACGAACGGGACAGCTAGGAGATATTCCATGAGCACGAGCAAGCACGACAAGACCGACGGCAGCCCCTTTCCCGACGACCTCGAGCGCAACCCCGGCATCGGCCAGTCGAAGGGCGCGTTCGCGACCGGCGAGGACCCGGCGGAGCTGGAAGGGCTCACCACCAGCGAGGGCGATGTGGAGAACCAGGCCAACCCGCTCGGCGGCGCGGACGAGGACCGGCTGGGGCGGACGAACAAGTAGCCACCCGCTACGGCACGTTCGCCCGTAGCTCCTCGACCCACAGCGCCGCCGTCCCGTCGGACGGCGCGCGCCAGTCGCCGCGCGGGGAAAGCGCGCCGCCCGCGCTCACCTTGGGGCCGTTGGGGAGGGCGGACCGCTTGAACTGGCTGGTCTGGAAAAAGCGGTGGAGGAACCGCTCGAGCCAGTGCCTGATCGTCGGCAGGTCGTAGGCGCGGCGCTTGTCGGCGGGCCAGTCGAGCGGCCACAGCCCCGCGTCCGGGTCACGCCACGCGTGCCAGGCGAGGAACGCGACCTTGGACGGCGCGAGGCCGTGGCGGACGATGTAGTGGAGGAAGAAGTCGTTGAGTTCGTAAGGGCCGACGACCGCTTCCGTGCTCTGCATCGCGCCGGTCGCGTCGGCGGGGACGAGCTCGGGGCTGATCTCCTGCGCGAGGATGCCCGCCAGCACCCCATGCGTCGCTTCGTCGAACTGGCGGGTCGCGATGCACCAGCGGATCAGAAACTGGATCAGCGTCTTGGGTACGCCCGCGTTGACGCCGTAATGGCTCATCTGGTCGCCAACGCCATAGGTACACCAGCCCAGCGCGAGTTCGGACAGGTCGCCGGTGCCGACCACCAACCCGCCGCGCTGGTTGGCGAGGCGGAAGAGATAATCGGTGCGTAGGCCCGCCTGCACGTTCTCGAACGTCACGTCGTACACCGGCTCGCCGTTCGAGAACGGGTGCGCCATGTCGGCGAGGAGCTGGCGCGCGGCGGGGCGGATGTCGATCTCCTCCGCGGTGACGCCGAGCGCGCGCATCAGCGCCCAGGCCGCCGCCTTGCTCGTCTCGCCGGTCGCGAAGCCGGGCATGGTGAAACCGAGGATCGCCGAGCGGGGCAGGCCGAGCCGGTCCGCCGCCTTGGCCGCGACGATCAGCGCATGGGTGGAGTCGAGCCCGCCCGACACGCCGATCACCAGCGTGCGCCCGCCCGATGCGGCGACGCGCTTCGCCAGGGCCTCGACCTGGATGTTGAACGCCTCGTAACAATCCGCGTCGAGGCGCTCAGGCGTGTCGGGGACGAAGGGGAAACGGCGCAGCGGGCGGTGGAGGCCGAGGTCGGCCACAGGCGCGCGATGCTCGAACGCGACGCGGCGGAAGCGCGTTTCGGGGTGCCCGGCGGCGATGGCGGCGTCGTTGAAGGTGCCGTCGCGGAGGCGCTCCTGCTGGAGGCGCTCCAAGTCGATGTCGGCATACGCGATCCCGGCTGCGTGGCCGAACCGCTCGGACGCGACGAGCAGTTGCCCAAGTTCGTGGACGCTGCCCTGCCCGTCCCAGGCGAGGTCGGTGGTGCTCTCCCCCGGCCCGGCGGCGGCATAGACGTACGCGCATTTCGCGCGGACCGACTGCGCGGCGGAGAGCAGGTCGCGTTCGCGCGCCTTGCCGATCGTGATGTTGGAGGCGCTGAGGTTACAGCAGACCAGCGCACCCGCGAGCGCTCCGTGCGTGGAGGGCGGGGTGGGCGCCCAGTAATCCTCGCAGATTTCGGCGTGGAAGGTGAAGGGCGGGTTGTCGCTGGCGGTGAAGAGCAGGTCGGTGCCGAACGGCGCCGTCTGCCCCGCGACTTCAATCGTCAGTCCGGCGAGTCCCATCCCGCTCGCGAACCAGCGCTTCTCATAATACTCGCGATAGTTGGGCAGGAACGTCTTGGGCACGACGCCGAGCACCCGCCCGCGATGCAGCGCGACCGCGCAATTATAGAGCCGCCCGTTGCGGGGCAGCGCCGCGCCGACGAGCAGGGCGGGGGAGAGGTCGGCGGTGGCGGCGACGACCTCGGCGAGCGCGGCGTCGGTGGCGAGGTGGGTGGCCGACTGAAGGTGCAGGTCGTCGATCGCGTATGAGGTGATGTTGAGCTCGGGGAAGACGAGCAGGTCGACCCCTTGTTCGTGCGCTTGCCGGGCGAGCGCGACCGTCGCGGCGGCGTTGGCGGCGGTATCTCCCACGCTCCCCAGCGACGTCGCCGCGCCGACGCGGAGCATGGCGTGGCGGTGTAGGGAGAAGAAGGGGTGGGTCATGGGAGGAGCTTACGCCCTAACCGTCTCATCCCGCTAGCACCGCCGCTCCCCCGATCATCTCCGCCGCCTTTTCCGCGATCATCATCACCGGCGCGTTGGTGTTGCCGCCGACCAACCTCGGCATCACCGACGCGTCGACCACGCGCAGGCCGTCCAGCCCGCGCACGCGCAGCCGTGCGTCGACCACCGCTTGCCCGTCGCCCTCCGCGCCCATCGCGCAGGTGCCGACCGGGTGATAGATCGTCTCGGCGGTCGCGCGGACCCAGGCGTCGACGTCGGCGTCGCTGTCCACCGCCGCGCCCGGCCACGTCTCGCCCGCATTGTACGGGGCGAGCGCGGATTGCCCGGCGACCCGCCTCCCGATCCGCACCGCCTCGCGCAGCACGCGCCGGTCCTCGGCGCTGGCGAGGTAGTTGGCGCGGATCGCGGGGTCGGCGAACGGGTCCGCCGAGCGCAGCCCGATGCGCCCCCGGCTTTCGGGGCGCAGCTGGCAGAGGTGGAGCGTGAAGCCGTCCTCCGTCGCCCGGTGCTTGCCGTGGTCGCGGAACATGCCCAGCACCGCGTGGATCTGGATATCGGGCCGGTCGAGCCCTTCGCGCGAAAGGAGGAACGCGCCCGCTTCGAGGAACTGCTGCCGCCCGAAGCCCGCGCCGGTCGCGAGGTACTGGAGCCCGATGGTCAGCTGCCTCAGCCCGCGCGTGGCGCTGTACGCGGTCTGGAGGCCGCGCGTGCGCCAGTTCAGCACCACGTCGAGGTGATCCTGAAGGTTGCCGCCAACGCCGGGCAGGTCGTGGCGGACCGTCACCCCGGCGGCGCGGAGATCGTCGGCGGGGCCGATGCCCGACAGCATCAGGATCTGCGGCGTCTGCACCGCGCCCGCGCACAACAGCACCTCGCCCGCCGCCGCATGCTCGGTCGCGCCGCGCTTGCCCCGAACATAGTCGACGCCCACCGCGCGGCCCCGCTCGACGCGGATCGCGGTGGTCCGCGCGCCGGTGACGATCGTCAGGTTGGCGCGGTCGCGGACCGGATCGAGATACGCCACCGCCGCGCTCCAGCGTTGCCCCTTCGAGGTGGTGAGGTCGAAGCGTCCGAAGCCCGCCTGTTCGGGGCCGTTGAAATTGTCGGTGATCGCGTACCCGGCCTGTCGCCCGGCGGCGAGGAAGGCGGCGTTGAACGGGCTGACGCTCTCGCCCGCGGAGACGTGGAGCGGGCCCTCGCCGCCGTGATGCTCGCCCGCGCGGTGGTGGCGTTCGAGACGGCGGAAATACGGCTCGACATCGTCCCACGCCCAACCGGCGAGCCCGAGCTGGCGCCACTCGTCATAGTCCCGCCGGTGCCCGCGAATGTAGATCATCGCGTTGATCGCCGAACTGCCGCCCAGCCCCTTGCCGCGCGGCCACCACAGGCGGCGGTCGTTCAGATACGGTTCGGGCTCGGTCCAGAAACCCCAGTTCTGCCCATTGCGCTTGGCGATCAGCTGCGACACGCCCGCGGGCATCCGCACCAGCAGTCCGTCGTTGCGCCCGCCCGCTTCGAGCAGCAGCACGCGCGCCGCCGGGTCCGCGCTCAGCCGGTTGGCGAGCACGCACCCCGCCGAGCCTCCGCCGACGATGACGTAATCGTAGGTCATCCGCCTCTCCTCACCCGCACCGTTGCGCGTGGGGCGGGTGAAGGCAAGCGGGCTTGACGAGCAATCCCTAGCTGGATGATAGGTGTTCGACACGCGGGAGAGGCGTATGCGGTGGCTGGTGCTCGGGGCGGCGTGCGTGGCGTTGGCGGGGTGTGGGCAGCGGCACGACGCGGGCTCGATGAAGATGAACGCCCTTGACATCGCCGGCGCGCCGAACGCGCCGCCGCCGGCGGTATCGGCACCGCAGATCGCCTACAGCTATGGCCTGTCCTACACGCTCGATGCCGACGACATCGCGCCGGTGCAGGCGCGGCAGGTGGCGTTGTGCCGTCAGCTCGGCTCCGCGCGGTGCCTGGTGGTCAAGACCGACCTCAACCGCGACGACGCGAGCGGGACCACGACCGCGCAGACCGCGCTGGTGGTCGACGCCCGGCTCGCGGCCGCGTTCCAGGGGCAGCTCGACGCGGCGGCGACCGGGGCGGGCGGGACCGTCTCCGCGCGGCACGTCACCGCCGAGGACGTGACCAAGCAGGTGATCGACACCGACGCGCGCGTCCGCGCCAAGCAGGCGCTTGCGGACCGGCTGTTCCGGCTGATCGGCAGCGCCAACGGCAAGGTCGGCGATCTCGTTCAGGCGGAAAAGGCGTTCGCCGACACGCAGGCCGAACTGGAAGCGGCGCGCGGTGAACAGGCGGAGCTGCGCCGCCGCGTGGCGATGTCGGAGATCAACATCGACTATGCCGCCACCGCCTCGCGTGGCAGCCTCGCGCCGGTGCGGCTGGCGGTGCACGGCGCGGGGGAGACGCTGGCGATAAGCCTGGCCGCGCTGCTGACCTTCGCCGTCGCGGTGTTTCCGTGGATGTTAGTGGTCGCTGCGCTGCTGTGGGTGGGGCGGCGGCTCGGTTGGCGGCTGCGGTTCTGGCGGCGGAGGTAGAAGGTCGCGGCACAGCCCGTCGCTGACTGACGAGGGTTCACCTGCTCCTCCGTCCATCCAGCCGTCATGCTGAACTCGTTTCAGCATCCAGCTGTGTACGCGCGACCACCGGTGGTCGTTCGCCCCGCGCTGGACCCTGAAACAAGGTCAGGGTAACGGAAGGAGAGCGTACAGGGTGCTACCCCACCCGCCCCGCGATCAGCGCATCCACCACCGCGGGGTCCGCCAGCGTGCTCGTGTCGCCGAGGCTGTCTGTGTCGCCTTCGGCGATTTTGCGGAGGATGCGGCGCATGATCTTGCCGCTGCGGGTCTTGGGCAGCGCGGGGGTGAAGTGGAGCGCGTCGGGGGTGGCGATG